>JBDNHZ010000043.1:0-6398 GCA_041688515.1 Verrucomicrobiota bacterium
CATCAAACCAAATCTCCCTCACCGCGGGGCGTCAAAAGCAAATTCCTATCCGTGACTCGTTTAACGCATGGATCCAAAACTTGAACTCCCGGCGCGCGAACGAGTCTGAAATAGGCGGCCTCACCTTCGAGCACGAAGCCGGCCGGTGGCTTCAGGGAAAACGTGGTCCAGTCGGCCGGGGATATCCGGGTGGCGCGTTGCAGGATGAAGTCCTTTGGCCAGGGCGAGAACTCCAGGATCCTGGGGGCGGTTGAAGAGACCTGGAACTGGAGACGCGGAGGGGTCGTCGAGGCCCTGGCCGCTAGCAGTTGGACGGCATCGATCTCGTTCCAACCGGCCACGATCCTGGTGTCCAGTATGACTTTCACACCGTTCACTGGCTGTTCGGTCGGTGGGAAGGATACCTCGAGGATGCCAATCTCACCTCGCGGATATATCGTTCGGTCCGGCCCGGTCCAAATGGTGGTGGCAGCACCGGACTCGAAGATCACATCGATGCGGACCACTGCGCCGGGATTAAAGCTCTGGATGACCCGCACTCCCCGGGCACGGATGGCTGTGGCGAAGGAGAGTTCGATCCATTCATCCCCGGCGTCCGCCGTCTTGGTGGCCCAGGCGCGCGGATTGTCCCCGTGACGGCTGACATTGGGAGCGCCGGTGGCCTGGGCCGCGCCGTAGTCGCTGGACCGATACTCAGAACTCGCCCGCGCGGTAGCGGCCCATGGGGCGGACAGGTCCGGTGGACGCACAGTATTGATGGCAGGAATCAGGTAGGGCAGTACGCGGCCGGGGCCGCGGGCGGCCGTCTCTTCAATCAACCGGCTGAATTCGCCGAGTTCCTGCCAGACTGGGTCGGGAGGGAAATTGATTGATTCCACCGGAGGAACTTGCAGCCGCCGGGCGAGGCTCGCGAAGGCCAGAGCGCTTTCGAAGTCGCCTCCCAGGAAGTACGTCTCCGAGAGAGCGAGGGCCACTTCGGAGTCGCTGATATCTTGCACCCACGTATCCAGTGCATTCGTTTCTGCGGCGACCAGCAGAGGGGCGGCTTTGCGGACAAGTTGCTCGATCTCCGCGGTGGAACTGTACTCGGCCCGCCACAGGAGCGCTGTGGCCCACCCGAGGTGTTGCTGCCGCACAGCTTGCGGCCGCTCCGGCAATCTCTGGACGATTTGCGACACATTGACGGTCACGTTCAGGGAGTTCGTTCTGCCCTTGCCTGCCGAGGCTCCGCTCCAGGATGCTTCCAATCGGTAGTTCCCTGGCTCCAGGCCGGTCGCGGCAGTGGGTGGCAACACAGCGAGCACCGGATACAGGCCCGACTCGATCAGTTCACCCGCATTAGGCAGGCGCGGCAGCGTCACCGCCGGCTCAAAGGCCCACGGCTGTTCACGTCCCGATGCATCAAAGACTCGGAAGCGGTATCCCGAGCGAAGAACGTTTTCGGCAGCGTTTCCCAGAGGTGGAAGCACGCGGAGTTCGACGACCCACGGATCGCCCACGGCGAGGACATTTCCTCCGGTAACGGAGATCTCCAGGCCGGGATTGGTCTCCGGCGGCGCCACCACCTTGAGGCGCAGCGGGGGCGACTCGCTGCGTCCAGTCCAGCCGGTTCCCTCACGAATCTCCAAGATGGCAACCGCGGCGTAGTCACCCGGCGGAATACGGCGATTCGGGTCGGAGGTCATCACGAAGGCCATCGAAAGTAAGCCTCCAATGGGGAGCGGATAGGGAGTAACCCGGGAGATTCCGGATCGGACGAGTGGCCAGGAAACTTCCCGACCATCAGGGCCTGTGATTTGAAGTGATACCGCGGCGGGCCAGGCTTGGCCCGTCGGCGCCAGAGTTAGCGCATCGCGAGTCGCCGTCTGGCTGGAGATCGCCGGATGCCGAAGCGCGACACGAAGCGCCAGTGCTTCCGTGGGATGCCAGCTTTGCGCATCCTCAGGTTGAATGAGGGTGACATCCAGTTCCGGGCCGGGGGACGGCTGGGCGACCGAGGCCAACGTTCCGCATAGGAGGGCGAGCGCTAATCTAAACGACCGCCAGGAGAGGAGGCCAGGAGACGTCGGATTCATGGCGTGTGATCACTGACGTCGAACATCCTTCGTGACGGCGGATTGATTCCGTCGCTGAAGCGCGTGCGCGGCCGATCGTAATCGCGGGCGTTGTACTCGTCCCCCTCGGCAGTATCTGTCAATGCGTACCCAAGCTTTTGGGCGGGCGGCACGGAAAGCACCACGATGGTGTCGGTCCCATCGAGAAAATAAGCCTCCGCAACGGCGGAGCGCATGATGTTGTCCAGCGGGCCCGAGTGCTGTCCGCCGCGTCTGCCCGTGTACAGACTGGATGAGAACTCAGTCTGGGCCTCCGAGCGTGATCGATCCGCGACGATTTGCGCCTCGGCTTCGTATGCCGGCAGCAAACGTTCGGCCAGATCGATTCCGGTGGCCTCATCCCGGAGCGTTACCCGCTTGCCGGAATGCGTGATCACCCTGGGAAACCCGTTGTCATCCCGGGACATCTTGAAGCCCACGACCTCGTCGCCGGTTCCCGGTCGATCCACCCGGCAGGCCATCAGAAGACGAGAGGCAATCTCGCGCCTGTAGAGTTGGAGAACCGGAGCGGGATGGAGGGATGAAAACGTCCGATTTACTTTGGGGAAAGAAGTGATGGTCACCTGCGCGGTGCTCGGGCTGCCCGGAAACTTGGGGCCAAACTCGGCCCCCAATCCGATGCCAATGGCGTGTTGCGGGCCTTTTGAAGGGGCGTTGCCCACGTTCCGATTCATCGTGCGGGATTCGTCCAGCAATCCGTATCCTGGTACCACGACGAAGACCCGCGCCTGACTGGCAGCCTCGAAGAGTGAACGCGCGGCCCAAGTATGTGTGTTGTCGATGCGGTCGTATACAAAGACCGTTTTCCCTCTCGGATTGGTGGAGTGATGGGCCGGTTCGAGACCCTTTCCGCTGGCATCCAGTTCCGAGGCGTAAAAACCGCGGTACTCCTCGAAGACAGTGAATCCGTCTCCATTCCTCCGTCCCTCCGGGAAGTTGTCACCGTCTGCATCATCAGCCAATCCGACCGCATGGATCCGGCGTTTCCAAGAGTTGGCCACCTTTGAGTCCGGATCACGCGACGGGAGACGAATGGCCGTCTCATCACCCGTCTGTCCCTTCAGCCTTCCGGTGAGCTTCCGGCCATCATCGAGTTCTGCCTCGACATGCAAGGTGCTCCAGCCACCCCAATCATAGGGTTTGATCCGGATTTCGCTCCGCAGGGTCGTGAGTTCCGTGAGCTCCAACTCCTGTCCCTCGGCGGTCGCTCGCGGATGATCGATCTCGAGGTCCGGGGCGGTTTCAGAGCTGTCGTAGGGGGCGTTCATGGCGAATCCGGGCAGACGCGAGGTCTCCTCGAGCCACCAATGCAATTTTCGAAGGCGGACGACAGGCTTCGCCCCGGAGGGATTGACCACCTCCGCCATAAGTCTCAGCGGCTTGCCCGGATTCGCGCGAGTGTCTCCGACGGTCCTCGGTTCGGCCTGCGGACGCCATTGGTCGAGATCCGGTGAGGTGACGCGAAGTTCTAGCTCTGGAACCGTGGCGTACACCGACCAGGTGAAGGTGAAGGCCGCCTGGTAGCTGTCCTTGTTTCCCACAACGCGGCGGATGCTTCCCGCGTACAAGGCGTCCGAGTTATCCAGAGGCTGTGGTTCTTCCATCTCCGCAAACGACCGGGCCAGGCTGTCCCTGGCGGCGGCGCTCTGACGAGGGTTGCCGCCCCTCATATCCGGGGGCGGCCGATCCGAGTCCCCGCTCACCCAGGTTCTTTGGACATAATTCTCATCGGGTGCACTGCGGATCCCTGTGTAATTGAAAAACGCCGTGGCTTCCTTGAGCAGACTATCCACGAAGGAGGCGAACCTGGGGCAGGTCCATGTCGAAGATTGCAGGTCCACCTCGAGGTCCACGATCGGTGGAGTCAAATCGATGTGCGGGAACCACCAATCCTCCTTGTTTACCTCGCGGTAAGTCTGGTCCAACCCTCCCTCGCCAAAAAGACCAAGCCGAGTGACGGTCGCGTGTTCCTCAAACGACCCAGTCAAGCCTTCCTGCAGCCGACGAAACTGGGAAAGGGAACGTTTTCCCTGGCCAGTGACGATCAACTGCCCCGCAAACGTGCCATCGATATCCAGGGTGCTGTCGTTCTGGTACCGGACTGTTTCCCCGGTTGGGTCGGAACTCGGCCCGGGAGACGCTACGGAGAGGATGAACAGCTTGATCTTGATGAGAACTTCATTCGTCTTCAGCGCGGAAGGCGGCAAATTCTGAGCGTATACCTGACTCGCCAAAAGCAGGGCCACAGACTGGGCTAGGAACCGGAACCAGGATGGAATGAACGGAGTGAGACTCATGGTCCGCGAAATTTTTGAGAGGAATTTCCTTTGTGCTTCGCAGAAAAAGGGGGAATTGGAACTCTTTGTCAGCCTGCCCGTTCGCTTTTGGAGGTGTCAAGGCTGGTTTGGGGCCGATTCACGGACAGTTCGAACTCGCTCGGGGCCGCATCAGGCCCTGGCTGGGTTGAGGCAAACCGCGCTGGCCCGCACGACCGATTCATGTGGGGATCCAAGTTGGAAGGGGAGGCGCTGGCAGGCATTGCCTGAACCGCAGATTCACCGCGGAGCGTCAAAGCAAATTCCTATCAGTCCTGCCATCCCGACCCGATTCTGCTAGTTTATTGTTTATGGAATGCGCTGAAGACGATAGTAGGCTCGGGGGCCACTTATGGGAACCGCCAGCGAGCTAATACCGAGCGTAGTGCTTGGAATTGGTGATACAGGACTCCATGAACCAGTCGCTAAGGAAGAGCTCGTAAACAAACTCCAAGTCGGGTCTGCTGGCCATGATAAGCCAAGACTGCTACCCATAATGGACGTGGAAATCCTGAGAGATGTCTTAAAAAGGCTGACGTCATCAACATAAAAGTCGTTTGGGAATATGCTAGTGTTCGCATTGACGATTTCAAAAATGTAGCTAGCTGCCGCAGATGAAGTCCAAGGCTGCTCCCACAAAACCCAAGAATCAGCGGATGCGGGTAGAACAAAAGAAGGGCCAACCTGAGAACCATTAATTCTTAGCATTAGGTTGGCAGGACCACCGCTTACTGCCGTTCCGGTCCACGCTCTGAAGCAGTAGCTAGTATTGGCGCCCAGTGAAATGGTTTGTCGCCAAATGGCAGGGTTGCCAGATGTTGCTCCGTTAACCACAAGCATCTTGCCAGAACCCGTAGTATGATCGCCAAAATTCACGAAGAGTCCATTCCAGTTCTGTGGATCGCTTCTTACCGTGAACTCTCCTTCGGTGGAGTTGCTTCCTGCAAATTGGTAATCCGATGTGAACCCTGTGTTCCCTGATTCAAAATCGGCATTGAGGAAAGTTTGAGCCAGAAGCTGATTTAATGTCAGCAAGTTGAGAAGAATGGTAAGCGGGATTTTCATGCGTGGTGGGCTTGGTGTAGTGCAGATTAAGGTAGGGATACCGGTTGCCCGGCGCCCCCCTCGCAGATCCCGGCGTGCGGAATTACCGCACCGGGCTCCTCGGAAATGCGCGCAGGTGGAACTTCGATCATGATTGGTTTCCTGTTGGTTTGCATCGTCATATGCCCTGAGTCCGGTATTGTCAAGCGATCCGGGGCCATGGCTTCTCGATCACCCGTGGGGCCGGAATCTGCCAGCGTTCCCATGCGGCGGCAAATGTCGCCCATGTGAAACTCTTGCGCTGGCTGCGCCAGTTGAGCCACTTATGAACCAGCCGCTTCGCCCAATAGGCGAAAGTCCAGGTCTGGTCCGGGTTACCGATGACCCCGTAGTAGTTCCAGTGGCCTTGCAGCTTGCGCCTGAGGGTGGCGACGAGTTCGGGGAGCGAAGTGCTCCTTTCCTTCTTGAGCCAGTCCTTGAGCGCGGCAAGTCCCGCCCGGAACTTCTTCGCGTTGGTGGTGCGTCTGACCCGCCAGTAGTTGGGATTGCGCCGGCTTTGCCCCCAGAAGAAGTCGAAGCCAAGGAAGGTGAACTTCCCGCTGCTTTGCGCCTCCCACCGGTTGAACTTGACCAACGCGCTCTTCTCTTCAGCGAGTTCGAGTCCGAACTTCGCGAGACGCGCGGGCAGTGCCCGCAGATACGCCTCGGCATCGTCCTTTCGTTCGAAGCAGACGATACTGTCGTCGGCATATCTCCGGAAAAGGACGCTGCCCTTGCTCTTCTTGGTTCTTCGCTACTTTCTGTGGCTGGGATATGATTGCCTGCAGGTCCGTCCGTGAAGGCCCTACGCGCCTTCCTCCAGGCACACGCCCCGGATTCGCCAAATCGGGCACCGCGATGCGTCCTGCTGCTGCCTCCCGAAATG
>JBDNHZ010000359.1:0-9083 GCA_041688515.1 Verrucomicrobiota bacterium
CCCATCTCGGCCAGATGCGAGGTGTTGGAGGAGTTGTATCCCCCGACGACGATCAGCAGGTCCATCGGGGTCTTGAGGAGCTTCTGGAGGGCGTCCTGACGGTCCTGGGTCGCGCCGCAGATGGTGTCGAATACGCGGAAGTGCTGTTCGACCGAGTTGTTGCCATAGCGACGTTCCATGGCGGCCCGGATCCGGCGCTGCACCTCCTCGGTTTCGCCGCGGAGCATGGTAGTCTGGTTGGCAACGCCCACTGAGACCAGATGGAGATCGGGATCGAATCCCGGCGAGTAGGCTCCCTTGAAACGTTCGAGGAAGGCCGTCCGGTCTCCGCCGTGTTCGATGTAGTGACACACTTCATCCGTTTCCGAGAGGTCGAACACCACCAGGTAGTGTCCCGTTCCGTAGGCCGTCGCCTGCGACGTGGTCGCCTTGGTCTCTTCATGCCGCGCCTTCCCGTGGATGATGCTGGTCACTCCATCCTTGCTGTAACTGCGGACCCGCTTCCAGACGCTCATGACGTCTCCGCAGGTCGTGTCC
This sequence comes from Verrucomicrobiota bacterium, assembly GCA_041688515.1. GTDB lineage: Bacteria > Verrucomicrobiota > Verrucomicrobiia > Limisphaerales > UBA9464 > UBA6176. Next base: position 538 of record JBDNHZ010000359.1, read on the forward strand.
ACCGTCTGGCATCCCTGCTCCTCGATCCGGCGTCGCGTCGCCACCTCGGTACCGAATGCCGGGATCAGGACCACGTCATCCGGGCCGAGCGCGAGGCGGGAGAGTTCGGCGTCGTCCGGCTTGGGGGAAATCGAAACGATCCCAAGGTTGCGGATCTGATCGTTGACCTCGGGGTTGTGAATGATTTCGCCGAGAAGAAAGATGCGGGCAGGGGCCGGAAAGCAGCGTCGCGCCGCGTAGGCGAGATCGATCGCCCGTTCGACGCCGTAACAGAAGCCGAACTCCTTCGCGAGTTTGATGGTCAGTCCATCGTGCGAGAGTTGGCCGCCCTGGGCGCGGATCCGTTCCACCCATTCGCTGCGGTAATGGGCCACCACCTGGGCGGCGACGGCTTCCATGACACCGGGACGGCGGAGATTGACCCGTTTGGAGACCGGGAGCGTAGCGGGCGATTCAATGGCCATGAAGGGACCAAGGTACCCAGACTCGGATCGGAGTCGAGCCGGTGATTGGGGTGGGTCGGTGCTGAGAATCATCGAGATGGCCATTTGACAGTTTGATCCGCCGTAAGGAGCCTAGGGGTCCGCTTTCCCCAAAAATGGATCACTCAACGCCATCCCAGCGGATGCGCTGGCCATCGCTAGCTTCCCTTCAGCGCGATGTGCCCGCGGGTCTCGTCGTCTTTTTGGTCGCGCTCCCCCTGTGCCTTGGCATCGCCCTCGCCTCCGGCGCTCCGCTCCTGTCCGGCATTATTTCCGGAATCGTGGGGGGGCTTGTGGTCGGCTCCTTGTCGGGATCGGAGCTTTCCGTCAGCGGACCGGCCGCCGGACTCGCCGTCATCGTCCTTGCTTCCATCCAGAAGCTGGGAGCTTACGAAACCTTTGCGCTGGCCGTCGTCCTCTCCGGACTCCTCCAATTTGGGCTCGGGTTGGTCCGGGCCGGGGGAATTGGAGACTTCATTCCCAACTCGGTGATCAAGGGGATGCTTGCCGCCATCGGACTGGTCCTGCTCCTCAAGCAATTGCCGCATGCCATGGGTGACGACCGGGATTTCGAGGGCGACGAAGCCTTCCAGCAACCGGATCAGCTTAATACCTTCAGCGAAATCTGGGCGTCGGTTCAGGCGGCCAGTCCCGGGGCAATCCTGATCTCCGTTGTCTCCCTCGGCATCCTGCTCCTCTGGGAGACCCGTCAGATCCGACGGTTCCGCTGGGCGGGGATGGTGCCCCCGGCCTTGGTGGTGGTCGTTTTGGGGACCTTGATCAATGAAGCACTGATCCAATGGCTGCCGGCATGGGCGCTGACCCAGGCGAAGCAACAATTGGTTCAACTCCCGCTGGTGGGATCGGCCCGAGAGTTTTTTGCCCTGTTCCAGTTTCCCCGATTCATGGACATCACCCGCGGTGCCGTCTGGGTCACCGCGGTCACCATCGCCATCGTCGGAAGTCTCGAAACGCTTCTGTGCCTGGAGGCCACGGACAAACTCGATCCCGAGAAACGATTGTCCGATCCCAATCGTGAACTACGTGCCCAAGGGGTGGGGAATCTTTTGTCCGGCCTGATTGGAGGCCTGCCCATTACCTCCGTCATTGTACGCAGCTCCGCCAATGTGTACGCCGGAGCCCGGACCCGTCTTTCGACCCTCGTCCACGGGGGGATGATGCTGGTGGCCGTCCTCTTCCTTTCCCGTTGGCTCAATCACATCCCCCTGGCCGCCCTGGCCGCCATCCTGATCGCGGTGGGTTACAAGCTGGCCTCGGCCAAGGTCTTCACCCAGATGTGGCGGCAGGGCGTTCCCCAGTTCGTGCCCTTCGCGGTGACTGTTGGAGCCATCGTCGCAACCGACCTGCTCAAAGGCATCGCCTGCGGCCTGATGGTAGGCATCTTCTTTGTGATACGTTCCAACAACCACGCCGCCGTGACCGTGGTCCGGGATGGAAGCGACTGGATGCTCCGCTTCAACAAAGACATGTCTTTCGTCAACAAACAGGAGCTCAAGCGTCGCCTTCGTGAAGTGCCCGACGGCTCACGCCTGATCGTGAACGGGACCAAGGCCCTTTACGTGGACCGCGACGTGTACGAGACCCTGGAGGAGTTTGAAGTTTCCGCGCGCTTCCGGAAGATCGAGATTGAGTACCATGATGTGCTCGGCAAGGAAGTCATCCGTCGTTGAACCTGTCCCCCCGCCCTCACCATGGAAAACTACCGTCGCCTGCTTCTCAACAACAAGGCCTGGGTCGAGGACAAGCTCAATGTCCGGCCGGATTTCTTCACCCGCCATTCGCTCTCCCAGAAGCCCCAGTTTCTCTGGATCGGTTGCTCCGACAGTCGGGTGCCTGCCGAGGAAATCACCGGGGTCGAACCCGGCGAGATCTTCGTCCACCGGAACATCGCCAATCTGGTGATCCATACCGACTTCAACATGCTCAGTGTGGTGCAGTATGCGGTCGAAGTCCTCGGAGTGAGCGACATCATCGTCTGCGGGCACTACGGCTGTGGCGGTGTGAAGACCGCCCTCTCACGTCAGCATCTGGGCCTGATCAACAAATGGCTCCGGCACATCAAGGATGTCTATCGCCTGCATGCCGCGGAACTGGATGCCATCGCCAACGAACAGCAGCGCAATGAACGCCTGATCGAGTTGAACGTCACCGAGCAGGTGAACCATCTGGCGGAGCTTTCCTTCGTTCAGCGGGCCTGGAAAACCAAGGGACGTCCGATGCTTCACGGCTGGATCTACGACATCCACACCGGCTACCTCAAGCAGGTGAAGAAGGTGGATCCCGGCCAACTTCCCCACGACATCTACGTGTACGAGTTCCCGGATCTCGATGGGGACAATCAAGTGTCCTGAGTTGGCCGGCGCCGACCCTAACCGACCATCCAGTCGAGGATGGCTTTCTGCGTGTGCAACCGGTTCTCCGCCTCGGTGAAGATGGTGGAGGCGTGCGCTTCCAGCGTTTCTTCGTCGATCTCCTTGCCCCGGTAGGCGGGCAGGCAGTGCATCACCAGCGCTCCCGGCTTTGCCAGGGCCACCAGCCCGGCATTGATCTGGTACCCGGAAAGGTCGGCGATCCGCTGGGCGGCCTCGGCCTCCTTGCCCATCGAGATCCACACATCGGTGTACAGGACATCCGCCTTCCGCGCCGCCAACCGGACGTCCTCGATCAATTCGATGATTCCCGCTCCCACCTGCATCCGCTCGGTGACGGTGCCCGGATGAGCAGTCCAATCGGCTTCGGCGCCCGCCCCGGCGCGGCGCAGCACTTCGGGGGACGGCCAGTAGGCGCGCGGGGCCGCAAGGCGCAGCTCAAAGCCCAGTCGGGCGGCGGCGAAGATCCAACTCGCCGGGACATTGCAGGCGGCATCCCCGACGAAGGTCACGATCTTGCCAGCGATGGGCTCCCGGCGCAGTTCCTCGAAGGTGAAAATATCGGTCAGGATCTGGCAGGGATGCTCATCATCCGTCAGGGCATTGACGGTCGGGATCCCCGAGTAGCGGGCGAAATCTTCCACATCCCGCTGCGCGTAAGTGCGGATCACCGCCCCATGGATCATCCGACCGAGCACTCGGGCGGTGTCCTTGATGGGCTCACCGCGGCCCAACTGGATGTCCCCCGCGTTCAGGAACATCACGTCGCCTCCCAGTTCCCGGATTCCCACTTCGAAGCTGACGCGGGTGCGCGTGGAAGATTTGGAAAAGATCAGGGCCCAGGTCTGGTCGGCGAGAGGGCGCGCGTGCGCGGCGCGGTTGGACTTGAAGTGCGCAACCCGGTCGAGGATGGCGCGCATGTCGGAGGCCGGAAGACTCTCCAGGCTGAGCAGATGCTTCATGACTCAAAGGGACCGGGCGGCCAGCGCTACGATGCGGGGGCCGCCCGGAAAGAAGGAAACTACCGAACTCCAACTCCCTCCGTCACGTAAAATGACGGGAGCGCTTCCGCCGAAAAAAACACCCGCCATGGCCCGTGTGACGGGGACAGGCGGGATGCTCCGGTGGTAGCCGGGGGATGGATCGAGGCGTTTGTTACTTCTCGTTCTTTTTCTGCTGCGCGTCCTTCTCCTTCTGCAACCGCTCGAGGTCGGATGCCTTGATCACCTCGATCTTGGCACCCTTCTCGAGTTCCGCCTTGGAAGGGACCTTGATGATGTCGCTGGTAACCGCCGGTTGACTGCCGGGAACCGCCGCCGCCGGCGCGTTCGTGGTCTTGCCCTGGATGCCCACCAACTCGATGTCGAAGGTCAGTGTGGCGTTGGGCGGGATGCGGGGAGGGCTGCCATTGGGTCCGTAGGCCAGGTTCGCAGGCACGTAGAACTGCCACTTCGATCCGACGCTCATCAACTGCAATCCCTCGGTCCAGCCCTTGATGACCCGGTTCAATGCAAAACGGGCCGGCTCACCGCGGTTGTAGGAGGAATCGAACTCGGTTCCGTCCAGCAACGTTCCACGGTAATGGCAGACGACCGTGTCCTCGGCGACCGGCTTGGTGGCTCCTTCGCCGTTCTTGAGGATCTTGTACTGGAGACCGGAGGGAAGAGTGACCACGCCTTCCTGGGTGCGGTTGGCGGTCAGGAAGGTCTCACCGTCCTTCAGGTTTTTCTCGGTGTCGATCCGGCGCTTCTCTTCCGCCTTTCGATTGACCTCATACTGCATGGCCGAGAAAACCTTGCGGACCTCGTCCTTGCTGAGAGTCGACTTCTCGGTCACCCACTCGGTGAACCCGCGGGCAATCGCTTCGTTGGGGGCGTCGTACCCCATCTTCTTCACGCGATTGACCATGTCGTCGGCGATCATGGCCCCGAGCGCATAGCCATTACGTTCGGAGTCGCTTTTGAACTTGGCGGCGATCTCCGGAGGGATGACCGGGGCCACATTGGTGGAGGCGCCGGGGGCCTGGGCGACAGCCTGAAGGCCAGCGGCAAGACTGAGGGCGAACAGATAGGGCTTCATGATTCGTTTCTTGGACATTTCCGCCGGAACCCATGCCGATGCCGGACCCCGACGGGAAAGCGCAACGTCTGTATCAGCGACGGTTGAAAAAGTCTAGCGCCCGGCCTCAACGTTCCTCACCAATTCAAACTTCAATCCCGTCCCCATTCTCGGTTGGATGTCCAAATGTTCAGCCGTGGATGGATGCTCCTGCTCCTGGGCAGGATTGGGCTCGGGGCCACCCCTGGAAATTTCCCTGCCCCGTACGACTCGGAAAAGGGCGGGCAACCGCCGATGACCGCGGCCCAGGCGGCGGCTTCGTTCCAGCTTCCCGAGGGTTTCGTCGCCACCGTGGTGGCGGCTGAACCCGAGGTCCGCCAGCCCGTCGCCATGGCCTTCGATTTTCGCGGACGCCTCTGGGTGGCCGAGAACTACACCTACGCCGAGAACGGCGTTTATTTCGCCACCAACCTGATGGACCGCGTGCTCATCCTCGAAGACCGCGACGGCGATGGTCGGGCCGAGACTCGCAAGGTGTTCTGGGATCAGGCGCAAATCCTCACCAGCGTCGAACCCACCGTCGATGGCGTTTACGTCCTGTGTCCGCCGCGCCTGCTCTTCCTGCCGGATCGCAACCGGGACGACGTGCCGGATGGCGAGCCCGAGGTGATCCTCGATGGCTTCAACACCACCACCGGCAACCGCCATACCTTCGCCAATGGCTTGAAGTCCGGGCCCGACGGTTGGTTGTGGGGACGAATCGGCATCTCCAGCGGTGCGCGCATCGGGCTCCCGGGCCAGGCGGACGCGGACCGCGTCGAGATGCGCGGGGGCATCTGGCGTTATCATCCGGTCCGCCAGGTGTTTGAGGCGGTCAGTCACGGGACGACCAACCCGTGGGGCCTCGACTGGAACGCCGAGGGGGAACCCTTCTTCATCGACACCGTCATCGGGCATCTCTGGCACGCCATCCCCGGCGCCCACTACCAACGCATGCATGGCGACGACGTGATGTCCCGGGCCTATGCCCTCATGCCCCAGGCGGCCGATCATTTTCACTTTGATACCGGTGCGGGCTGGACCCAATCGCGTCCGACCGGAGACGGCAAGGCCGCCCCCGCCAGCGATGGGCTGGGCGGCGGCCACGCCCATGCGGCGTTGATGATCTATCAGGGCACCAACTGGCCGGCCGCCTATCGCGACGGTCTGTTCACCTGGAATCTCCATGGGCGCCGGGCCAATCGGGAACGCCTCGCGCGGGTTGGCTCCGGCTACGTCGGACGCCATGAACCCGACCTCCTGGCGGTGGGGGATCCCTGGTTCCGGGGCATCGAGATGCTTCAGGGGCCCGATGGCGGAGTCTCCATCGCGGATTGGTCGGATACCGGTGAATGTCACGAACATAACGGCGTGCACCGTGGCTCCGGTCGGATCTACAAGATCACCTACGGCTCTCCACGGGCGATCCGGATCCCCGATCTCACGGGGATGCCCACGGAAGATTTGGTTCCGCTCGTCGTCGATGCCAACGAGTGGACGTCCCGGGCGGCCGTGCGGGTCCTCGCTTCCCGCACGGGAACTGAAGAACGCTGGCAGGTGGCTGCCCGCCTCCGAAGCCTGTTTCAAAAGGAGCATTCTGGCCGCGGTGCCCTCCGGGCGATGTGGGCCCTGAACGCCCTGGGCACCGCCACACCCGAATGGCTGCTCGCCCGGACCGGCGACGACGACGAACACCTCCGCAGTTGGGCGGTCCGGTTGCTGGCGGATCAGATTCGGATCAACCCGACGGCGGGACCGTCGCGTTCAGAGCTGTCTCCCCAGCTCGAGGCGAGCGTGTTCCAGCGCTGGGCGAAAATGGCGCGGAACGATTCATCGGCTCTGGTGCGTCTGTACCTCGCTTCGGCCCTGCAACGGTTGCCGGCCATCCCCCGGGCCGAGGTGGCGTTGGGACTCGTCGGGCGCGCCGAGGATGCCGCGGATCGCAACCTGGGATTGATGATCTGGTACGGGATCGAACCTCTGGCCACCGTCGATCCGGTGCGCTTCCGGGAGTTGGCCCAGGCCAGCCGGATTCCCCAGGTCCGACGCTTTGTCGCCCGACGATTGGCGGAGGACATCGCCAGCCGGGACGGGGAGTTGGATGCCCTGCTGGCCTGGGCTCGTCCCCAGGCGGTCGAGGTTCAGCGCGATGTTCTTGCGGGCATTGCCGAGGCCTTGCGCGGCATCCGTCGCGCCCCCATGCCACCGAGTTGGCGCGCCCTCGCAGACCAGGGGATCCGGGGAAACGAGGAGGCGTTGAAGCGGATCGTCCGCGAATTGGACGTGGTCTTCGGCGAGGGTCGGGCGATCAATGAACTTCGCATGCTGGCCCAGGAGGCCGCGGGCGATCCTCTGAATCGGCGCTCGGCCATCCGGGCCCTGGTTGAAGCCCGGACCCCGGACCTGGGCGCGCTCCTCCGGAAGTTGGCGGACGACGGGGCCCTGCGGGTGACGGCGTTGGTTTCGCTGCTGGAGTTGGGGGAACCAGGCGCCGCTGAAGTGACCTTGGCCCGCTACCAATGGCTCGGTTTGGAGGAACGGCCCACGGTTCTTTCCGCGCTGGCCGCCCGGCCCTCGGATGCGAAAGCCCTGTTGGACGCCGTTGAGCAGGGAAGGGTCCGGCGGAGTGATATGACTCCATTCCATGCGGGGCAGATGGCTCGGCTCGGCGATGCGGGGGTCAGTAGCCGGTTGGCCAAGGTGTGGGGAACCCTGCGCACCACCAGTGCCGAAAAGCGGGCGGAGATCGATCGATGGAAGTCCCGCATGACGGTCGCCGAGTTGAGCAAGGCCCGATTGGGTCGGGGCCGCACGATCTATCAACAGACCTGTGCGGGTTGCCACAAGCTCTACGGGGAAGGGGGCGAGGTCGGGCCGGATCTGACCGGCTCCGGGCGGGGCAGCCTTGAGTATCTCCTGGAAAATGTGATCGATCCCGGCGCGGTGGTGGCAGCGGAACAGCGCTTGAGTGTGGTGCAGTTGAAGGACGGCCGGGTGCTCTCAGGCCTTCTGCGCGAGGCCAACGATCGCACCGTCATCGTGGTGGCACCCGCGGGGACAACGGTGGCAGCCCGGGAAGATATCCAATCGATCGAGACCCTGGATCAATCGGTCATGCCGGAGGGTCTGTTGGAATCGGTCCCGACCGAGGATGCCCGCGATCTGCTGGCCTACCTGATGCACTCCCAGCAGGTACCGGAACGTTGAGGAGGGTGAACCCGTCGTGATCACCCAGCGGGGGCGTTCCCTTGTCACCCGCACGCAACGCCGCTGGGCTCTCCGGCCTGCCCGATCCGATCCGGGCGCATCTTGACCCTGCCTCTCTTCGGAGCGCGGGCGTCCTCGCCCGCTTCTTCCTTGGGACGAGTTCGGCGAGTCCGAAACTCTGTTTTCCATTCGAACGCGCCCCGGCCTTCGCACGTTCCCCGCCCGAGTAGAATGAGCCTCGTCACCTCGTCGCCTACGGGTAGGAGACGACGTCAGGAGACTCTGACTTCCATTCGAACGCGCACCGGCCTTCGCACGTTCCCCGCCCGATTAGAATGAGCCTCGTCACCTCGTCGCCTACGGGTAGGAG
>JBDNHZ010000360.1:0-2590 GCA_041688515.1 Verrucomicrobiota bacterium
CGGAAGTCGATCCACAGGTGTGAGAATTGATGGATGAAGAGCGGGCCGCCATAGAGGAACTTGTGCCCATGGATCTCCCGCCACTGGTAGGTTGATGTCCACGCCGAATAACTGGCCTCTGATAGCGGGGAGGTAGGAGAACCCAAGCCCAGCGCGTACAGCAGCAGCGCCTCGTCGTAGCATGTCCAGCGGTACTTCAGAAAGCCGCGTTCGGGCTTCCATCCGTGGGTGATTGTAGCGCCCCGGTTCTGCGCCCACTGCCAGTCGGCCCGGCGGTAGAGCGCATCGGCCAACGTGCGGATTTCCCGCTCGTCCTCAACATCCTGATCGAAATAGGCGGCGGCGGTGAGCATGCCGGCCAACAGAAAGGCCGTATCGATGGTTGAAAGCTCACATCGCCCGGCCCTCCGGCCGGTTTTCATGTCCAGAAAGTGGTAGTAGAACCCCCTATACCCCGTCGCATCTAAAGCCGTCCCTTGAAGACTCGTCCAGAAAAACCTCAGCACCGCAAGTGTTCGCCTGACCGCATCGGCGCGCGTCATCCAGGCGCGCTCGACTCCAACTGGATAGGCTGCCAAGGCAAACCCCACGGCGGCGATGCTCGCGGGTGCGCCAAGCTGGGTCTTGTCGGCCACCAAGCCGTTCGCCGGATTGGTTTCGTGTAGAAAGTATCCGAAGGCATCCCCCTGGAGCGCGTCCAACATCTCTGCGTTGCTGCCAGGTTGATTCGGGACAGCCGCTCGGTGTTTGGGCACGGTTTGATGCGCCCCAGTTTCAGAGCCTCCTCCCGGACTGGATTGTCTCAGGTGTTGGTTATCCACAGCAACATCCAGACTTGCCTTCTGGCTGGTCACCGACGGGCGTGAGCAGCACGCCCCACGCATCGACCCCGCCGGAGACGAGGGGAATGGCCACGACGTTAAAGCCTGTGGCCGGGACCCGGTTTCGCATCATCTTGCGATCAGTGGCGCGGCAAACTTTCAGGATTGCCACCACGTCCGCTGGATTGCCTCTGAACAGAATCAGGGCGGCGGTCTCTCCCGCGACATCCGAGCCGGCTCCGATGGCGATTCCAAAATCAGCCTGCGCCAACGCGGGGGCGTCGCTCACGCCATCGCCGGTCATGGCCGCCAACTGACAACCGGCTTGAACCTCTTTCACTTTGGCCGCCCTGTCCTGCGGCAGGACTTGGGCGAAGAATTCATCCAGACCGGCTTGGACCCGCGAAGAAGAGAACCGGTTCCGAAAATTTGCTGCCACGTAAGCGTGATGATCTGCGTAACCTTTGTATTCATCCAAACCGTGGCCCGACATCTCTGCTTTAGCCGCCAACCAATTCTTCCTGGCGTGTCCTTGCGGGCGTCCCTCCTTTTCATGGAGGGCGTAGGCCTTCTTGGCGATCGCGTCACGCGCCGGCTTGTTTTCAGTCCTATCCTTGGTTGCGTGTTCGTGTTCGTTAATACGGCTTCTCCCGGCATGTCTTGGGTATTGGCAATCTCCACAAACGGCGGAATCGGACAATCGAGTGTGTCAGCGATGGCGCGAAGCAACTCGACTTCCCGTTCCTCGATCAATCCATCCGCACCGACGACCTGCACACACGCTTCGAGCATATTCCTTCTGATCTGCGGCGGGGACAGCGCGAGGCGGTCCTGTGCGGCATCCAGTTGCTTTAGTCCGGATCCCTCGCGCGGCAGGATTTGCAGTCCGTCGGGCTTCGCCCCCAGATGGAGCGAACCCATCTGGATCGCCGTTTCGATTTTGCGGGAGTTGCTGCCACTCACGTTTGCCAGCGCCGAAGGGACGACGCTGCAATCCGGCACGAGCGGTTTGAGCGCGTGGTATTGAATGGAGGTCGGGCGGATTTCACCCAACTGCGATGCGAGGTGATGGCGAACTGTTTTCTGAAGGGCGAATTCAGAGATCCCAATCTGGCCATCGCCCTCAATGAGCCACTGCAACGCCTGACTGAATTGCTCCAGCTCATCAGGGAGCAGGTCACGCAACGCGGGCAGGGCCAAGTTCACCAGCGGCAGGGGCGCGCGAGCGTCGATGGACTCGATTTCGTGCCACATCCAGGCGGCTTTTTCACCCATCCCCGGTGCGGCTCGCCGGGCCAGTTCCGAGAGTTGCTTCGCGTGCAAGGTTTCGTCCGTGCTGACGAGCATCGCGTAGATGAGGGCGGTCGCGTCGAGCGGATCGCGAGCGGCGGACTGGACCATTTCTGAGAATGAATTCCGCACCGCCTCGGCGTAGCACAATTGCAACAGTGTTGGCCTACCCAGATTGGGGAAGACCGCTCCCATCAGGACCGCATTGGTGGCGAACCCGGCGTCTCCTACCCCAACGCCGGACATCCCGAGAATCGGCGGAAACGCAGTTCGTGATGAGGCTGGCTTCGCCGAGTTTCTCGCCGATTCGGCTGCAACCGCCGCCACGTTGGCGGTCTTGAATTTTCCATCCCAACTGGGTTCGATGGCCTGGATGCGCTCGGCGAGCAGTGGGTGGGTGGCCATCATTCCGTGGAGAAGTTTGCCCAGACCGTTGCCGAAAAACATGTGGCTGGCTTCCCCGGCGTGAGCGGACTCGA
>JBDNHZ010000361.1:0-8940 GCA_041688515.1 Verrucomicrobiota bacterium
ACCGTCCAATTCGACCGGTGGGACTTTCACCCACGAGCGCAACCACCTTCACGGGCTGGGGCGGCGCATCTTGACCCTGCCCCCGCCCGACTGGGATCCGCCTCCTCACGTCGGCAGCTACGAACGGCGCGATGGAGTAGCTGCCGAGGGAACGAGGCGGATCCCAAACAAGGCAAGGCACTCGCGCATCCGCCTCCTCACGTCGGCAGCTACCCAGGTTTGTGCCCCCATCTGCAAAGGGGACAACCTCAAGAAGAACTGGAGGAAGGGCCAGAATGGGAAGTGGCATCCTGGAAAGGTTGGTGCCCCGGCTAGGACTTGAACCTAGAACCAACTGATTAAGAGTCAGCTGCTCTACCATTGAGCTACCGGGGCTCCGAACGGGCCGAAAGAATGCTGACCGAATGGCTGAAGTCAACCGCTCGATTCAGAAACTCTTGCACCCTGAATCCTCCCCCGCTCCGGGCCTTGTTCCCGGCGCGATCCCTCCCGTAAGCTCCTGCCCATGCCACGTCGCGCCCCGCACGCATCCATCGCGATTGCCGTCCTCGCCGCCTGCACGGTTCTGGCGGATCATCCGCGCCTGCCCGCTCTGGAACGTCTCGCCCGGGATCCGTCACCCGCCGTCCGCCTTGAAGCCGTCCGCGCCCTTTCCCACATCCGCGAGGCTCGCGCCGCCGAGATCGCCCTCGGCGTGCTGGAACAGCCCATGGACCCCACCCTCGACTACGCCTTGTGGCTGACGGTGAATGAACTGGCAGAGCCGTGGATCGCCGCTCTCGAATCCGGTGCGTGGAAATCCGAGGGGCGCGAGAAGCAGTTGGAGTTCGCCCTCAAAGCCATCCCGGCGGCACAGGCCAGTCGGGTGCTTTCCGGCCTGTTGTCCTCCCGCCCGATCGACCCCGCCGGCTCGGGCCCCTGGATCGAGATCATCGGGCAGGCCGGCGGCCCCGCAGAACTGCGCACCCTGTTGATCGCAGTGACCTCCAACCACCTTCAACCTTCCGCCACCCAGCGCGCCCTCCGCGCCCTGATGGACGCGCAACGCCTGCGAAAGATCCGGACCGAAGGCGACGCCGCCGCCATCCCCGCCCTGCTCTCCCATTCGGAAGCCCCGATCCGCGAGGCCGCCGCCGCCTGGGCCGGCCTTCTCAAGGACGCGGGCCGGGTTGCTCAACTGGGACAACTGGCCGGAAGCGACCCAAGCCCCTTGGTTCGCAAAGCGTGTTTCCAGTCGCTGCGCCAGATCGGGGGGCCCGCCGTCGTGACCCTCCTCAAGACCCAGGCGACCGAGGGACCCAAGGAAACCCGCCCGGAAGCCCTCGCCGCCCTGGCCGGCCTGGATGCGAGCGCGGCCATCCAACCGACCCTGGCGTTGTTGCCGGAGATGTCGGATGAAAGCGCCACCTTGGGATTGTGGCGCGGGTTGCTGGCCCAGAAGGGCCTCGGCAAACCGCTCGCCGAAGCCCTGGAAGCCCGCACCGGACAAGGCAAGGCTCCCGCCCTCCCCGAAGCCGTCGCCCGCGCCGGAATGCGGGTCGCCCGCGAAGGGGGACGCAACGAGATGGAACTGGTCATCGCCCTGGCCAGAGCCGCCGGCCTCGCCAACGACGCCCAGGCGCTGACCGCCGGCCTGATCAAGGATCTCGCCACCCGAGCCCTCCAATCCGGCAATCCGGCCCGCGGCGAGATGATCTACCGGCGCGACAGCCTCGGGTGCGTCGGGTGCCACGCGATCGGTGGAGCCGGAGGAAAGGTGGGGCCAGACATGACGTCGATCGGTGCCAGTGCCCCCGCGGATTACCTGGTGGAATCGGTGCTCCTGCCGAACGTGAAGATCAAGGAGGGCTACCATTCGCTGGTCGTGACGTTGAAGGACGGATCGGAGTACGTCGGGACCCTGGCGCGGGAGACCGCGCAGGAACTCTTTCTCCGCAACGCCGCCGGAGCCGAACAGACCCTTCCCAAAGCCGATATCGCCAAGCGCGATCAGGGAATGAGCTCCCTCATGCCGGCCGGACTGATCGATCCTCTGCCCGAACCGGAACAACTCGACCTGTTCGCCTTCCTTTCCCAACTCGGCAAGCCCGGCGACTACGATGCCAGCCGCGGCGGCATCGCCCGTCGCTGGCGCCTCACCCAGATCGTCCACACCGACGCCCAATCGGGAAACGAGATGTGGCCACACACCCGACCGTTCACGGACAAGCGCTGGCTGGCCACCTACTCCCTCGTCCGCGGATCCCTGCCGGGGGTCGCCTTCGATGAGGTCACCCGCGGACAGCCTTGGACGGCCCGGCTAGCCGTGTGCGCCGCCACCGAAATTCAGGTCACCGCGGCCGGGCCGATCCGATTCCAACTGACCGCCAACCCTGGAGCCGAGCTGTGGGTCGCCGGGAAAAAGGCGGGCGGGCCGGGAACCACGACGGTCACTCTGGAACCCGGACGTCACCGGGTGCTGGTCAAGCTCGATCCGAAACAGGTCCCCGAACAGCTTCGCCTCGAATCCAACGACGCGGCCTTCGTGTTGGAGTGAGGGGTCTCGCCGGTGGGGGCCGCGCCAAGACCCGCATGGGCCTCGTCGCCTGCCGTTGAAGCCAACGTCAGGCGACACCGTTCTCCCTTGCCGCGACCAAGGTCCCCTGATCAACGCGCCAGCGGTGCAACTCGGTGCCGAGTTCCTCCGGCCAGTTCTCCTCGGTGCAGGTCATGAACACCTGTCCTCCGGTGCGATGCGCCCGTTGTAGAAGCGGGATCAGCCCCGCGCGCCGGGATGCGTCCAGTTCTCCCATGTCATCGTCGATCAACAGCACTGGCATGACGCCGTGCACCGTCCCCAGATGCTCGGCCTGGGCCATCTTGAGTGCGATGGCGATGGTGCGCTTCTGGCCTTCGCTGGCGTAGGCCGCCGCCAGTTGCCCATTGAGCCGGAGGATCAATTCATCGCGATGCGGCCCGACCAGCGTGGTGCGCATCACCCGTTCCCGCCCCCTGGACTTTGCCAGTTCCACCGCGAAATCCCCGCGCACCGCCGGTTGATAGGCGATCTCGAACTCGTCGCGGCCGCGGGAAACCTGGGCATAAGCGTGCGCGATGACCGGGGCGATCCGTGGAAGCAGCGTCAGCCGGGATTGCACCAGGCGATTGCCGAGTTCAACGAGTTCGACCGTGAAGCTTTCGAGGAGGGTATCATCGGGCGAAGGTTGTTTGAGCAGGGCGTTTCGGGAGCGCAGGGCCTTCGTGTAGCGGAGCAGAAGTGCGAGATAACCGGGTTCGGTCTGCGAAAGGAGGAGATCGAGGAACCGCCGACGTCCGCGGGCCGCCCCCTTGACCAACTGCAGGTCTTCCGTACAGAAGACCACGGCCCGCAGGACGCCCAGGTAGTCCGCCAACTTCTTCACCGGACGCCCGTCGAGACTCAGCTTGCGTTCGCGTACCGACCAGTAGGCTTTGATCTCGTGTTCCCCCGCCGCGACGACCGTCGCCCCGGCGAAGTATCCGGCGGCCCCGTGCCGGATCATCTGGGCACCACCCACTCCGCGGAAGGAGCGCAGGGTGGCCAGCAGGTACACGGCCTCCAGGATGTTGGTCTTGCCCTGCGCGTTCTGCCCCAGCAAGACGTGGAAGCCCGGAACGAACCCGGCGTCCAACCGGGTGTAGTTCCGAAAATCCCTGAGTCTGAGCCGGGCCAGATGCACCCGCCCAGCATGCGCCGGGAACCGCTGCTGCCCAAGCGGAAGGATTTGGGAGCGACGCGCCCCCGGGCGAAGTCCCCTTCAGAACCAGGATTCCTTGTCCTTGAACAACAGGTTGAAGGTGGTCATCGAGCCGTAGCAACGGGTGACGTACTGTTGCCAATCGAACTTCTCGGCCGAGGTCAGGCCCTCGCTTGAATTGATCTTCTGTTCCAGCACCCGGAGTTGGTTCCGCATCATGACCAACTTGTGGAAGAAGGCCTCGATCTCGACCTCCTTCGGCTGGGTTCCACTGTCGCCGGGCTGCAACACCATCTTGCCGCCGCGCCAGCGCTTGCCCAGTTCATGCACCGACGCGTCCGGCTTCTCCAAACCCAGTCGATCCACCGCGGCGTCCACGGTCTGCCGGATCAATTCCGCCAGGGGCATGCTGCCTCCCGACAACCCCGCGGTGGCTTCCGCTGGAACCAGGGCACTGGCCTCGGGATCCACCGGCTTGCGACCATCGGCGAACTGAATCTCCGCCGCGTACTCGTTGATCGCCTTGACCACCCCTTCGCCGTACTGCGGGTGGCCGACCTTCATTCCCAGATGCAATTCCGTCAGCTTCATGACCCGGAGCCTGCCACCAAGCCAAACCGATTTCAGCAATGGGCATCGACGCCTACCCGCAGATCAGATCTCGCCCTCGCGCTTCGCCCGAAGCGCTTCCCGGACCCTGCCCACCCATCGATGGAACAGCTCGCGCGCCAAAGCCGTTGAATCCGCCGCCGAAACCCCTTCGCCCGCCTCCTGCAGATGGGGCAACCAGTCCGGACGAAGTTCCTGGTCGGGCCCACGCTGGTTTACCGCACGCAGAAATGCATCCAGGCGGACGTGCAGTTTCTCTGTGTCGGGATCGTGCCGGGCCTCAATCACGGCGACGACCTCGGTTTCGCCATCCCCGTTGTGGAGGGTTTCGATGATTTCCGAAGCGTAGTATGGGCGGCTCATGGGCGGGATGGTGGGATTGCAGGCGGGGGTGAAGTGAGCTTGGAGGGGGTCACGGATGCCGGGGAGGTCGGCCGGGCGACCACCCAGGCCCGGATCAGGAAGCCGAGGGCGAGCCCTCCGATGAACACGAGCCAGAACAGCAGTGAACTCTTCGCCTCGATGCCGTGCGGGAGGTTCATGCCGAAAACGCTGGCGATCGCCGTCAGGGGCAGGAACAGGGCCGCGACCACATTCAACCGATGGCTCGCCCTCAGCGTCTCCCGGCTGAGCCGGGCCTGGTCCTCGCCATCGCGGGCGGTCCGATAGCTCAGCGCATTGCGGGCATCTTCGTGCAACAGGTCGAAGTTCCGTTCCAACTCATAGGCACGATCCCGCATCTCGATCAGGAACGGGTCGCCCTTCAATGACTCACGCGCCGATTGAAGGGCGGCATGCTGGTTGCGAGCCGATCGGACCAGAGGGGTCAGCGCTTCGATCAGGCTGAACAGGGCCGTCGAGTTGTCCGCCAGATCGTATTCGGCCGTCAGTTTGGCTTCCAGTTCCGCGTAATCCTGAAGATGCCGTTTCAACCCGCCCGGCCCCGGGCCGCCCCGGCTGAACTGCCAGTCGCCGGCCGGACTGCGCCAGAACAAGACGCCCTCGCGCTTCGAAGAGTCCGCGCTGGGCGGGCGATGGAGCACCAGCAGGAGGTGTCCGTCCTCGAACAGCGCGCGTTGCCGTCCGAAGGTGGAATGGCCCAGTCGGGCGCGAAGGGCATCAGGAAGGTTCCAGGTCGGTGGAAGGATCATGGAATCGCCTTGGAGTCAGTGACCAAGGCATCCTGCGCCAGAAATCCACCCGACCGCCACTGGAATCCGGCAAGCCCCTTCCCCGCAGCGCACAAGGCGCTTCACCGTTCCAATGGAACCGGGCATCTTGACGGCATGTCATTCCCGGCGGAACTGGCCCGAGCCGAAGACGGTTCCGCCGGACGGTTACCCGTCACGGCCGATCTCCGTAGCTGCGCGTCCGTTCCATCCAGCCGGAGGCAACTATACACCCTGAAGATAGCCATCCCGGGCGGAAATATCCGTTCTACATCGAAAAACTGCTGAACTGCTGCTGTCGCTGTGCCGCTCGGAACAAAAACGTTGGTTAGCGAATTCTCATATAGCTGACTACTGCATCTCAGGAACGATGCCAACAAGAGTGCCTTTAGAAGACTATGTATCCAAACATTCATAAGAGCCTTGGTGTGAATTTCGTCAGGGTGACTTGAGCGGCATCAAAACAAATGCACGGATTTGCCCCGCCTTGCTTCCATTTCCTGGTAAAACTCGCTTCGACGTCGCATCCACAATTTAATGGAGCTGCCACGAACTATTGAATCCATAGAGGCGAAACATGTCAGCGAATCCAGAGCCAGCGGTCCAACCATTCGGCCACTGCCAGGCCTCCGGATTCGCTCCGCCCTTGTCAGACACCTTCCCGAAAAGTTCCAGTCCGTTGGACGATGCAAGCGCCACCCCTTCATCCCGTTCAGTTGGAACCCAAACGCCAAACACTTCGGCACTGCCATCACTCCTACGCCACCATACCACTGGCAGATTTTGCGCAGCCGAGCTACCTGGAGCTTTTGTAGCCCACCCGCCTGCCAGTCCGCTCACGCCTGTTCCACGACTGGTGATGAACTTGGCCGCGGACGGGACATTCGCCTCCATGTACCCGGTTTGGGAGGGAGGAATCAGCAGGTCCGAATCCAGGATCGGCGGTCCGCCGGCCCGACTCCTGAATGCCCGGGGGATGAACTGGGTTCCAGCGGCATTCAACAAGACCCGATGGCCAACGATCTCGCCGTCGTCATTGGCCGCCACTGCTTCACCCGCACGGCTTGTGTTCAGCCCGGTGCCGGAAAAGAGCCCGAACAGAGTGTTATTCCTCCAAAATGCAGGCTGCTGCTCGTTGATGGTGGGATTGGACTGAGTTCGGGTGGCATATCCCACGGTGTAGAGCGCATTCGAGCTGATCCCCTAGGCCTTGGAATGCTCGGCCAACCAACCGGAGCCAGAGGTAGGCAAGTACGTCCATCCTCCGATCCAAGCCCGGACGGGTTTGAACGCGCCATTCAATTGCTTCTGGTAGCCCGAATACTCCCGATAGCCACCCACGGCGTCGCTGATTCCAGAAACCACCGCCGAAAAGGGAGGAGCCGAGCTCTGGTCAAAGACGAAGCTCGGAGCAGCGAACGAGTTCGACCAGGAGGCTCCCACAAAATCGGTATAGGTCTGGATGTAGCCTTACAGCGGCATGGGCGTGCTTCTGCTGACCAGCATGTTGGCAGCCACGGCTGGATTGGCGTTCCCTCCCGAGGCTGTGGCGTCGTTACTCACACCCACGGCGGTCGTCTCTCCGCTGAACGGATCCTCCGCATGAGTGATCTCGATCAGACTCCACTCGGGGCCGTCGTAGATGAAGATGGATCCGGTGCCGGCCGACACGCCAGGAGCATAGTTACTTCCTGAAAGTACCGTGAGCCAGACGATCTCCCGCTCAAGGAATTCGTCCGTCACAGTCGCTGCTCCCATCACAGGGTCGCCGAGCACTACTTCCCAGGCCCCGTCAAGCTGATCGTCCGTGAAAGGAACTGGTGTGGGTGTAGGACTGCCGCCGATCCTCCAGGAATAGGTCCTCGAAACTGGACTGGTCTGAGGCAACACCCGCGCCGTGCGCCCAAATGGAAATGAGCCCTGTACCCAGGCGATGCCGGGATTCTGCATCTGGACACTGGGAGCCGTCGTTGAATCGAAGGTCGGGTACGTCACCTTTGCGTCGGCATAGTCAGGCCAGAAATCGAAGGCTGCCAAGGACACGGTGTTCCCGCCGATGAAGAAGTTGGTGCCTGGCGAGTAGGAAACCGCATAGGCGTCGCATGAGGCGCCGGAGCGGGAGGGCGTCTTGTAGACGGTCCGGTACCGTACATCCAACCCACCCACACCAGAATCATCCAGACGATCGACCGGCAGGGTCGTGTACCAGTTGTCCTCCACTCGCACGCTGCCCATGGAGGTCAACTGCGCAAGGGTAAAGAGATGGTTGGTGTCAGTGCGCCCGAGGACGAGGCCCACGTCGGTGTAAGGACTTCTTGCTGCATTCCAGCAAAACTGCCGGTAAGACCCATAGCGCGTTCGGGGACCGAAGCGGACCGAGTTCTGCACCACGTTGTAACCGGCACCCCAGAACGGATAGAATACGTTGTTAACCGTGCTATAACTCGGCTCGAAATTGGCGTTCATCCATAACCAAACGTTCAGCCCAAGAGATTCACGAATATCCACATTCCGAATCTTCCCGGTATCCGCGTTGTACCCAAGACTGGCGTTGAGCACGACATTGTCCGAAAAGGGGGTCCGGCCAGATTCCCCGGCCCCGTTGGGTTCCGAGGCATTCCCCATCGCAATGATGCCGGCTCCATCCGATTCAGATCGGAACTGCACGTTGTGAATCAGGGCGAACCGGCGATCTGAATCATCCTTGGCCCAGGCGGGTGTGTGGGCACCAAGGATGGGACTCGCGAGCAACTCGGTCGTATAACCGCCGTACACCCCGTTGAATCCGTGAATTTCGCAGTTCACCACTTCCCAAGGGTGCCGCCAACCCGTCGGCGGCGCTTGGCCGACGTCGTACCCCGATACAACAAACGGAAAAGTCTCTACACCGGCTGGGCCTCCGAAGTGGGACCAAGGTACATAACCGATGGCGCCGAAATTCCGGACAATCACCCCTTATACCTTCCCGGTTCTGGCCCTGAGCCTCAAGGGCGCATTCTTGTAACCCTGGCCCAGCGACGGGTGCCCAATCCCCGTCAATTTCCAACCCCAGTTTCCGTCAAGCAATAGTTTCTCAACGACGAGACAGTCGGCTGTCTCCGGAACAGAGGCACCGCTCTGCTCCATATCGAGCTTCGGGATTGGATCCAGATCGGGGTACCCCCCATTCGAGGCCAGTGGAACCACGTTGATGAGGTGCACTTCTTCCGACCGATCACCGAGGCCCCGGATTGTCACCCGCAACTGGCCCAGACCGACTCTAGTTGGAAGTTCGATGGCCTTTAGCACGAGGTAATCCGATGCGGAGGGGAGAAGGCTGAATACAAACTCTGTTTCCTAAGGATTCGAATCCAGAATCTGCTTGAAGGCGTCCGCATCGAACCTGGCTGGGGTACTGATACTGGCGCCGCTACCGACGGCTCCCGGAAGAAATCAACGCTCCAAAG
>JBDNHZ010000044.1:0-15218 GCA_041688515.1 Verrucomicrobiota bacterium
GCTCAGGTCCATGTTCTCGGCGTTGTCCGCTAGTTTGACCGTGCGGGCGATGGGATGGATCGCGGCGCGTCCGGCGGCTGCCATTCGGGATTCACCGGTGCGTTTCGTCAGCGCCTCGACCGCCTCCACCACGGAGGAAGGGAATCCCTCGGCCACCAGTTGATCGAGCGTCACGGAGGAGTCCTCGACGATGTCATGCAGCACCGCCGCCATCCTCTCGTGATCGGAATCCACCCGAAGCATGACCCGAAGCGGATGAAAGATGTAAGGCTGGCCAGCCTTGTCCTGCTGACCGGCGTGGGCGGCGGCGGCAAGTGCAATCGCCCGTTCAAGTGTTGCCATGGAAGGGGTGGAGATTATCCCCCGTGAATCGGGGGGTAAAGCGGCAAGGCTCCCCTCCAAACGAAGTCGCAGCTGCCCCCCCCATTCATTGAGTTGACATTGGCCCGAGTGGTAGAAGACTTGAAAGATCGATGATGGTTAATACAAGACTCTTGCAAAAGTTGGGTGGGCTAGCCGGGGCGTGGGTGGCCGTCCAAGCTCAAATCACTGGAATTTATCTTCCTCCAGGACCTGCCGCTCCGGTTCGCCCGAACTGGGTCGCTCCTCACCGCGACCTCCCTTGGTGGTTTGAAAACTCCTTTGGCCCGTCGGATATCTACGACGCCTCCATGGTCTGGATCACCCGCTACAACAGCGGTGGAGGTGTCTTGTTTGAAGCTGGCATCATCAGTCAGCCTTCACCGCTTGGAAATCAGGGCACCCAGTCCGACAACATAGACCGCACCTGGGTCAACGACACGGTTTACCCGTTTTCCATCAGCTATACCTGGACGGGCACCGACACCACCGGCACTGGTGCGGCTTCCATCACCATTGGGGGAATCACCTCCACCGCGACCACTGCCTACGTCAATGACCGGGTGTCCTCATTTGTCAATGGAACCGCCCCCACGCTGGGCGGCGTCACCCCCCCTGCCTCCTATCAGGAAACCCATCTGCAACGCGACCTCGTGATCCGCCTCGCCACCGTGATTCCTCCTACGCTAGGCCAGTCGATGTCCATCGGGGTGTCGGACCTTTCCATCTCCATCAATGGCGGGGGCGCCCAAAGCATGGACTACGACAACAGCGGCCCGCAGACCGCCCTCAACATCTCCGGTGCCTTCGGCGATGCCACGAGGTCGGTCGGCTTTCTTCTCTACGACAACCTCCTGAACGATTACCGGGACGACTTCGTGTTGACCGGCAACCTGGTCCATTCGTTGGTTGGGGCGCCCGATACTTCCAACAGCAAGCTCATCTTCGAGGTGAAACTGGGGGATTTTGATCTGAATCAGATTCCTGAGGCAAAAACCTGGGGGGCAACTCTCGGAACTCTCGCCCTCTTCGGTGGAGTATGGCTGCGTCGGCGCCGTTCCTGACTGCATGGCGATGCAGGTGCATCGGATCCGTCGCCCACTTCCGCCTACAGAATGAGGGATCACCGATCCCCAGGCTGCGATCCCCAGCAGCGCAGGCATGCAGCCCCTTGGGATCGCGTTCGATGCAGACTTTAAAGCGGTGCATCCACATGGATCCAGCCCAAAAATAGGGCAATGGGGTCAGTCTCGTAACATTGACAAAGAGTTGGGTTGTGGGAGCTTTCGGACATGGCTCGATCTTTACGAATTCATGTGCCGGACGGATGGTACCACGTCATGAGCCGTGGCAATGGTGGGTCGCCCATCTACCGCGACGACGACGACCGGCGCCGGTTCCTCGGTCTGGTTTCGGAGCTTCCTGAACGTTTCGGGACCGAGATCCACGCGTTCGTCCTCATGGACGACCATTACCACCTGCTGCTGCGGTGCCGTCGCGCCGATCTTAGCGAGACGCTCCGATGGCTTCAGACCAGCTATTCGGTCCGCTTCAACGGGACGCATCGGCGGCGGGGACCCGTGTTCCAGGGGCGTTTCAAGGGAATCCTGATCCGCGACGAATCGAAGTTGGACGGCGTGGCGCGGTATCTGCACCTGAATCCGGTGCGGATCGACGGACTTGGATTGTCAAAGGACGACCAACGCCGGGCGAAGGTGCTCGGATGTCCGGATCCTGCGGCGGAACTGGTGGCGCGGCGGATCGCGGTGCTGCGGGGACATCGGTGGAGTTCGTGGCCGGGGTACGCGGGATTGGAACCTGTGCCCGAATGGATGTCCACGGATCGGATCCGCGGCGGGTGTGGCGGCCGACGCCCGGGGGAGCAACGCGCGGCTTTGGTGCGATACACCGAGGCACCGATCGGTCAGGGACACCTTGAAGATCCGTGGGTGGGGCTGGTGGGCGGGGTGGTGCTGGGAACGGTCAAGGATGCCAAGGCGCTCATCCGTCGAGCGGCAATCCACCCCGGAAAGAGCCAGGGCGAGATGCGGAAGGCGGCGAGGCGTCGGCGGCCCGAATGGCGCCAGATCGTCGCAGCGGCCGAAAGGATCCTGGGACGGCCGTGGCGGGAGATGTCGGAGCGGTACGGGGATTGGGGCCGGGACGGGGTGGTAACGGTGGCGACGGGACACCTCGGTTGGACGCTGGTGGAGGTGGTGGGGGAAGTGCCCGAGGTCACCTACGGCACGCTGGCGCAGGGGGTGAGGCGCTTCCGTAGCCTGTCAGCGAGCCGACCCGAAATGGCGCTCTTCGCCGATCGCCTCAAGGATACCCTGTCGAAATGATGGGAGTGACCCCGTTGCCCTCTTGTCACTCCATCACCCCAAGTCGGTGCCGCCCCGAAGGCGTTTGGCCGCCTTGCGGGCAATTGGGATGCGCTCGGCCGTTGGAACAGCCTGACTCCATGCTTGCGCCTCCGGAGCTGTTCTCCCCTATTTGCAGGAACTCCCGTGAACTTGCTCCGACCTGGATTGTTGGGCGGCCTTGGTGTGATCTTTTTGACGCTGTGCCCGTCAATTGACGCACAGCCGTTGCCGGACGTCGGAGCCGAGTTGACCAGCGCGCAGCAGGTTCGTCTGCTCGGCACAGAGGAAGCCCGCCGGGGACATCCGGTCAAGCTACGTGGGGTGGTCACGTTTTGCGATCCCACCGCGTACCTCGCATTCGTACAGGACCGGTCGGCCGGCATTTTCGTGATTGTCAATGTCCCGACTGCGCCTGTTCGCCCGCTCCGTGCCGGGAGCCGGGTCGAAGTGTCCGGCATCACCTCAGTCGGGTCGTTTTCGCCGTTGATCGCCGGGCCGTGCGAGACGACGGCCACGGTGGACGTGCTGGGCGAGGAGCCGTTTCCTGAGCCGCAGCCGCTGGGAGACGACGCGTTTTCGCGGATCGCTCAACATTGCCAGTGGGTCGAGGTTTGCGGCCTGATCCGTTCGGGTTCGGTCGAGGACGGTCGGACGATCCTCGGCCTGCAGGTTCCGCAGGGAAGGTTGGTCGCATCCCTGCCGTTCGGAGTGCGGCTGACGACCGACCCTGCCCAGTTGGTCGGGTCGCGAGCGCGTGTCCGGGGCGTGTTCTCGGTAAGGGCAAACTACAAGATGCAGTCGGCGGGCCTAGAGGTGCTGGTTCCGACGCCCCAGATGATCTCGGTGGACGGTGTCGGCGGAGCGGATCCCTTTTCGTTGGCGATCAGCAGCGTCGGGGATCTGTTGCGTTTCAATCTCAACCCCGATGGAAACCGCGTCCGCGTGTGCGGAACGGTGACGTTGCAAAAGGCCGGGGAGGGATTTTTCGTGAGCGATCCCTCCGGCGGCGCTTGGGTGCAAAGCCGCCAGCGCGACAGCCTTTGGCCGGGTGACAGGGTGGATGTGGTCGGTTTTCCCGGTATCGGCGAAGGGTACGCGGTCCTGGAAGATTCCGTTTTTCACCGTACCGGTTCGGGTGCGAAGCCGGCGGCGGTTTCGTTGAAAGCGGCCGACGTGCTCGCTCAACGTCGTCATGCTGAACTGGTCGAGATCACCGCAGACCTCGTCGAACACCTTCGGGGCGTGGGTGAAGACATTCTGATCTTGAGGGATGGGTACACCACGTTTCACGCGCGCCTCGACGCAAAGAGCCCGGTTTCCGAATGGAAATCCCTCCAGCCGGGCGGGCGCTATCGGGTCACTGGAGTCAGCCTGTTGCGACCGGGCGAGACCGGCGCATGGACCGACATGCCGGGAGTTTTCAAGATGGTGCTGAGATCGGCGGAGGATGTGCGACTGATGGCCCCTGCCAGCGGGGTGCCGCTGAGAAACGCCCTGTGGTTGCTCTCGGGGTGTCTGGCGCTGTTGGCGGTGGCGACGGGCTGGGCGTTGCTGTTGCGGCGGCAGGTCCGGCGGCAGACCGGGGTGATCGGCCGCCAGCTCCGCGAGCAGACCTTGCTCGACGAACGGGCTCGGATCGCGCGGGAGCTTCACGACTCGCTCGGCCAGGACATGGCCGGGATCACGATCCAGCTCGACGCGGCGGCGGCGCGGTTGGAGGAAGATCCGGCCAAGGCGCTTGGCTACCTGCACACCGCGCGGTCCATGCTCCGGCACGCGCAGGGCGAGGCCAGGCGGTCGGTCTGGAGCCTGCGCGCCTACGAACTCGAGGCTCACGACCTGCCGGCGGCGCTCCGCAGCCTGCTGCTCCCGCTGATCCCTCCCCACGGCCGGCCCGAGATACAAATCGTTGTTTCAGGCGCGGTCCGACGGTTGCCCGATATTTGGGAAAATCATCTCCTCCGTATCGCGCAAGAGGCCGTGACCAACGCCGTGCGGCATGCCTCGGCCAAGCGCGTGCAAGTGGCGCTGCAATACGCTGAAACCGGGCTGGTGATCGAGGTGTCGGACGACGGCGCGGGGTTCGAGAAGGAGCAAGGCGCGGCGCTCCCCGGCCGCTTCGGTCTGCTCGGAATGCGCGAAAGGGCTGGAAAGATGAACGGCCGCCTTGAGATCGACACCTGCCCCGGCGCGGGAACCATCGTTCGCGTGGAGGTGGACACCCGGCAGGCGCGGTTGCCTTCGCTGCCGGCCTTTTCCCTCGAGCGCGATCGCGATCCCGTTCGCGCATGAATCCAGACGGCACCATCCGAATCCTGCTCGTGGACGACCATTTTTTCGTCCGCATGGGCCTGGCCACCTCGTTGAACGGGGAATCGGACATGACAGTGGTTGCGGAGACCGGTTCCGGGACGCAGGCGGTGGCGTTGTTCCGGGAATTCCAGCCCGACGTCGTGGTCATGGACCGTCGCCTGCCGGATCAGGACGGTGTGATGACCACGTCGCTGATTCGCCGGGAATTTCGCGACGCACGGATCGTCATGCTGTCGGTGGATGACGGGGAGGACGACGTGTACGCGGCGATCCAAGCCGGCGCGCTCGCCTACCTCACCAAGGACATCCAGCGGGATGAATTGCTGCACGCCCTGCGCTGCGCTGCCCGAGGCGAACGGTATCTTCCTCCCGGCCTGGCCATGCGTCTGGCCGATCGGATTGGACGCCCGGGTCTAAGCGCCCGTGAGTCCGAGGTTCTCCAGTTGGTGGCCTTGGGGCTCAGCAACAAGGAAATCGGCGACCGTCTCGCCATCGCGGAATCCACGGTCAAGCTCCACATGCGCAATCTGCTCGCCAAACTTGGCGTCAGCGACCGGACCCAAGCGACCTTGGAGGCGCTCCGGCGTGGCATCATCCACCGCTGACGATCCCCGCAGCTAGCCGGCTTGTGGTAACTCCGGACCAATACCTAGGTATCGGTTTGCAGCCGCACCAAGGATAACGGGACATCCGGAGCGGCAGGTGATAATAAAAAGAAGTTCCCAATTGTCTGTTCCATCAGGGCGTGTGCCTTCCACACCGGATAGGTGGCGTCTTGACGGAAGTATCGACTCGTCTCAGGACTGTTATGCGATTCCCAAACCTCTTCCAAAACATTGCCGCCCTCAGCGGACTCGTCGCCACGTTGCTGACGGTGCCATCCCTGAACGCCACGACCATCTTTCAAGGCGGTGGCGCGAACCATGTGGCCTTCGAGGCCGAGGGCTCGGGAACGGTCATCCCCGGGACGCCCGAGACCTGGACGAACGTGGCGGACTCGGCGGCCAGCGGCGGCGCGGCTCTGGTGGCCGACGGGACGAACAGCACGGGAGACAGCCCGCACAGTTTCGCGCAGTACCGGATCCGCTTCTCGGCGAGCGGCTCGTATTACATCTACTACCGGTGGAAGGCCGACGCGGCGCGGACCGCGGGCGATGCGTTCACCGCCAACAGTTCGTGGTTCGGGCTGACCTTCGGCGCGTATTCGACGGTGGCGGACCAGTCGACCTATTACCGCACGACGTCGAACGACACGACGGCGCCGGCGAACAACGCCTATGCGTGGCGGCGGGAGCCTGATACGCAGACGTACGCGGTGGCGGCGGGCGACCTGGCGGCGCCGGTGATCTTCACGATGGGCACGCGCGAGGCGGGCATGTCCTTCGACCGTTTCGTCTTCAGCATCAACCCCAACCTCACCCCGGCGGAACTCGACGCGCTGGCCAACTCCGGGACGGACATCGTGAACCAAGGGGCGACGGAAACCCATGTCGCTTTCGAGGCCGAAGGCGACAAGGCGCTGATCATCCCCGGGACGCCCGAGACCTGGACGAACGTGGCGGACGCGGCGGCCAGCGGCGGCGCTGCGCTGGTGGCCGACGGGACGAACAGCACGGGAGACAGCCCGCACAGTTTCGCGCAGTACCGGATCCGCTTCTCGGCGAGCGGCTCGTATTACATCTACTACCGGTGGAAGGCCGACGCGGCGCGGACGGCGGGCGACGCGTTCACGGCCAACAGCTCGTGGTTCGGGCTGACTTTCGGGGCGTATTCGACGGTGGCGGACCAGTCGACCTATTACCGCACGACATCGAACGACACGACGGCGCCGGCAAACAACACCTACGCGTGGCGGCGGGAGCCTGATACGCAGACGTACGCGGTTGCGGTGGGCGACCTGGCGGCGCCGGTGACCTTCACGATGGGCACGCGCGAGGCGGGCATGTCCTTCGACCGTTTCGTCTTCAGCACCAACCCCAACCTCACCCCGGCGGAACTCGACGCGCTGGCCAACTCCGGCGCGCGGCCGGTGGCCCCCGAGCTTTCCTCGGCGGTCGGTTCCGCCGCGCTCAACACCGTGGTCGTCGGCTTTACCCGGCCGTTGTCGCCGGCGAGCGTGGTTGCCGAAAACTTCAAGATCAGCGGCAGCGTGGCCGTCAACTCCGCCACCCTCAGCACCGCTGACGCACGGATGGTGATCCTAAGCACCTCGGCACAGACCGAGGGCGTCCGCTACACGATCACGGTCAACAACGTTCGTGAAACGTCGGGAACGCCGGTCGCGCCAAACTCCACGGTGCGGTTCACCGCGTGGACGCGGGTCGTAGGCTGGGCGACCAAGGAAATCTACTACGGTCTCGCCGGGAACCAGATGCAGACGTTCTTGGACGATCCGCGGCTGGCGGCCCGCCAGCCGGACCGCGTCGAGTACGTCCGAGGGTTCGGCCTCGACCGCGCTCCGCAGACCGACAACTACGGCGCGAGGCTTTCGGCCTTTTTCATCCCCGGCCAGAACGCCGCGTATGAGTTCTTCGTGGCGAACGACGACGAGGCCGATCTGTCGCTCAGCTCCGACCCGACCGAGGCCAACCTCCTTTCATTCGGTAATCTGGTGCTGACCCCGCGCGAGTTTGCCGAGGCGCCGGTCGGGACTTCACCAGACCTGTTGTCCGGACAACGCTACGCGCTGGTCGGCCTTTTGAAGCAGGGCGGCGGCGACGTTTATCTTCGGGTCGCCACCCGTCGGGCCGGCGATGCCACCGCGCCGGGCGACCTGCCGTTGCTCGGTGGGGCCCGCATCTCAACCTGGGTCAACCCCGACCTCGGGCGGATCGACATCACCGCCCAGCCGGCGAACACGAGCGCGCCGAGCGGCGGACACGCGACGTTCTCCGTCACGTTCGAGGGCTCCGATCAGCCGGCCTATTATCAGTGGCTGGCCGACGGCGCGGAAATTCCCGGCGCAAATCGGCGCGTGCTGACCACCGTCGCACTCACCGCCGCGGACAACGGCCGGCATTATCGGGTCCGCATCAGCGTGGCCGGGGCCGATAAGCTCAGCGACGAGGCCACACTGACCGTGACGGCCGGCGAACCGTCCACTCAGCGGCCGTTCGTCGGCATCAACTTCGCGGGCGGCGGATTCGGGTTGCCCGGCGAATTGGTTTCGCAGGACGTGGCGGGCGTGGTCCCGCAGGAAAACTGGAACAACCTCGCCGGATTCACCTTTGAATCCGTCGCCTTGAACGACGCCGCCGGGTCCGCCGTTCCCGTAACCCTCACCGCCGTCGGCCTGACTGAAACGTGGTACAGCGGCACGCTGGCGACCGGCTCCGGTAACGGCGTTCTCTTTCAGGGTATGGTCACCGCGGGCACTCCGACAGAGTCGGTCATCCTCACGCTCAACAACGTCCCCGCCGGCCGGTACGGCCTGATCGCCTATAGCGTCGGCTTCGACTTCCTGGCGGCCTACGAGCAGGACTACACGCTCACCGGCGCCACCACACCTCCGACGATCACGGGCCGTTCTGAAACCGGCCTCCCCTACATCGCCAATCCCGCCTTCAGACGTTCGATCAGCACCAATCCTGCCCAACGGGACACGGGCAACTACGTGCGGTTCGACAACGTTTCACCCGCCGCCGACGGCTCGCTGAACCTGTCCGTCTTCTGGGCGGGTTCGGGAGGCAGCGGCCACCAGCCCGCCATCAACGCCCTGCAGCTCTTCCGTATCGTCGATGCGCCGCCCGCGCCTCCGGTGCTCGTCGCCCCGACCCTTGGCGCGGGAGGCTTGGTGTTCGGCTGGACCGGCGGGCTCGCTCCCTTCCGTGTCCAGTTCAAGTCGGTCCTGACCGAACCCTGGGCGGACATCGCCACGGTCAGTGTACGAACCTACACCGCGCCCGCCACCGCGCCGCAAGGCTTCTATCGCGTGGCAGGTTCCGGCGGCAACTGACCGGGCGATCGGACCCGTGTTCATGTCGCATAGGCATGTTCTCCGCCGTCGGGTGACGTCGGACTGCGGACTTGGCGGGACAATCCCGTGAGGGAATCCCCCAAGTCCGCAGGCTACGGCCTCAATCCGGCCCCGGTGCTCTCACTAGCGATTTCAACTGGGAATCCCTGTCAATTCTCGCCGCGCTGCTGGCTTCTCGAGGTTCTTCAATACTTCCGTGGCGGCGGCAGGCCGACAGACTTCGGGATTCAGAGGAGGGGATCGGTTTGCTCCGCAAGCACCCTGTCGCAATACTTCTTCAGGCAATCAGCCGCCTGCTCAAGCGTCATTTGATCCGTCGGCAGATGAAGGTGCAGTTCATGGCTTCTCGGTGGATCGAACGGATAGGTCCGAATTGAATTCGACCCTCCCTGCACGCCGAGGGCGTAAAGCCCCTTGGGATCACGCCGGACACATACCCCTATCGGCGCGTCCACATAGATCCAGCGCACACCTTTCCCCAACACTTGATGGATGACATCACGTTGCGTCACCTCGGGTGCCATGGTCGCGGCAATCACCAGGAAACCGCGACGCGCAATCAACCGGGCCAACTCGGCGACCCTCCGATGGTTCTCCGTCCGGGCTTCCGGAGTGAAACCTAGATCCTTGCACAATCCGGTTCGCAACTCGTCACCATCGAGCAGAAAGACCTTGAGTCCGTCGGCGGCAAACCTTTTCTCAAGGTCAGTGGCCAAGCTGGTCTTACCTGCACCAGATCTCCCATAAAGCCAGAATATCATCGGATTTTCCAGGGGTTAATGCAGCCAGTGTGAAAGATCCCGCTGGAGCAGGCCACTCAACCGCTCGACATCAGGTCTCAATTGTTGTCTGAGCCAATCAAGGGTGGCGGGATCGTATTCCACCTGATCCGGCTTGAAGAACCAGGATCCCAATGTCTGGCGGACGCGCTTTCGTCCCGCAGGAGGCAGCAGCATCCGGCCGATCGTCGACGCCATATCGTGAATCGTCCCATGGGTTCGAGACCTCGAGACCGGAGGTAGGACCGTCTTATTGTGCACTTCCGAACGATCCACACCCGCCTCGGTCAACGGGGGGAGATTCAGGAAAGAAATCACATCCCGCAGCACCGTCTCCGGAGTCGCAGTCAACTCATCAAAAAGATAGACGCGGGTATTGGGGAAGACGTCCAAGTAGGCCTTCACTTGATCCGTGTACATCGAAAGTGCCAGGTAATGCAGATCCAGCAGCAATCGGTTGTCCTTCTTGCGCTCTTCCTCCCGTCGAATGCTCTCAGCAAAACTCAGCCGCTCGGGATCCAGGCGCATCGCCCGCACAAATCGATATTCAGAGCGGATCCGATCCAGCGGATCCCTGAGCAGGATGATGATCCGCACATCGCGCCAGTTCGGATGGAACTCCTTCAGCGTCTCGATCGTGTACTCGTGGTAGTAGAGATAGGAGGGACAAACCTCCCCTAGAATCTGGTCTGGATGGGCTTCACGAAAGTGGGCCAGATAATCTTCCAAGCGAATGGGCATCGAAGTATTGGGCAACGAGAAGATCCCTTGGTTCGGATTCCGGTTCTGATGCCAGAACCACAACTCCTTTCCCTTGGGCAAGAAAACCCGGGGATGTCTCGCCAGATGATGATGCAAGGTTGTCGTGCCCGATTTGGCGGCGCCAACCACTAGAAAGTCAGGAAATCGTGATGGATGACTTCGCATGGCCTGCTTCTGTTTGCATCAGTGAGTTGCTTCCTTGAATTCTTGAAAAGCACGCCAACCCTTCGTCCCGACATTTCAGCAATCTTATCCTTCGCATTCGGGGACAGGTTGAATAATTGTTGGCCCCAGTTCCCAGACATTTCTTCGGGCCATGTCGGCCCGGGATCCGTCCCACACCCAGCGACTCGTTCCGGTATCCGATCCGCCAAAGAACACACCAACCTGGGTAGCTGCCGACGTGAGGAGGCGGACGTCTGCGGGCTTCGCTTCGCCTGAGATCCGCCTCGTTCCCTCGGGCCGTTCGTCGCTGCCGACGTGAGGAGGCGGACGTCTGCGGGCTTCGCTTCGCCTGAGATCCGCCTCGTTCCCTCGGCAGCTACCCCTCGGGCCGTTCGTCGCTGCCGACGTGAGGAGGCGGATCCCAGTCGGGCGGGGGCAGTGTCAAGATGTGCCCCTGCCTGTTCGAGGTCGTCCATGCGCGTTGACACCGCCGGGTGGTGGGCGGACGCTGTTTCCGCTCCACTGGTCCAACAACATCCCCCTCTGCGTCGCCGCAATGTGCCCGGATTCGGATTCCTGTCAGTCCGTGCACTCGCCCTCTTTCTTCATGAAAGCCGACTTCCTCTTCACCCGGTATCCCACCCGGGTCATTGCGCTCTCCCTGTGCCTGCTTGCAGGGGGCCTGTGCCTGCGAGCGGAATCATTGCAATTCCCTGCCACGGGCCGCACGACGCTCTACTCGTTTGCCCCGTTCAACAATGGCGGGGCCACCACCTCGCCGCCTGTGTTCGTCTGTGCGGACTCGCTGGCGAATCTGGTCCAGAACGGGAGTTTCGAGACCGGGGTTCCTGCATTCAACGTGGGCGTGTCGCTCAAGTCGCTGCCGATGGGTTCCATTTCGATCGACGGACGGAACGTCGCTTCTGTGGGAGCCGCAGCGTTCTATTGGGCGAACGGGGCGCATACCTCGCTTGCGGGCACGGGTTACAGTCCCGCATCAGACGGGAATCTGTACCTCTATTTTAACGGCGCATTCCAGGACTCGGATCCCCGTGGAGTCGTGTCAACGACGGTCACGTTCCCGGTGGCCGGCACCTATTGGATCGGGTACGACTCTTACTCGGAGCCCTCGATCAACGGGAGTCGGGAGGCCGGGTTCACCGCCGATATCGCGGGCGTGGCGAGCTTCACGGACCGTTTCACGCCGCCGTTCAGTATCAACTCGACGCTGCCTGCGAACGCCATCTCCAATTGGAAACACGCGTTCCACGCGTTCGTGATTAGCGCCCCGGGGGCCTATGTCCTCTCGTTCAAGGATGCCTCTAGTTATGGCGATCCAGGGCTCTCCAATGCGGGTAACACGCCGTCGCCGCTGCTCGACAACGTCACGGTCGTGGGTTCGTGCTGCGACACGAGGCGGACGGTGTCGTTGGGTCAGGAATGGGCGTTCCATACCCCGGTGGCATGGGATGCCGGCAGCGGTACCAACGTTGTTATCAAGGAGATTTCGACGGTGACCAACGGGGTTTCGCCCCAAGTCATTACCCGCACGTGGTCCGCGACCGATATCCGCGGCAACGTGTCCATGTGTTCGGAGACCGTCACGATTGAGGACTCCGTATGCAGTTCGCCCACGGTGGATCACTATGGGCTGTCTGGAAATCAGTTGAGCCTGACGTTCACTAGCATTTCGGGGTTAGCGTACGGCGTGGAGTACAAGGCAGCCCTTGCCGATCCAATCTGGATCGTGCTTTAGACGGTGGTGGGCAATTCGGCAACCACGACCGTGACCGATACGGTGAATGCAGCGGGCGACCGATTCTATCGGATCAGATGCCTGGGGCGCTCGCCGATCGGGCCGTGAGCAGGGCGGATCCGGGGGCGGCGGCCGTCGTGCCGCCGCCGCGCCGCCCAGCTCGTTGAGCTGCTGACGGATTCCCTGTGCCGAACCTATTTCAGGGGAGCTGCGGTACGGGTGGATTGCCTGGTGGCGTTCGCGCGCCTGACGGAGCGGACCAACACGCTCGATGCGTGTCGGGAGATTTATCCGGCTGGGATGATTCCCGCGACGATGGGAGCGGTGTCCCGGTGGGCGGGCGATCTCAAGCAGGCCGAGGCCCGCTACCGGCAGGCGATTCAGGCGGCGATCCTTGGCGGGAACAGTGGACGTTGAGTTCCGTCGCCCGGAAAGTGCCGCGCTGGGTGGAAGAGAAGGACCTGCGGGAAACCGCAGAACCCTTGCAGCTCCGCCACCCGTTCGTCCGTGTCCTCGTTTGCTGAGCCAACACTCTGCTAAACCCGTGGCGGTTGGTGGCCTCGGACGGTCAAAGGCCCACCAACCTCTGTCCCTTCCATTGTTGTGAGTTCTCCGCTCCCTTCCGCAAGTTCACCGCTGCCGGAATTCCCGCGGACAAATCTGTCGTCGCAAGATTACAGACTCGGCAAACTGCGGCATGAACGACTTGGCCCGCGAAATCCTGAGTCAACTGCAGGCTCTTCTCGTACTCCCGCTCGTCAAGCTGGGCGACAACCAGCTGACCCTTCTCACCCTGGTGAAGATCGTGTTTTGGCTCATGTCGATCTTGGTGGGGAACTCGTTGTTGCGGCGGTTCATCGTGCAACGCGCCGTGAAGCACACCCGCTTCGACCTGCCGCTGCAGTACGCCGTGAGCAAGATAATCGGTTATCTCTTCGTCGCCCTGGGCTTCTACATCGCGCTCCAGGTCAATGGTGTGGACCTCAGTTCGTTGGCGGTGATCGCGGGTGCCATCGGCGTTGGGCTGGGGTTCGGTTTGCAGAACATCATCAGCAACTTCGTCAGCGGACTCATCATCCTGGCCGAGCGGCCGATCGCGATCGGTGACCGGGTCGAGGTCAGCGGGGTGGCAGGCACGGTCACGAAGATCAGCCTGCGCAGCACCCTCGTGATCACCAACGACAACATCGCCATCATCGTGCCGAACTCCTATTTCATCACGCAACCGGTCACCAACTGGAGCCACGGCGACTCGCGCGTGCAGATGCGTCTGCCCCTCGGCGTGGCCTACGGAACGGACGTGGAAAAACTCCGGCGCGTGCTGCTCGCAGTGGCGGCAGCCCATCCCAAGGTGCTCAAGACGCCGGAGCCATCCGTCTACTTTGACGGCTTCGGCGACAGTGCGCTGAAATTCGAGTTGGGGGTCTGGACCTCGGAGATGACCCTCACGCCGCGACGGTTCCGCAGTGAGCTCTATTTCGCCATCGAAAGAAGCCTGCGCGAAAATCAGATTGAGATTCCGTTCCCGCAACGGGACCTGCATCTCAAGTCCGGGACTTTTGTTCTTTCCCCGCCTTCCCGCCCGACTTGACGCGTTCAGCCTCGTCCTGCAACCCGATCTGCCTCGTGATGAACGACATTGAAGCCATCATTTGCCTGATACTCCTCTTCATGGCCGTGCCCGACCTGTGCCGGAAGCTGGGGCGGCCTGCGCTCGTGTATCCCGTCTTCGTGCTCTTCGGACTGGTGCTCGGCCCCGTAGTGAACGCGGAAACGGAAGGGCAAAGGGCGGCAATCCTGAATTCGCCGGCGGGCTGGTGTTCACGGGGTTGTTCATGACAGTCGCCTCGCTCTTCCTGCTGCCGACGGAAACGACGCAGTTCGGATCGGATGCGGCCATGGCCGCCAGTCTCCCGGCCCAGAGTTGATCGCTCACGGCACGTGAGGATTGGAACGGGGCGGCACCAGGAAACCGTTAGCGCAACAGGGCGCAAACCAGCGATGTTCAAGCGCTTGCCCGCGTCCTGCCGCACTTCGCCGGCCCCCTGATGTTGGAGTCGCATGCCAGCTGCGGGCCCAACACCGGCCACCGGCGGCCGTCTCGTGCAGGCCGACTCGATCATGAACCTGCGAAACAAGCTGCTGCTGACGCTGGGCGCTCTAGCCAGCATCGCAATTCTCCTCCTCTTCCCCCTCGTCCACGTTCTGTTCCATTCACACGGACGCCCAGGCCGTAACGATGCCGCAGGAATCGGACGCGGAGTTGCGGAGGGCGGGGTGGGAGAGGAAGCACGGAAAATAGGAGAAGGCCGGCAGGAGACTGGTAGTCCCGCTGCCGGCCCACCGTTGAACAGCCTTGAATGGATCCTCAGCGGATCCGGTAGAACCGCGAGGCGGCGTTCACGATTGGGACAAACGGGCTCCAAGCGCCGGCGACCGGAGCGTAGGGCCCGGTGAGCTCAGCGGAGGACTCCAGGGTGCCGGCAAACCGGTTCGGCGTGTTGACCAAGGCGATGCCTCCGTCGTTGCTGAAGGTGAACTCCTGCCGCTCCTTCCCGCCGTAGCCGGCGGGCAGCAGCCAGAACTTGCCCTGGTTCCCGTCGCAGTCGTGGCCTTGGACCCGGCCGATCCAGACCGTGACATCGGTCATGTCGAGGGGGTGCGTCTGGATCTGATATTGCAGATGCAGACGGCGATCCTGACGCACGCGAAAGCGATGCGTCCGTTCCACCGGATCAAGC
>JBDNHZ010000362.1:0-12496 GCA_041688515.1 Verrucomicrobiota bacterium
AGCTGCCGACGTGAGGAGGCGGATCTCAGTCGGGCGGGAGCACTGTCAAGATGCGCCCCGTTTTGGGCGGTGACCGGTTTTCAGGGTTGAATCCCGGCCCTTGCCCCGGATGCTTCGCGCATGGCCACTTCGTTTTCCCGTGGATGCCTTTTCCTTGCCGTCCGTCGAGCGGCGGGGCTTGCCTGTGCCCTGCTGATCCCGTGCGCCCAGGCTGCCGGACTCGAGTTGAAGGACGGCGATCGGGTGGTGTTCCTGGGCGACACCTTCCTGGAGCGCGAGGTCGATTACGGACA
Organism: Verrucomicrobiota bacterium; assembly: GCA_041688515.1. Lineage (GTDB taxonomy): Bacteria > Verrucomicrobiota > Verrucomicrobiia > Limisphaerales > UBA9464 > UBA6176. The sequence continues at coordinate 294 of JBDNHZ010000362.1, forward strand.
TCTGGAGGCCGCGCTCACCCGCACGTTCTCCGATCGCAACGTCACCTTCCGCAATCTCGCCTGGGCCGGCGACACCCCGATGGGCAAGGCCCGGGCCAGCTTCGACTGGAACAAGGCAGACAGCGAGTGGCTCAAGCGGGTGAAGGAACAGGTGGCCATCGCCAAGCCCACGGTGGCCATCCTTTCCTACGGCATGACCGCCGCGCTCGAAGGCGGTTCCGAGGGTGCAATCCAGCATCGTGCCGAACTGGGGAAACTGATGGACGCCGTCAACGAGGTGGGCGGCGGCCAGGTTCGTTTTGTCCTGCTTTCGCCGCTCCAGCAGCAGGGGGAACGGCCCGATTCCGACCGCAGTCGCGCCCTTGAGTCGGTGGCCACGGCCACCAAGGCCCTCGCGGAAGAGCGGCAGGCCACCTACGGCGATGTGCTCGGGCTCAGCCGGAACCTGTCGCGACTGCGCATGGTGCTCTACGACACGCCGGTGCTGCTCAACGAGCAGGGCTACTCGATGCTGGCCCCCCGTTTGGTTGAGAGCCTGACCGGCACCAAGCCGGAGGAAGAAGGGGTCTCCGCCCCCCTCCTCGCTGCCATCCGCAAGAAGAACGAACTCTTCTTTCACCGCTGGCGCCCGGCCAACTGGACGTACCTCTTCGGCTTTCGGAAACATGAGCAGGGTCAGAACGCCGGTGAGATTCCCAAGTTCGAGCCCCTCATCGCCGAGTGGGAGACGCGCATCGCGAAACTCCGCGGCTCCGGCAAGGCCCCGGCCGACGTCGTCGCTGAGGTCGAGCGCCTGACCGGACCAGCAGCCCGTCAACCGCACCGGGACCCGAACTACAAGGAGCAGCCGATCCCGACCTTCACCGTGGCTGAGGGCCTCGAAGTCACGCTCTGGGCGGAAAACACCCAGCTCAACAAGCCCATCCAGATGAACTGGGACGATCGCGGCCGCCTGTGGGTCGCCAGTTCCCGGGTCTATCCCCAGATCCGTCCCGGCCAGGAAGCCGAGGACGCCGTCATCGTGGTGGAAGACACTGACAACGACGGGAAGGCCGACAAATCCACCGTGTTCGCCGAGGGCGTGCTGATTCCCACGGGGGTGCTGCCCGACAATCGCGGGGGTGTTTACGTGGCGGCCAGCCATCAGTTGCTGCACTTCACCGACACCAATGGCGACGGCAAGGCCGACACCCGGCGCATCGTGCTTTCGAGCTTCGGCACCGAGGACACGCATCACAATCTGCACACCCTGCGCTGGGGTTATGACGGTCATCTGTACATGAACCAGTCGATCTACACCCACACGCACATCGAGACGCCGCATGGGGTGGCCCGGCTGAACTCCGGAGGCATCTGGCGGTTCAACCCGGAGATGGTGAAACTCGAAGTGTTCACCCGGGGCGGATGCAATCCCTGGGGACATCACTGGGATCAGTACGGCAACTCGTTCTTCACCGACGGTGCCGGCGGCAAGGGCATCTACCATGCGATGGAGGGGGCGACTTACTTCACCTATTCGAACCTGCGCCGGGAAGCCGACAGCATCAGCCCCGGCAACTATCCGAAGTTTGCGTCGCTCGAACGGATCCACAGCCCGGCGTTCCCCGCCGACTGGCAGGGCAACCTGGTCACGTGCGACTTCCGCGCCCATCGCGTGGTGCGCTTCGGCGTGAAGGAAATGGGCTCGACCTTCCAGACCGTGGAAATGCCCGACCTCCTCCGTACGACCAACGTCACCTTCCGCCCCATCGACCTCCGCTTTGGCCCGGATGGCGGCCTCTACATCGCCGACTGGTCCAACCCCATCATCCAGCACGGCGAGGTCGATTTCCGCGACCCGCGCCGCGACCACGAGCACGGCCGGATCTGGCGGGTCGCCGCCAAAGGCACTGCGGTCGCCACGAAGCGGGAAATTGGCAAGCTCACCGACGCCCAACTCCTCGACCTCACCCTGTCGAAGAACGGCTGGGAACAGGAACAGGCCCGCGTCCTCCTCCGCCAGCGCGGTCCCCGCGTCCTGGCCGATGTCCCCACCTGGCTCCAGAAACAGACGGATCCCCGGGCTCGGCTTGAAGCCGCCTGGATCCATGTCGCCGTCGGCAAACCCTCGGAAGCCCTCGTGAACGAACTGGTCACCGCCGAGGATCCCCGCCTGCGCACCGCCGCCGCCCGGCAGTTGGCGCATTGAACCGTGCCGGATGATCTGTCGCTGACCGCCGACCCGGGACCCGGCGACGCCCTCGCCGGGCTCGTCGAACGGGTGACCTTCTTCAACGAGGAGAACGGATTCTGCATCCTCAAGGTTCGGGTTCGCGGACATCACGACGTCGTCGCCGTCATTGGTAGTGCGCCGGCGGTATCCCCGGGCGAATGGGTCGAGGCCCGCGGTCGCTGGATCCAGGACCGTGAGTTCGGACGCCAGTTCAAGGCCGACCTCCTGAACGTCACGCCGCCGGACAGTCCCGAGGGCATCGAACGGTACCTCGCCTCCGGTCTGGTGAAGGGGGTGGGTCCCATCTACGCCAAGAAGCTCGTGGCCCGGTTCGGAGCCGGCATCTTCGACGTCATCGAGAACGCCTCGGCCCGACTCCAGGAGATCGAGGGGATCGGACCCAAGCGACGCCAGCGTATCAAACAGGCGTGGAACGAACAGAAGGCGGTTCGGAAGATCATGGTCTTCCTCCATGCCAATGGCGTTTCCACGGCGCGGGCGGTCCGCATCCACAAGACCTACGGCGAGGAGGCCATCGAGATGGTCCGGGCCGATCCCTACCGACTGGCCCGCGACATCAGCGGCATCGGGTTCAAGACCGCCGATCAGATCGCCCAGAAGATGGGGTTGTCGCTGGATGCCCCGGCGCGGATCCAGGCAGGCCTTCAACACGTCCTGTTGCAGGCCACCAACGCCGGCCATTGCGCGCTGCCTCTGGACGAGTTGCGGGACGAAGCCACCCGCCTGCTGGTGGTGGATCCCGCGCTGGTGCTGGGAGGGATTGAACGCAGCCTCGCCGTGCGCGAGGTGGTCCGCGAACGCGTCGAAGGCGTCGATCTGCTGTTCCTCCCCCACCTGCGTCATGCGGAGAACGCCATCGCCGACCGAATGCTCCGTTCGGCCCGGGCGCTCCCGCCCTATCCCGACCTCGACGTCGGCGCTGCGCTCGATGAAGCCGCATCGCGCACCGGCCAATCCCTGGCGCCCAGCCAGCGCGATGCGGTCCTGGCGGCCTTCCGGCATCGGGTGCTGGTCATCACCGGCGGACCCGGCGTCGGCAAGACCACCATCCTCCGCACCTTGCTGTCCCTGCTGGTTCAGCGTCAGGTCCGATGCAGCCTCGGCGCTCCCACCGGCCGCGCGGCACGCCGACTTTCCGAGGCGACCGGATTGCCTGCCTCCACGCTGCACCGGTTGCTGGAGGTGAATCCCGGCACGGGTGGATTTCTGCGCAAGGAAGACCATCAACTCCCCACCGATCTCCTCGTCATCGACGAGGCTTCGATGGTCGATGTTCCCCTGCTCCATTCCGTGCTGCGTGCCTTGCCGGAGGCCGCCGCCCTGCTGCTGGTCGGCGACGTCGATCAACTGCCCTCGGTCGGCCCCGGCTCGGTCCTGCGCGACCTCATCGACAGTGGTGCCATCCCGGTGGTGCGCCTGGTCGAGGTGTTCCGTCAGGCGGCCGGGAGCCGGATCATCACCAACGCCCATCGCATCAACCACGGGCTGTTGCCCGAGCCGTACTCCGGCTCGGAACTCACGGACTTTTACTTCATCGAACGGAACGAGCCTGCCGACATCACCCGCACCGTGCTCGAGGTGGTGCGGAACCGGATTCCAACGCGCTTCGGGTTGGATCCGATCCGCGATGTCCAGGTGCTCTCGCCACAGAACCGGGGATCCCTGGGCGTGCGCGAGTTGAACCGCGTGCTTCAGGAAGCGCTCAATCCACCCGGCGACGAGACGCCGTCGATCGAGAAGTTCGGCATCCACTTCCGGCGCGGAGACAAGGTCCTCCAGACCCGCAACAACTACGACAAGGAGGTCTTCAACGGGGACGTCGGACGCATCACCGCCCTGGACGGGATCGAGCAGGAGCTCACCATCGATTTCGAGGGGCGGATGGTGACCTACGACTTCGGTGAACTCGACGAACTCGCGCCGGCCTATGCGATGACCGTGCACAAGGCGCAGGGGTCAGAATTCCCGGCGATCGTCATTCCCCTGGCGGTTCAGCAATACCTGCTGCTCCAGCGCAACCTTCTCTACACCGCCATCACTCGCGGACGAAAGCTGGTGGTCGTCATCGGTCAGTCGCGGGCGCTCGGCATCGCGGTGCGCAACGATCGTCGGGAGGCACGCTGGGGAGGATTGAGATTCCGGTTGGTGGGGGGCGCTTTCTGACAGGGCCCCCGATCAGTGGGCCGGCGACCCCAACCTGAGTAGCTGCCGACGTGAGGAGGCGGACGCTCCCGTGCTCTGCTTCGTCTGGGATCCGCCTCGTTCCCTCGGCAGCTACCCCACCGCCCCGTCCGTAGCTGCCGACGTGAGGAGGCGGACGCTCCCATGCTTTGCTTCGTCTGGGATCCGCCTCGTTCCCTCGGCAGCTACCCCACCGCCCCGTCCGTAGCTGCCGACGTGAGGAGGCGGATCCCAGTCAGGCGGGGGCAGTGTGAACTTGCGCCCGTTGGTCGGCAGCGCAATCCACCGAGGATCCAACTCCGGCTTTCAGGATGAACCGGGCTCACCGGTCCTGCACCCATCGGTACCAGACCGCGCCGTCGGCCCGAAGGGGTTCGTCCACGCGGACCTTGCCATCGGCCAGAACCACCGGTGCCACGTCCGTCCATTCCACCAGATCCACGCTTCGTTGCACCCGACCGCTGGCCCCGGGATGGCCGTTCACCTCGATCTCGAACCCGCCTGCTTCCAGAAGTCGTCCCGTCAGCTTCACCTCCGGATCCGGGAATGAGCCAAAGATCTCCAGTTCCAATCCCGACACGTACCCCGCCTGTTCCGAGACATAATCCGTGAAGCGCACCTGCCACGTTCCCGCGGCCGGCTCGCCCCAGTGGAACACCGACATGAACCGATGCTGCAATCCGTGGCTGGAATCGGAATGAGGCGACCACAACCGACTGACCGTGCCCGAGGGAGAGATGAGTTCGATCTGCAATTCGCCGCGGAACGGGTGTTCGATCACGGTCTTCAACCGCACCTGTTCCACCCGCAGGGATTCGTCGAATTGAAAGGGGTGGGTCACCCCGGCAGGGTCCCCGTCGGGAATCGTGATGAGATCGCGCGAGACCTTGGTTCGGACGATGCGGGCCATCGACGGAAGGTTGGTCCAGGTGCGCGCCATTTGCACGGCGGCCCCGGCATCGACTCGGCCGGCGCCGTACTCATGATTGAAACGGAGGCCGGCCCCATTGAGGAACCAGCCGGTGTTGTCCGGATCGGTGAGCGCCGCCGAGCGCATCAGGATCTCCTTCACGTCCCGCCAGCCGAGACGCGGATTCGCCTCGAGCATCAGGGCCGCCACCGACGAAACCACCGGGGCTGCGGCCGAGGTCCCGTTGAAGTTCGCGGTGAACCGGTTGTCCGACACGTCGTCGGTGATCGACGTGCTGTTGTAACCCCGGTTCCCCAGCAGGTCCGTGGTCCAGGTTCCCGGCTTTCGGACAGCATCATTTCCCGAGGGAGCTGAAACCGCCAGACAGGCTCCCTTCTCGCTGTAGGAGCAACGCACGCCCCGGTCGGTCAACGCTCCCGCCGCCACCGCAAAGATTGAGTTGGCATACCCATCGTAGTTGGCGTCGTCGTCCTGTTCCGCCCCGTTGCCCGCCGCCCACACATAGATGATCCCACGCCCACCGCGTCCCGCCCGGACGCCCGACTCGCGTGCCGCCTCGGCGAGCACCCCCGGCGAAACGATCCCGTTCCCGTCGTCATCAGGCCCCCAGGAATTGTTCGACACGGCGATGAGTGCGGCTTGATGCCCGAGCGCGGATGCCTCCTGCGCATCGGTCATCGCCCGTTGCAGCGCGCGGATGGGAACCACCCGGGAACCATGGGCAATGCCGGCAACCCCAAACGCATTGTTGGCGACAGCCGCAATGATCCCGGCCACCGCCGTCCCGTGGGAATCCGCCCGGGGCTGCCCGTCCTCATTGAAGCCGTCCAGGCCCACCGCCGCCGGGCTGGCGTCCTCGTCCCGATAATCCCAGCCGAGATCGGTCCGCAACCCGGCTTCCAGATCCGGATGCCTCAATTCAAAGCCATCATCGACAACCGCCACCAGAACGCCGCGGCCCGTGTAACCTTCGTCCCAGGCGGAAAAGACCCGTGCATCGGCACCCACGGTTCCCCGGGTCTGACCGGTGTTGTTCAAGGTCCATTGCCGGATCAAATACGGATCGTTTGGAAGCGTTCGGGTGGACCGCGGCGATTCCATCAGGGGCCAGGCGGCCTCGACTCCGGCGACCGCCAGAAGGCTTCGATGCAACCGCAGGACCGCTTCGCCGGCGTCCGATGCTTCCAGCAGCCACACCCCGGGGACTGCGGTGAGCGGACGGACGGAGATCGCGCCCGAGGTCTGGCGGAGGAGCTCGGGATCCAGCGGAGAACCCACCCTCACGGCGACGTGACGGGTCAGGCTTCGAAGGGCCCCAGCGACCGGCAACTCGCCTTGGCGATGGACCTGGATCGAACCGGGGAGCAGCGCCGGACGACTGGCCAACGGCAACCACGGAGAAGACCGGACCACCACGAATTCCTCCGGGCCAAGAACCCCGGGGAGGGTGAGGGTCGAGGAGGCTGCGGCGGCCGATGCCGCGCCCAACATCAGAGCCGCCATCCACCCTCCGATGCCCCTCGGCACCCGGATCCGGGAATCATCTTCTCGCCTCACTTCGCCGCCCAAACTCCCCCCTCATGCCCCGGCACGCAATCCGAGTTCCTTCCGCGCGAGGGCCACCCCGGCGACGAGATTGACGAGCTTGCGACGGGCCGCCCAACGCGCGGTCTGGCTGAGGCCGCAGTCCGGCGCGAAAACGAGGCGGTCCGCCGGCGCAAACTCCAGGCAACGGCGCACCCGCGCGGCGATGTCTTCCGGCGTCTCGACGTAGTAGCTCTTCACATCAACCACCCCCACCGCCACATCGCAACGACGGGCGATCGGCTGGATCAATTCCAACTCGGCAAACTCCCGACTGGCCATCTCCACGTGCATCTCGTCGCAGTGGAAATCGAGGAAGGCCGGAAACATCGGGGCCAACTGCCGCGGCCCGACCGCACGGGCCTTGTAGTTGCCGAAACACAGGTGGGTGCAGACGCGCGTTCGACCCCGAACGGATTCGACGGTCCGATTGAACAAATCGACAAAGCGCCGGGTGTCTTCGCGGTAGGCGTAACAGCTCATCGACGGTTCATCGACGGAGATCTCCTGGCATCCGGCCGCCACCAACCGTTCCAACTCCAGTCGGACCAGCGGCAGCAGAGCCTCGGCGACCGCCCATCGGTCGGCGTAGCCCAAATCGGCGTTCGGAACCAGACGCCCGCTGAGGGTGTAGGGGCCGGGCACGGAGGCCTTCAGAGTCACGCCGATCCCGGGATGAGACGCAGCAACCGCCTTCTGCAAGCGTTGGAACTCCTCGACCGCACCCAACCCCCGCGGAGCCCGTAACTCCCCGGTGATCACATGGCGCCCGCGCTGGTCGTGGGCGGGCGGCCCGAAGCGCCGCGGTGAAGCGGACTCAAGCTCGATGCCCTCGATGTAGCCGTAGAACGAGAGATTGAAATCGAGCCGCGTCTGCTCGCCGTCCGTGATCACGTCGAGCCCGGCCTCCAACTGATCGTGCACCGCCACCACCACGGCGTCCCGTTGCAGCTCGGCCAGATCGTCCGGACCAAACGCGGCAAGGTTCTGCGAGGCCATCTCCAGCCAGGAGGGAAAGGGATAGCTGCCAATGACCGAGGTGCGCAGGGGACAGGATTCCATGCACCTTCCCTAGCCGGATCTCCCCCACCAAATCAATGGCCAATCTCCCCCAGAGAACAGCTCAACGCCCCCGGGAACGCTCTCCCTGCGAACGGCGGATCACCGGCCGATCCCGGGACGAAGTCGCCGCCGGAAGCGGTGGCTTCGCCGCACCCGGGCTCCACCCGGTCCCCCCTTCGGCCGGTCGCTCCTCCGGCGCCCGCCGCGGCCTGGGTTCCGCCCGCGGAAACCGCGCCTCCTCCGCCTCCGAAGGATCAGACTGATCAGACTGATCCGTCCGAGCCCGCGTGGGCTTCGCGCCGAGTTCGGCATAGAGGCGGGCCAGTCGGCGGGAGTGTTCGTCGTAGGCCGCTTCGAACAGTTGGGTTGCCTTCTCCGCTCCGACGACCGCTCCGGCAGTCAGCACGAGGGGCGGCTTTCCAGCGCGGGTGAGGCGTTCCGCCACCTCGGCCTTGATGGCGTTCACCAGCAGGCATCCGCCGACGGTCGATCCGGGGGCCACCGGCGTTTCCAACCCGGGAATCCGGACCATGGCATCCCCCACCGGAGCACCGGTATCGAGGACGATCTCGGCGAAGTCCTGCAGCTTTTTCCCGTCCGCGCGCTGGCTCCGGCTTTTCTCGGAATGCTGCTTCGAAATGATGGCCACCACCCGGACGCGACGGCGTCGGAACTCCTCGGCCATCTCGATCGGCACGACATTGCAACCGGATGAGGAGGCGACCAGTGCGGTGTCGGTCGGGGACAGGTCGTAGTTCCGCAGGATGCGGGCGGCGAGGCCGGAAACGTTTTCGAGGAACATGGCCTGCCGCTGGCCATTGGCCCCGACCACCATGTTGTGGAAGCTCAGGGACAATTCGACGATCGGATTGAATCCGGGGAAAGATCCGTACCGGGGCCACATCTCCTCGACGAGGATGCGGCTGTGACCCGAGCCGAACAAATGGACCATTCGACCGGCGAGGATGGTGTCGGCGAACAGTCGGGCGGCCATCCGGATCTCCGGCAACTGCGCCTCGACCACTTCCACCAGACGCCGACTGCGACACAGGTACTCTGCACCAGGACTCATGGAGCGGGGAACTTACGAAGGCCCCGGCGCGGAAGGCAAGGAGGGGAATCGTCCGGATGCTACTCGATCCCGAGCAACCGACGGCCTTCCGGGGTGATCATGCTCTGGTGCCAGGGCGGGTCCCAGACGATCTCCACCCCGGCATCCTCCACCGACGGAAGGCAGAGGAGCTTTTGCTGGGCATCGCCGGCGATGGTCGCTCCCATCCCGCAACCGGGAGCCGTCAGGGTCATTTTGACGAAGATCTTCTTGTTGCCGGAGGGGAGGTCCTCGATGCCCATGTCGTAAACCAGCCCCAGATCCACGATGTTCACCGGGATTTCCGGGTCGTAGCACGAACGCAACGTCTCCCAGACCATCTTTTCGTCCACGTTGCCTTCCGCCACCACCAACGGGCCCGGCACCTCGACGGTCATGCCCAGAGCGTCGGCATCCTTGGGTGCGATGCGGAACAGTCCGCCCAAGGCGTGCACCGTGATCGAGCCCCCCAGTTTCTGGGTGATGTCCACCTCGGTTCCGGCCGGAAGAGTCACGACGTTCCCCGCGGGAATTTGAACGGCGTCGCAATCGCGACTGAGCGCGACAGTGGTCACTGAATGCATGGCGGCCGGAATATAGGCACGATCCTGCAAGGGGAAAGGTCAAAGCCGGGCGGCTGGGAACTGAGTTCTGAGTTCTGTGAGCTTGACCCAACCCATGGCAGCATCGGTCCGTGCCCGCTTCGCCCTGGAACCGTCTCTGGACCACGGCCGTCGATCCGGACCGCGCCCGACGCGTCCTCGACGCGCTCCGTTCGCAGCCGGAGTGCTCGACCTTTTTGCGCGGCATCCACCCGGAATCCGCGGCCGCGTTGGTCCGTGTGGCGGGCGGGTCGAGTCACCTCGCCGCGCTGATGACGCGGGAACCGGCCTGGATCCCGGGGTGCTTCGGACGCGAGGCGCTGGCGGAACCGCGTCAGTTCGATGGCTTTCGCCGGGAGGCGGCCGCTCTCCTCGACGAGACGCTTGCCCGGGCCGATCACGCGGCGGCCCTGGCCCAGATCCGCCGCTTCCGCGAGCGCGAATCACTGCGCATCGCCGCACGGGATTTATCCGGTTCGGCAGCCGTCGAGGTCACTGTGCGCGAACTCGCCGACCTCGCCGACGTCTGCCTCGCCGGGGTGTACCGGGTGGTGCGTGCGCAACTCGCCTCACGGCATGGCGAGCCCTGGCATCTCGGGCCGGATCATCGATGGATCCCAACGCCCTTCTGCCTGCTGGGACTGGGAAAGCTGGGAGGACAAGAACTCAACTTCAGTTCGGACGTCGACCTCATGTTCGTGTACGGGGATGAAGGCTTCGTGTTCCGGGATCCGCCGCTTCCGAATGCCGAACCCCGGGCCGGAGCGCAGGCCAATCACCAATTCTTCCGTCGATTGGCGGAGCAGTTCAGCACCGAAGTCGCCCGTGTCTGTCCGGAGGGACAATTGTACCGCGTGGATCTCCGGCTCCGACCGGAGGGCGATGCCGGACCCCTGGCGCGGTCGCTCGACTCCTACGAAACCTACTACTCGGAATGGGGGCAGACCTGGGAGCGCCTCATGCTCATCAAGGCGAGGCCTGTGGCGGGAAATCGCCAACTGGGTGCGGAATTCCTGGAGACCATCCAGTCGTTTCGATTCCCGCGCTCGTTGAGCCAGGGGATGTTGGAAGAGATCGCCTCAACCAAGACCCGGTTGGAGACCGAGGCCGTGCAGGGCGACGCCGAACGCGACGTCAAACGGGGGCGTGGCGGCATCCGGGAGATCGAGTTCATCGCCCAGTCGTTGCAACTGCTGAACGCCGGCCGACAACCCTTCCTGCAATCACCCACCACCCTGTCCGCGCTGGCGAAGCTGACGGAGTACGAACTGTTGTCCGCAATCGAATCATCCCAACTGGCGGAGGCCTATCGCTTCTGGCGCAACGTCGAGCACCGGTTGCAGATGGACGAGTACCGCCAGACCCACACCTTGCCCGTCGACCCGGCCGGCCTGACCCGAATTGCCCGGCTGATGGGGTGCGACTCGATCGCGGAATTCGAACAGAAGCGCTCGGCCCACGCGCACTCAGTCCGACAGATCTACGACAAGTTCCTCGGCATTCGCAGCCACCGCGATGCGACCTCCGACCTCCCCTCCACTGATCGCGGACATGAGTCCGAGTGGGTGCAATGCCTGAAGCAGCACGGCTTCAGCGACCCGCCCCTGGGAGCCCGGCGCATCCGTGAACTGGTCGAGGGACCGGGCTGGTCCCATGTCTCGCGACGAACCGGGTTGCTCGGACGCGCCCTGCTCCCCCATTTCTTGTCCATTTGCCCGGGCAGCCCCTTCCCGCGCCCGGCCGCCAGCCGGGTCGTGGGGGTGTTATCCGATCCAGACCGGGTCCTGGCGCGGCTCGATCGATTCATCCAGACCTATGGCAACCGTTCCACCCTGTATGAAGCCTGGTCGGCCACCCCCCAGTTCTTTGAACTGCTGCTCTGGTTGTTCGACCGTTCGGAAGCCCTGGGCGAGATCGCCATCCGCACTCCGGACCTGGTGGAGGAGATCCTCCACGCCGGACATCTGCGCCGGATCCGCTCCATCGAAGAAACGCTCGTCGATCTCCGCCACGGAAGCTCGGACTCGGATCAAGCCCTCTGGCTGCGTCGTTACCAGCAGGCAGAACAATTGCGCATCGGGCTTCGCAGCCTGCTCGACCTCGCTTCGCCGGAACAGACGCAGTCCGAACTGTCCCATCTCGCCGAGGCCTGCGTCCGCTACGCCCTGGAAGTCGTTCAACAGCGGCATCGCCTGGTTCACCCTCCCTTTTCAGTGATCGGACTCGGGAAGCTGGGCGGAGCCGAACTCACCTTCGGATCCGACCTCGACCTGATGTTCATCACCGACGATCTGCAATCCGACCTGCCCCAAACCATCCGACTGGCCGCCGAGTTCATCAGCCTTCTTTCGATCTCCACCGAGCTCGGCGCGGCCTACGCCATCGATACCCGGCTCCGTCCCGACGGAGACAAGGGGCTTCTGGTCAACACCGTCCTTGCCCACGCGGAATACTACCGTCGCCGGGGTCGGTTGTGGGAAGTGCAGGCTCTGGTGCGGGCCCGATGGATCGCCGGCGATG
>JBDNHZ010000363.1:0-5255 GCA_041688515.1 Verrucomicrobiota bacterium
AAAACGGTGTCAATAGGGAATTCCAAACCGGCGGATTCCGCAGGTTTTCGCACCGGCGCTGACACCTGTGCGCAAGGTGTACTTTTGGGTCCGCATAGGACCCACCGCCGAAAGGCACTGGAGACCCTCAATGGCGCAGTCCCGTACCACAGGCCAGTCGTATGGTCCGCATAGGACCCACCGCCGAAAGGCACTGGAGACTTCTCCCATCAGGAGAACGGCTTGAACTACAGATTGGGGCGATGGGGTCAGATCTGTAAGGTTGACAATCTGATCGTTCCGCGGAGACACGCTGGAGGGCGAGACCGTTGCGGATGAACCTTGTGAAATCCGGGCGACGCGGACATCGCGACGCGGACATCGCGACGCGGACATCGCGACCGGCGTGGAGCGAGCGGGTGTCGGCGAGCGAAGGATTGCTGGAACGGAGTGGGTCCGACATGACGCGCCGGTATGGGGACTGGGGCGCAACGGCGTGATGGCGGTGGAGACGCGCCACCTGGGTTGGCGACTGATCGAGGGGGTGCGGGAGATCCCCTGAGCTGGAGCTACGGGGCGACGGTACAGGGCATTCGGCAGTGCTGGCAGCACCTGCCAAAACACCCCGAGCAGGAGTCCTTGCTGAAGGAAATGTTGAACTTACAGATCTGACCCCATTGCCTCCTTGGAAAACGCAGTTTTATCCGCAGATGGCGCAGATGACGCAGATTCAAGTGCCCCAAGCCTTCCACCCAGGCCCGTTTCGGCCTGACCCCGAAGGGGTCGTGGACTGTAGCCGGTGGGTCGAGTCAGCGAGACCCCCGGACCAGCGGCGCCCTGAAATTCTCACGACCCCGGAGCGGTCGCACGGCGCGTCTTCCTGCGTTCAACGATCCCCGAGCCCAAAATGAAGTGCGCGTTCGCCCACCCCGCCTCAGCCGTCTCCATGCAGTTGGAAAAGCGATGCAGGCTCACTGACCCCATTGCCCCCCCGCTCTAGGTCAAAAGTGAGTTGGCCCCTGGCAGACTTCAGGCCGCGACGAAGTTTTCTGGAGCACGCCAAGAATCTGCATTTCCCCCCTTCGACCTCAGCCGAGGCGAACGTTGGCGAGTTCGTCAATCAACGCGAGGTCGCTGGTGTTGGCCGAATTGGCCAACGGCGCTTTGCCCAACCGTCTTCGTACCCGGTCGTCATCCAGCACCTCGCCGGCACGGTCACGGACTTGGAGCAGGAAGTTCAGCGTCCACTTGGCGTCGGCCAGCGCCTGGCCGGCAACCAGCGCGCTGGCCTGGACGCAGACTTCGTGGCGGACAAATTCACGCAGCAGCGCGAGATGAAGGGAATCCGCCGGCGCGTTACGGCGCTCGGTCAGGGCGAGTTTTTCGCGATACAACGTCACGGGGTCGGCGACGAAAAACTCCACTGGCTCACCATCGGGGCCGGTCACTTGCGCGACCCAGCATGTTTCGCGGGCGGCCTCCGGGTCAATTGTCAGGCCCACCTGTGCGAAGCCCAAGCGTACGCCTTCCACTGCCAGATATTCACGCCCGTTTGCATCGCGAGTGAGGAGTTGTGGCAGCAGCGCCGCGGCATCGGCGGAAAAAATGCCCGTGAAATCCTAATCCTTGCTCAACCAACGGGCCTCGTCCCCGGGTGAGGCGACGGGCACGGGAAAATCCGGGTCGGCGGCGCGTTCCAGAAGGTGACGATAGAACCAGCAGGCCGCACCACCGATGAGCATCGCGCGGCTGAGAAAGGGTCGTGCCTCGCGATGAAGCGCCACGAGGCAGGCCTTCACCCGCTCCCAATCCACCTTGGGCGCTTCAGTCGGCATGGCGGACGGGAGTGGTGGTGGGGCGCAGTTTGAGGTCACTGCGCGCGTCGCGGCTCAGTGCGCGAAGCTGTTCCGCCGTATAGCGGTTGCCGTCGGACTTCCAGGCTTCCTTGGCGGCATCGCAGGCGGCCCGTTCGCCCGCGGGCGGACTGGCTGGCTTCGATGAGGCGCGATTCATAGGGTGACGATACGGATTCGGCCCAAAAGGGAAAGCGCCGACAGCATCGAAGCCGGTCATAAGACCGTGGCGAGGCGTCGTGATGGGGAGAGGCAATGGGGTCAGATCTGTCAGGTTGACAATCTGATCGTGCAGCGTGGATTCGTTGGAGGGCGAGACCGTTGCGGATGAACCGTGCGAACTCCTGGTGGAGCAGACCTTTGCGCGGCGGGTGGCGCGGCCGTCGCGACCGGCATGGAGCGAGCGGGTGTCGGCGAGCGAAGGATTGCTGGGACGGAGTGGGTCCGACATGACGGGCCCTCCGTGGGAACACCTAGTTGTTCCCATGGAGCCGATTCTGCGTGTTCCATCGGATCCCCGGATCCCCACGCTGGTGTCAGCGTCAGGGAGTGTCGACCTCCCCCGGCTTGCGTTATCTGATCGTGGACGACCACGCCCCGATGCGTGGAATCCTCCGCGCCCTGTTGACGGGCCGGGAGGATGAGGTCTGGGAGGCGGCGGATGGGTCGGAAGCGCAATCCGTCTATGAGCAGCGTCGCCCGGACTGGGTCATCATGGACATGCAGATGTCCCCGGTGAACGGCCTCGAAGCCACCCGCTGGATCACCACCCGTCATCCCGAAGCCCGGGTGGTGATGGTCACCCAGTACGACGATCCCGAACTCGATCGCCACGCCCGCGACGCCGGAGCCTTGGCCTGCCTGACCAAGGACAACCTCCAGGCCGTCCATCGTTTCGTCCACGCCCCGCAGGTCACCCACGCCTGAGCATGAAACCCCTTCCAGCCTTCGTCGCCCTTCTCGCCCTCGTCGTCCTCGGTGCGTCCTGCAAACGACAGGAACCCGTCGTCGTGACCACGCCTGCGCCCGATGCGGTGGCCGTCGTCGGGGGACACGCCATTCCCCGCGCCGCGCTGGAACGCGAACTGGCCCGTCGGGGTCCTGGCTCGACCCGGGACGCCGTTCTCGGAGAGATGATCCGATTCGAAGCGACCCTGGCCCGGGCCCGTTCCAGTGGCTTCGACCAGGATCCCGCGATCCGCACGGCCATTGAACAATTGTTGGTGTCGCGTTTTGAGGAACGGGAACTGGCGGGAGCCGAAGCCCCGGCGGTGAGCGAGGACGACGTGCGCGCCCGGTACGAAGCCGATGCCGCCCGTTACCAGATTCCCGCGGCGGCACGGGGAGCCCTGCTGTTCTTGAAGGCGATTCCCAAGGCGGGACCGGAGCAACGCGAGGCGCTGGTGCGGAAGGCCCGACAACTGCGCGGGCAGGCGTCGATGACCGATGTCGCCGGCTTCACCCGCCTGATCCGGGAGCAGTCCGAAGACCAGGCCAGCCGCTATCAGGGCGGGGACACCGGTTGGGTGACCGCGTCCGGAATGGACGGATGGGAGCCGTCGGTCACGGAGGCTTTGCTGGCGTTGAAGAGCCCGGGGTCGATCGCGCCGTTGATCGAGACGCCGAGGGGATTCCACATCGTCCGCCTGGCCGAGATCCGGGGCGCGACGGTGCATCCGTTGGCCGGGGTCAGCGAGGCCATCCGCCACCAGATCCAGCAGGAGAAGCGAGCCCGGTTGATTGCCGCCTTCCACTCCCGGATGGAAGCGGGCCTCGACATCCAGACCAATTTCACCGTCTTGCAGCAGATTCCAACCTCCCGCACCACGGCCTCCGTTCCGCCGTCGATGCCCTGAAACTTTCGAACCCAAGCGACGCATCATGAAGCTCCTTTCATTTCCCAGAGCCCTGAGACCTGCCGTGGCCGCGCTCCTGGCGCTGGCCCTTGCCGGAGGCCTCGCGCAGGCGGCCCCGACCACGACCCAAACGCTGGTTCTTCAACCGGGTTGGAACGCGGTGCACATTGAGGTGCTGCCGACGAACACCCGGCTGAGCACGGTCTTTGCCGCGGTGCCGCTCGACAGCATCTGGACCTATGAAAATCTGTTGGGATCCCCCGAGTTCGTGCAGGAGGTCAGTGAAGAATCGCTGACCCGGGCGGGCTGGCTTTCGTGGGTGCCGACCAACCGGGTCGATTCCTTCCAGAACACCCTGTTCCATCTTCAGGTCAACCGTTCCTATCTGGTGAAGTACACCGGCGACACCCCGGCAACCCTCACCCTTTCGGGCCGCCCCTCGCTCCGCACCCGGCCCTGGCAGCCAGACGCCTTCAACTTCCGCGGGCTTCCGGTGGACCCAGCATTGTCGCCGACGTTCCTGACCTTTTTCCGACCTTCGACGGCCCACTACACGGCCGCCACGGGACTCCAACCGATATACCGGTTGAATGCCACCGGCGCGTGGCAGCCGGTGGCGACGACGGATCTCGTCCGATCGGGCGAAGCCTACTGGATCTATACCAAGGGCGGCTCGGAGTACGTCGCACCGTTCACCGCGGCGATGGAGCGGGGCGATGGCCTGGACTTCGACGTGATCTATAAGGAATTGCCGTTGTTGCTCGGGAATCTGGGAACCAGCGCAGTGAACGCCACGGTCCGGGACCTGGGTTCGCCGGTGGCCAACCCCCTTTCCTATGCGGTGGAACTGGCGGAACAACCGCTTTCCTGGCCGACCCTGCCGTCACCGCTGGTCCGCAGCCTGGCGGCGGCCGAAGCCGTGCGGGAACGCCTGGCGGTCCGGCGGATCGACATGACTTCGGACCTGTTCGAGACGGTGCTGGAGATCACCGACGGCCGTGGCACACGCCATCTGCTTCCGGTGTCGGTGGCGCGCACCACGGCCGACGCGACCGCCGGTAGTTCCTCCACGGGTCGGGCTCGGGCCGGCACCGCCCGGCAGGCGGCCTCGCTTGAAGCCCAGGCACACGCCGGCCTGTGGGTGGGAACGGCGAGCCTGAACGCCATCAGTGAGGCGCACTCGGGGCCGTTGACCACCAATCTTTCACAGGGTTTCACCATCCAACTCGAGACCAACGCCGTGTCACGGATCGTCACCACCAACGTCATTCCCAACTCGGTGGTCCGCAGCAGCGTCTCGCTCACGCCCACGCCCACCGCCAGCGAGTTCAACCTCCGCCTCCTCCTCCACGTCGATGCCAGCGGCCAAACCCGCCTGCTGAAGGAAGTCATCGAGATGTGGCAGGACGGCACCACCGCCACCGACGCCAGCGGCACCACGGTCGTCACCCAACCCGGACGCACCGTGCTGGTGACCGACGAAAGCCTGATCGGCCAGTTCTCCGGAGTCTCCGCCCGCGACGGCGTCCCGGTGGGTCGTCGCCTGAGCACCGCCGGATTCGATTTC
>JBDNHZ010000364.1:0-8098 GCA_041688515.1 Verrucomicrobiota bacterium
AACGAGAAAACGACCGAAATCGCGGGTCAACCGATCCGGGCCGGGATGGCCCCGGAGTTGCCGCAGTTGGTGTCAGAGATTCTTCCTCCGGAGGGGGAGGGGCCGGCCCGGGTGCGGGTGAGTTGGCCACCGTGCTTGGTGGGCGTGCACCTGGAGCGTGCGGAGAATCTCATGCCGCCTGTGCAATGGGTGTCGGTGACGGCAGCGACCGGGAATGACGCGGTTTTCGAAGTGCCCGAGGATGGGCAGCTCTACCTGAGGCTCGCAAATGGACCGTGAGGATCCTTCGCGGTTCAGGCGGTCGGGTTTCACCCTGATCGAGCTGCTCGTGGTCATCGCGGTGATCGCGATCCTCGCCTCGCTACTCCTTCCTGGAATGGCACGAGCCAAGGATGGCGCACACCGGACTGTCTGCGTGAGCAACATGCGTCAGTTGATGCTGGGTTGGTTGCTCTATGAGCAGGAGACTGGACGCCTGTCGCCCACCGCCAGCGGGCCATTGAGTGGGGACCCCACCAATCCGGGCTGGACCGCGGGCTGGATGGCTTGGAGAGGGCCTTTAGAGTGGGCATCGATGCGGACAAATCTGGATCTTTTGATGGGGCCGGGGGCTGGAAAGATTGGACCGTACGTGCGGGGCGCCGTGGTGTTCCGGTGTCCGGCGGACCGGAGCGGGATGCAGAAGAATGCCCAGCGGCCGCCATTTCGAGTGAGAAGCTACTCGATGAATGTGGCTATTGGGACGCGCGACACCCTGGATCCGGAGCTAAACGTCAGTTTTTACAAGATGTCGGACTTCCGGAAGGTGAGCCCTGCGGCGATTTGGGTGATGTTGGAGGAGCATCCGCAGACGATTGATGATGGCCGCTTCGAGGTGATGTGGCCGGCGGGGCCTGGAGGCGAGAACTGGACGGGTTATCCGGCGACACGTCATGGGAAGGCGGGGCCCGTGAGCTTTGCGGACGGGCATGTGGAGGTGCGGAAGTGGGTTGAGGCTTCGACCCTACCGGATCCAAAGACGATCGAGGGGAACTGGGTGTTTTTGGTCCCGGGAAGCCGCGACTTCCGTTGGCTGCACGACCGGACGCGAGTGTACGGGGAGAACGGCCCGACGGCAGGGCCGTGAATCTGGGACGCGATTTCGCGGGTGCCTCTTCAGTTGGTCCTAGATGTAGGCTGCCTGTCCTCCGGCGGCGATGAGGAGACGCCCGCTGAGGGCAGCTCCAGAACGGGGGTGCCGGCGGCCCGCCGGTACTAGGTGACCCAGAGTGCAAGGCAAGTTCCGGCAAGCCGCCGGCCCCCCCCGGATTGCCATTAGCCCGGGTCTGGGGATGCTCGGCACATGTTTCCCCCGTTGCGTCGGTGCATGCATTGGCTTGTCCGGTCGATCGGTCGGTCGCGTCCCGGCTTGTTGGTCTGGCTGTTTTGCAGCGGGCTTGGTTCAGGAACGGCACTGGCCCAGTTCAGTGAGCCCATCGACCTGCTGGGTTCCACCGCGGGTTGGCGAGCGTGGAAGGGAACCAACGATCCGCAACCCGCGACGACCGACTGGCGTTCGCTGGAACAGGACGCAACCGGGTGGAGTACGGTTTCCCTGCCCGTGGGACTGGACCCGTTCTGGCTCTCCCGGAATCCGGCCCTGCGCGACATGCGGGGCAATTACACCACCCTGTTCCTGCGGCGAACCTTCACGGTGCCCGGTTCGGTCTCGTTGGATCAGGTATCGCTCAATGGATACGTGGGGGGAGGATGCGTGATCTGGTTGAATGGGCAGGAAGTGGTGCGGACACTGGTGCCGCCAGATCCGCTGGCGTTGACCGATATTGCGCGGCCTCCGGGAGATTTTGAGTTCGGCTCGTTCGGATCGGATCTCGCCGCCGGGCTGGTGAAGCCCGGGGACAACGTGATTGCGGTGCGACTGCTCAACACCGGCCTGTCGAGCGATCAACTATTCCTCACGCTGCAATTGATGGGCTTCCGGGATCAGGATCCACCGGGCGTCGAACGGGTGGTTCCGGAACCGGACTCCTTCGTGAATTCGTTGCGCCAGGTCGAGTTGGTGTTCTCCGAGAGCGTGGCGGGAGTCGAGGCATCCGACCTTCTCGCCAATGGGATGGCGGCGACCAACGTGACGGAAGTCGCCGCGGGCGATTTCGTCTTCGACCTTCCGCCGCTGGCATCGGGACCGGTGCAGGTGCTCCTGCGCGAGAATCACGGCATCACCGACACCTCGTCGTCCTCCAACGCCCTGAAGACACCGCCCACCTGGAGTTTTCAATTGGATCCAACCGCGCGCCTGGAGCCGTTGCGGATCACGGAGTTCCTGAGCGACAATGAAAAGGGTTTGAGGGATGAGGACGGCAGCCGTGAGGATTGGTTCGAGGTCCGCAATTTCGGCTCGGGGGCCATGTCGCTGTCGGGTTGGGGCGTGGGAGCCGATCCGCGTGGGATCGGCCGTTGGATCTTTCCGGATCGGGTCCTGGCCGGGGGTGGATACCTGGTGGTGTTTGCCAGTGGAAAGAACCGGACGAACCCGGTGGCAAACCTGCACACGGGCTTCAAGATTCCCAAGTCCGGGGGAAGCCTCCTCCTGTTCAAGCCCGACGGGTCCGTGGCAGGAGGCTTTACCAACTACCCGGGCCAGTTTCCCAACAAGTCGTTCGGGCTGGTTCCGGGTGTCAGCGGGGCTGCGGGGTTCTTCGCGGTGCCAACCCCGGGCGAGAAGAATTCCGAGGGCGGCCCCGGTTTCGCGCCAGAGGTGGAGTTCAGCGAAAGGAGCCGGACCTTCGACGGTTCGATGGGATTGGTCCTCGCTACCGTGGACCCGTTCGCTGAGATCCGTTTCACCACGGATCAGACGGAGCCCACGCGGTCGTCGTCGATCTATCCGGGACCGATGGTCTTCACCCGGATGACGCAGATCCGTGCACGGGCCTATTCGCCCGGATTGCTCCCAGGGCCGATCCGGACCGAGGCGTTCTTCCCGGTCTCGCCCAACCTGGGTGCGTACACCTCCTCCTTGCCGGTGGTGGTGATCAACGATTTCGACGGCGGTCGACCGCCGTTGGGAACGAGGATTCCTGCCTCTATCCAGGTGTTCGAACCCGGGGCGGACGGTTCCACGCGGTTGCTGGATGCGCCGGTCCTGACCAGTCGTGCCGGCATCAGCACGCGGGGTTCGAGTACCTCCGGCAACGCGAAGGCCAACCTGCGACTCGAGTTCCGGGATGAGGTCGATGAGGACCGAAAACTTCCCTTCGCCGGCCTCCCCGCAGATGGCGACTGGATCCTGTATGCACCGAGCAATTTCGACCCGGCGCTCATCAACAATGCGTATGCGTATCAGTTGAGCCGCGACATCGGTCGTTACGCACCGCGGACCCGATTCGTCGAAGTGTATCTGGTGACCCGTGGGACCGATCCGCTCGATTCACGGCATTATATGGGTGTCTACCTCCTGGAGGAACGGATCGAATTGGGGAATGAACGCCTCGACATCGACCGCGTCCTGCCGGGTGCGGCGCAGCCGCCGGAGGTGACGGGGGGATACCTGTTCAAGATCGATCGGTCCGGGGGCGATGACGGGTTCATCTGGACCCAGCGCCAACAGGTGCTGGTGCTGGAACCGCAGGGATCGGAATTGACGTCTCCGCAACAATCGTGGCTCCAGGAACATTTCGGTGCCTTTGAGGAGGCCCTGTATGGAGTCCAGTTCCGCGACCCTGTCCGGGGCTACCGCCCGTTCATCGATGTCCCGTCCTGGATCGATCATCACCTGTTAAATGTCCTGCTCTTCAATGTGGATGCCCTCCGCCTCAGCGCCTACTTCCACAAGCCCCGGCAAGGACCCATCGCCTTCGGACCCGTCTGGGACTTCGACCGGGCGCTGCGATCCACCGACGGTCGCGACCTCAATCCGCGCGTCTGGCGCAGTAGCACCCAGGATCGGGGAACCGACTTCTTCAACTACATCTGGTGGGATCGACTCTTCAGCGATCCGGATTTCTTCCAGGAATACATCGATCGCTACGAGGAGTTGCGTCGTGGGACTTTCAGCACCGCCGCCCTGCACGGGTTGGTCGATGCAACGGTCTCGGAGGTGATCGAGGCGCAACCTCGGGAAGCACGGCGCTGGGGAAACCGCGCCCGCGGCGGGTATGCGAAGGAGATCATCGACCTCAAGGGTTGGCTCTCGAACCGGGTGAGCTTCATCGATGGTCAATTCGTCCGGCCTCCCGTCTTGCGCCCGGACCTCAGCTATCGCGCCCTGCGTCTCAACTTCACGCCGACCAACGGTGCCAACACCTATTTCACCCTCGACGGATCGGACCCGCGTGCGCCGGGCGGCGGGTTGGCACCCGGGGCATTGAGTTGGCCGGGGACGATGAGTTTCGAAACCAATTCGCTGCTCACGCTCCGCACGTACTTCCCCAATCACCGCGGACTCACGGGGCCCAACAATCCTCCATTGCGCAGTCTGTGGTCGGGGATCGTGCGGTTCCCCGCCACGGTGGTTGCTCCACCGATCCGGCTGACCGAGGTGCACTTCAACCCGGCTCCAGCGTTGGGGGTGGCGGAGGAACAGGATCTGGAGTTCCTCGAGTTGCACAACCCGTCCCCGATCGAGTTCGATCTCGCCGGATTCCGCCTCCGCGGCGGCATCCAGTTCGAATGTCCCACGGGTGCCGTCTCGCGATTGCCGGCGGGGGGTCGAATGATTGTGGCGAAGAATCCCGCGCTGTTGGCGGCGCGGCATCCCGGACTGGGGGCGGTGACGGGCCCCTACGCGGGGCGGCTGTCGAATGACGGCGACCGGATTGAATTGCAGGGACGTTTTGGCGAAGCGGTGCAGCTACTGGAGTACGGCGACGATTGGGACCGTGAAGCCGACGGTGCCGGACACAGCCTGGTACCGGTGTACGAGGGGGCGACGGCCGCGGTCCTCGCATCCCAGACCGGATGGCGACGCAGCGCCTTTCGGGGTGGTTCGCCGGGCCTGCTGGACGCGGCGTCGATCCCGGACATGGCCCCGGCCGTGATCACCGGAGCCGAGGGAACGCGGGTGCGGTTCACCGGCGCGCTGGGCCGGGTATACTCGGTGTGGGTGAACGACGATCCGCTTGCACCGGGGGGTTGGGGCAAGCTGGGATCCCTCACGGCACCCGCGGCACCCGGTCGGGTCGAATGGTTGGATCCCGAAAGGGGAAGCGCCCGCTTCTATCGAGTGACGACGCCCTGAAGCCCAGCCGCCCTTCATGAAGCTCCCGCTCTGGCACTGGTGCCGTACGACCGCCCTTGCGTTCGTCTTGTTGCTGCTTTTGGCGATTGGCGTTCTGGCGGACGGCTAGGCGTTTCCCCCGGTGGCGATCTCGACGGAGGTGCGGATGCCGGATCAGCGCGGGCTCCTGGTTTGGTCCAACGGGGTGGAGCGACTCGCCATCGAGACCCGCATCGTGGGTGAGGGAACGATCAGGTGCGTGCCGTGCCTGGCGACGTCGAGGTAGTGTATTACGACGATGATGGCCAGCGAGCGGTCCTTTCGGGTGAAGGAATTGCTGGAGCCCGACAAGTGAACCCGATGGTCCGTTCGCGGACCAGGTGAAATCCGTTCGTGGACCAGTTCCGGACGGCCGTCCGGCGCAGGGGGCTTGTATTTAGAGCCGCATATTTCCGAGTAGGTCGTCGGCTGCCTCCAACGCCACCGCGAGGACTACGTCCTGCGCTGCATCACCAATCGTGAAGTACGCCGAAACGATGGACAGATTTGAGCCGGGTTGACTCTGCGCCTTCAGGAATTCAGCCACCGAACCGCGGGTGTGATTGTCGCGCAGTCCTGAGGTGCTCAATGAGGTCGGCATGTTGGCTTCGGCGTTTCATTCGGAGGCTAATGGCACCGACAAATGCCTGCACGGTAAAACAGTGGACGATGGGCGCTGGTTTCAGCGCGCACCGGCAGACGGGTGCCGAGCCACGTCCTCTGCGCCGGGCATTCGCCGCGGCCGGACGAGGCCTTCTGGCAGCACGATCTCCCCCTGGGCTACCGCTGGCCGCGTCGCCACGCCGAGGTGCGAGTTCAAAACCCCGAGATCGTGGGAATGCGGACTCGTGGATCTCGTCCCGAAGCGGAATTGAGCGGGCGTGCGCGCGTTCTATCGCCCGGTGGGTGCGGGGGTTTCGTTGAGATAGATCTTCAGGTTCCGCGTCGCCCGGCCCGAGGCGACGAGGTCCATTCGGCCGTCGCCATCCAGGTCGGCGACCTGCAGGTCTTCACACGCCATGCCGTTGTCGTCGACCCAGGACGTCCGCCATTCCTTGCCGGCGCTGTCCATCGGGGTGAGAAGCTTGATCCCGACTCGGGCTCCAGGACGGTTCATCGCCCGCCAGCCCACCACGATCTGGTCGCGTCCGATCCGGGCAAAGTCGGCACAGGCCAAGGCGTGACCATCGATGAGACCGTCATCGAGGATCCGACGGGTCCAGAGGCCGGAGCCGGAGGAAGGAGGGGTGAGCAAGACGAGTTGATTGCCGTGCATGGGCGAAATGCCGGCGATGAAGCGCGAGTCCGGTGCGAAGCGTCCGGCGCGGAGTTCACCAAAACCCCCGTTCTCGTCCGATCCGATCTGGGTGGTCAGCGTGGTTCCATCGATCCCGGGGTTCACCAGAAAGGCTCCTTCCCGAGAGGCCAGCACGAGTTCATCAGCGGGGTCGGTATCCCACTGGATCGGGTCGATGTTATGCGTCTTGTGGTGGGAGGCATCGAGGACTTCGGTGGTCCACGTGCCGGCCAACGTGGCGGGTGGCGAGATGCGCAGGATGCGGACCCCGTCGCCCTCACCGGTGCCGGGGTTGTTGCCGCGACCGTGGAGGGGTGCCGAGAGCAGGGTCATGCGCCCGGCGCGATCCTTGATCCAGCGGATGCGATGGACGGTGGGATCGTGGGGCAGGGCGATCGGCTTCCAGGGTTGGGTGCGGTCCGCGGGTGCCTGAAGGAAAAAGAGGGCGCCGGAATGGACCGTGTCACCCGGGTTCCATCCGGCCCCCACCGCGATCTCGGCCTTGCCGTCGCCATCGATGTCGGCGGCCGCGACGCACACGTGGTCGAGGGAGGTGAGATTCTCGGCGATGATGTGCTTCTTCCACTCCGGGTTCCGGTACCAGGCGATCTGGGTCTTGTCGCACAGGAGGATGTCGAGGCGCCGGTCGCCGTCGACGTCGGCCAGGGCAAGCCCGTAGCCGATGGCGATGTTGGTATCGACGTTGACGGTGCGGAAGCGGGGTTCAGGCGGGGTCGCGGCGTGAAGGATCACCGTGGTGACCGCCAGCGCAAGGAGCCCGGGGGCGAAGGGATGTTTCATGGGATATTGTCTCGGCTTCCGGAGAAATCAGCAGCAGTCGCGCCTGCCTACTTCCCCGGCACGCGATGGATGGTGTGGAGGATTTCGCTTTCGACCGGTTGACCCGACGCCGATTTCAGGGCGTAGCGGATGCGCTGCTGCATGGCGGGAACGACGCTGGCCAGCGTGAGTCGGATGGTCCGGCCGTCGGCGGAGAGGGTGGCGGCGGTCACGTCCACCGGATCGTGTCCCTTGGCCTGGGGATCACTGAGTTTGAACTCGGGCGATCCGTATTTCTCGGTCCACTGGTAGTTCCAACGTTCGACGCTCCAGTTCTGGAGATCACGGACGGAGGCGGGATCCAAGGCGTCGGTGAAGGTGATCTCGATGTCGGATTGGTGGACGTGAAGGTCGCGGGGCAGAACGACCGGTTTGCCGGTATAGCGCACCCGGTGGAAGGCCCCCTGCCGGGCACCGTTGCTCTGCCAGACCACGAGGCCGCAGCTGTAGAGCTGGCCGTCGAGGGGGCTGAAGCGCGAGCGCATGATGCCCGACTCGAAGCGCAGCGGGAACTTGACGACCCCGGCCTGGCGGACGCCCTCGACCTCCTCATGCATGACCTTGAAGAGGGAGCAGGTGCCGTAACTGGTGTGGAGGAGATCGCCTTCGAACGGTCCCCAGCGCTTGCTGGTCACCCAGGCCTGGCCTCCCGAGGAATTGTCGGCGTTCTTGGGCAGCCAGAAGAGCGGCAGGTCGTACTCGGT
>JBDNHZ010000365.1:0-18332 GCA_041688515.1 Verrucomicrobiota bacterium
CGGCTTGATGATCTGGTCTGCAAAACCCTCCAACTCGATGTCCCGCCCGCCAAGATGTCGCATTGGCAGGACATCATCCGGCGCCTCATCGCACCCCAGCACCGCGTCCGGATCGGCGTCGTCGGCAAGTACGTCGAACTTCAGGACGCCTACAAGTCGGTTTACGAAGCCCTCATCCATGGCGGGATTGCCAACGATTGCGCTGTCCAGATTGAGCAGATTGAGGCCGAAGACGTGGAAACGGGTGATCCCGCCAAGATCTTCAAGGGACTGGGCGGGATCCTGGTTCCCGGAGGGTTCGGCGACCGCGGCATCGAAGGGAAGATTCGCGCCGCACGTTACGCCCGTGAACACGGGTTGCCCTATCTTGGACTTTGTCTGGGGATGCAGATCGCCGTGATTGAGTTCGGCCGAAACGTGCTCGGACTGGAAGGGGCGAACTCGACTGAGTTCAATCCGACCACTCCCCACCCGGTCATCGACATCCAGGATAGCCAGAAGGGGGTGACTCAAAAGGGCGGGACGATGCGATTGGGATCGCAGGCCTGCCAACTCCTCCCCGGCTCAAAGACCCGCGAACTCTATCACTCGGAGCTGATCCACGAACGGCACCGGCATCGGTTTGAGTTCAACAACGACTACCGGGAGCGCTACGCGGCTGCCGGGTTTGTCTTTGCGGGAACCACCCCGGACAACAGTCTGGTCGAGGTCATCGAGATTCCTCATCACCCGTTCTTCATCGCCTCCCAGTATCACCCCGAGTTCCTTTCGAAACCAAACTCCCCGCATCCGCTCTTCCGGGGCTTCATCGCCGCTGCCCACGAACACCTCCACTCAAAGCCGCTAGTTGCCGCCGCCCTGCCGGCTCCATCCGCAACGCTCTGAGCCGGGGTGATGGCAGGCGCGTTGGGGGGTGTCGGTTCGTCAGAAGGAATGGGTGCCCCCCAAGAAAAATCGGCCACCCGCCCATCCCACCCGTCTCTGGGCACGCTGAAGGCGGCTCACGCCTGGTTCGGCGCCGACAATAGCCGGGCATACTTTGATGCCGCCTCACGGGCCTGCTGCCAGAGAACTTCATAAACCAGAACGGGCTGCCGGAATCCCTTGACCGCCACCGGTGGGAGCGCGTTGCACCAGGCCGCCAGATCCGGCGCATCCCGGCGAAGATCCAAGTACGTCGCCTCTCCCACCAGGATACGCGCGTGGCCCGAAGCCCCCTCCAAGCGGCTGGCCAGATTCACCTCGCGACCAAAGACGGTGTAGTTGCGGATGTGGGCATCCGATCCCATGAATCCCACAATCACCTCACCGGTATTCAGACCACTGCCCAGGTTCAACACTGGCACCGGTGGAAGGGGGAGTTCCCCTCGCTCAATCCGTCCTGGATTCTCGGCCTCCCGAAGGGCGGTTTCTGCCGATCGCGCCTCGTTCAGATACTGGATTGCCCACTGGGCATCCAACGCTGCCATCACCGCGTCGAAGGCGTGCCGCGGATTTGCCAGCGGCGCTCCCCAGAACGCCATCACGCAGTCTCCAATGTACTTGTCCAGCGTTCCTCGGTGGAACTTGACGACATCGGCGATGGTCGCCAGATAGAGATTTACCGTAGAGAGAACCTCTCCGGCCTGCTTTTCGTAGTACAACTCGGCCGCAGCCTCATTCAGGCCGTTCTCGGTGACGTACTTTTCAGCGGCAGCCTGATAACGATCGGTCATTTCGGTGAAGCCACGGACATCCGCGAAAAACACCGTCAAACGACGTCGACTTCCGGCCCCGACCCTCCCGATCTCACGTGCCTTGAGCACCTCTTCCACAATGTCGGGCGAGACCATCTTCTCGAAGAACTGGCGGACGCGGAGTTGCTCGCGCTGTTCGAAGAAGGCACGGGTCGTGACCATCCCGAGGTACGGAATCAACAGTCCGGCAAACATAGGATGCACCAAAGGCAGCCAGACCCGGTGCTTTTGATACATCCAAACACACACGCCCATCCACGCCCCCGCCATCAGGACAATCGATACCGGCGATACCAATCCCCGGAGCCGCCACGTCAGGATCGCAGCACCACAACCCATGACCGCCACGATCAGCAGTTCCCATCCCCCTGCCAGCCGTGCCACAAACCGATTCCGCAGAACCATGTCCGCCACATTCATGTGCGTCGTCACCAACAGGTCCGCCTTGTCGAGAGGCGTCGCACCGCGGTCCGCCAGATTGTTTCCCGAGGCCGAAGATCCAAACACCACCACCCGATTGGTCCAGGTCGGCACACCCGCTTCGCCGCGAAATTCCCTCAATTGATCCGCGGCGATCAGTTGGGACACATCCCCCTGAAGCAGCAAGTTGGTGCGATTCACCGAGAGCCTCCAATCGACCATCATGTATCCCGATGCATCCACCGGCAGGACCCGTTCCACCCCATTCGTGGAGCGCAGTCGTACCCCGCCCGAGACTCGCTCCGGATGATCCAGATCCAAGCCCAATGCCTGCGCCGCCAAGGCAACGCCCAAGTGCCAGACGGGCTTCTCAATGAAGACTGGGACCCTTCTGCTGATCCGCCGATTGACCGGCAGGGCGATCCGCCCTTCGGCATCCGGTTCCATCACCAGATTTGTTTCTCCCATGGGAAATGTCACCCGGCCCTCGGGTGACACGACGCAACCCACTCCCTGCCGGTAGGCATGGATCCCGATCTCGGGATTGACCCACCGCATCGTCGACACCACCCGCACCCTCCGGGCTACCGAATCCGCATCTCGGGGGGATGCCGAATCGCCGACCGCGGACGCACCCCCATGGAAGAGAGGCGAAGGCATGATTCCGGGAAGTACGGCTAGCACCGCCGGGGCACCTGGATTGGCCAACTCCGCGCCGAACCGCGCATCGGATGCAATCAGATTGGTCGATACGACTCCCCCAATCATCTCCGCCACACTCAACCGGTCTTCGCTGAACCGACGGTCGAAAAAGAGGACGTCGAATGCCACCGCTTTGGCACCCTGCGCCCGCAACTCACGAAGTACCCGGCCGTAGATGGGCCACCGTGGCCAAAAGAGATCGTACATCTCATCGGTCAGTGGAAAGGCCTCTCCCACGGCAAGGCTTTCCACGCTGGAATCGCCGGCGAAGACCAACCCAACCTCGGTTGGCGATGGATCCTCGGCGGCAGCCAACCGAACCCGCCAGTCGAAGAGTGCCCATTCCAACCGCTGAAGGATGTCGAGGCGTTGCAGGTCCTCAGCACGCTTCGC
The DNA here is from genome assembly GCA_041688515.1 of Verrucomicrobiota bacterium. Taxonomy (GTDB): domain Bacteria; phylum Verrucomicrobiota; class Verrucomicrobiia; order Limisphaerales; family UBA9464; genus UBA6176. Next base: position 3,252 of record JBDNHZ010000365.1, read on the forward strand.
TCGCGCTCCGGTACGGCTGAGATCGACATCCCTTGCCCCGAGACTCTTGGCATCGCTTTCCCTCGCCTGTGAAGCCCGCACCCGACCATCCAGAATCTGCGAGCAACTGGTCGCACCGACGGAACTCACGACGAGGAGAACCCCCACCAAGATCGGTAATCGAGGTGACCGCTGTTCCCTCCATCGATCGATCCATGCTGGCAGTGGGATTCTCATTGTTTGCTGAACAAACCAAAAAAGCCCGGGGCGAAGATCGCACCGGGCTTAAAATCTCAGACTCGTACTGCTGGGGAACTTAGTCGGCACCACAACCCTGACCCTAACCGCCAGTCGGAGTAGGGGGAGGCGGAGGAGGGGGAGTCGTGCCAGACTGGGGGATCGTCGGCGAAAGAATGATCACCGGACCGATCGGAGAGACGGGAGGCTGTACGCGGGGCGGGATCACGGGGGGAAGCGTATTGGGCACCACCTTGCCAATCCGCGGGTCGAAATGCTGACCGGCGCACACCGAGAAACGTTGGCCCTGCCAAGTGACATCCACGCATCCATCCCACACGTAAACATCGCCCTCGGCCGTCACCAGATAAGTCGTGCCACGGATGGCCGCCGACGTGGTAGGAGTCACGACCGTATAGGTCGACTGGGCGGAACTTTTCTTGACGTACCCAGCAACCTTGCCGGCCTGAAGATTGAGCTTGGTGCTCACCACCGGAGAAGGACCTGAATCGTCAAAGGACAATTCCTCGACCGTAATGGTGGTGTCGGGGGAAACGGTAATATCAGGACCGTTCACACCGAGGTTGAAATCAGCCTGAGAACTGGCACCGGTCTTGATGACCGAACCGGGGCCTGCGGTGTCACCGACTTTGGCTGCGTTGCCACCGATCATCACCGTGCCCCGAACACGGGTCACTTCGGCTTGGCCGGCCTGATGGGCGGCGTTTACGAGTGCGCTCGACAGGGCCAGGAAGGCACCGACAGCAACAAGGCGGGAGAGGTATCCGGAAATCTTCATGATCTTAACCCTTCGGAGGTTGGCTTTCGTTGTAGGCGAGCCTAGGGAGGGAGCATTTGATGTCAAACGCTTATTTCCCCAACTTGCTCTCCCTCAGCCACCTCTCAGCGACCAGAAAACCACGGAAATCTGCCTAAGCAAGAGGTTTCCTTAAACCCGTCCGATGTCTCTGCCCATCAACGTGCCTGATTTCGGACCTTCGATCGATCCGCACCCGTACCGGATTCGGGTCGCCTCCCTCCCGACCCCGGACCATGCTTGCTCTTCACTTGTCGTTTCATGGGTTTTCTTCTCGGCATCTTCGTTCGGACGCTCGTGGCAATCCTCCAGGCATTACCGCTGGATTTTGTTGCCCGTTTTGGAAGATCCGCGGGGAGCATTGCTTGGGCTCTCGACGCCCGGCATCGCCGTGTCGCCCTTGAAAACCTGCAGCGCGCCTTGGGCACCGAGTGCTCACCGGTGGAACTCCGTGAGATCGCACGCGAGAATTTCCGACGGATCGGGGAAAACTACGCCACCGCCGTCAAGACGGCGGCCATGACGGACGCCGAACTCGCCCAACGGATCGATGTTTCCGGTTTCGACGCGGCGGTCCCCAAGGACGGCACCCTGTCCGTGGTCGCTCTGGGTCACTTCGGCAATTTTGAAGTCTTCGCCCGGCTTCGGCCTTTCGCCCGCGGACGCCAATTGGCCACCACTTACCGCTCAATCCGTCCACCGGCACTCGATGCCGCACTGCAACAGCTTAGAAGACAGTCTGGCATCCTGTTCTTCGAGCGGACCCGGGATGGCGGCCAACTCCGCTCCGCCCTGAACAAGGGCGATGTCGTGCTCGGCCTGCTGAGTGATCAGCACGCCGGGAATCGTGGGCTGTGGCTCCCATTCTTCGGCCACCCCTGCTCGACCACTGCTGCTCCAGCCATCTATGCACTCCGCTTTCAGGCGAGATTGGCGGTCGGGATCTGTTTTCGAACCCGACTCGCTCACTGGCGGCTCGAGTTCAGCGAACCCATTCCAACCCGAAGCCCTGACGGCTCTCCTCGTGCCGCAGAGGAGATCATGCTGGACGTCAACCGCCACCTGGAGTCCGCCATCCGGCGCGATCCAGCCAACTGGTTCTGGGTGCATCGCCGATGGAAGGCTCCCTCACGACAGCAATCGGCCGCCTCGGTACCGACTCCGGCCGAGGACGAGCCCGACTCAGGGGCGGCGGCGTAGACGCCCCGCTCACGCTCCTCTGGGGCGGCGGGTTGCCGACTTCGACTTCGGCAGTACGGTTCCCTGCAATGCTCCGCTTCGTCCCCAACGGGCTCCTCCCCGCCCTGTCCATCGCTTTCTGCCTCGGCTCCGTGACTGCCGCCGATCTCTGGCCCCAGTGGCGCGGGCCAAGCCGGGATGGCCACATCGCAGAAGCCGTCTGGCCCGATCAACTCGACGAAAAGCATCTCCGCCGACGCTGGCGGATCGAACTCGGCCCCAGCTACTCCGGTCCGATCGTCACGCCCGATCGGGTCTTCACCACCGAGACCCGCGATTCCCGTACCGAGACCGTCCGCGCGCTGGATCGAAAGACCGGCAAGGAACTCTGGAGGGCTGAGTGGGAGGGCTCCATGAAGGTCCCCTTCTTCGCCAAATCCAACGGTGACTGGATCCGCTCCACCCCGGCCTGGGACGGCGAATCCCTTTACGTCGCCGGCATGCGCGATGTCCTCGTCTGCCTGGACGCGGCCAACGGGAACATCCGCTGGAAACATGACTTTCCGGCCGAACTCAAAACCGAGCTTCCCGCCTTCGGATTCGTCTGCTCGCCCCTGGTCGATGGCGACGACCTGTTCGTGCAGGCTGGCGGCGGCGTGATCCGTCTCGCCAAGAAGTCCGGGGAAATCAAATGGCGCTCGCTGACAGATGGGGGTGGCATGAACGGCAGCGCCTTCAGTTCGCCCATTCTGGCAACGCTCGCCGGCAGCCGACAACTCGTCGTGCAGTCCCGCACCCATCTCGCCGCTCTCGATCCCGAGACGGGAAAAGAGCTGTGGTCCACCCCGGTCGAAGCCTTCCGGGGAATGAACATCCTGACCCCGACGGTCGTTTCCTCGAACCGGGTCTTCACCAGCACCTACGGCGGCAAGACGCTCGCCTTCGACATCCGTCGCGACGGAGAGAAGTTTACCGTCGAGCCAGCCTGGTCGTTCAAAGCCCAAGGCTATATGACGTCCCCGGTCCTGATCGACGGCTATGCCTACCTCCACCTGCGCAACCAGCGGGCTTTGTGCATCAATCTGTCGAATGGCACGGAGCAATGGACCTCCCCCAACGGCTTCGGCAAATACTGGAGCCTCGTCGCCAACCAGAATCGCATCCTGGCCCTCGACGAACGCGGGATCCTTCTCCTGCTTCAGGCGAACCCCGCCAAACTGGAGATCGTTTCCCAGCGAAAGGTTGGCGACGACACCTGGGCTCACCTCGCGGTTGCCGGTGACCAGATTTTTATCCGCGAACTTCTCGCCCTCGCCGCCTACGACTGGACCGTCCCTAACGCACCCGACCAACCGTAGCAACGCGACTCGTTCATCCGGGCGGCAATTCCCGGACTTCGCCTCCGCTCCGTCGCCCTCCGCGCTCCGCACCCTTCGCAGGCCCCACCGCCTGCTGCAATCGCTCCAGACGGAGCAACACGTCTGCCGTGAGGCGATCCATCTTTTCATGCAGGTGCGCAATCTCGAGCTCCGCCTTCAGATTCACATCGTATTCCACATCCGAGCGCACGTGATCCTTGGCGGCCTGCCGGTTCTGGCTCAGGAGGACGAACACCGAGAGGAAGATCGCCTCCAGTGACACCGTCAGCGTCAGGAACCCAAACGGGAACGGATCGAATTGCGGGATCCCTGGAATCTTGACCGAGTTCACCAGCAGCCAGGATCCGAACCACCCCACGTGGATCATCAGAAACGCGATGCTCCCCGCAAACTCCGCGATCCAATCGGCGGATTTCTGCACCACCGACCGGTGGTCCTGCAACTCCTCGTTCACATTGCGCGACGCCGTGTGCCGCAGTCGCTCGGCACTGACCCGGAGCCGTCTTCCCATGGCCGCCAACAGGTCCATCGCCGCCTGCGGACGCAGGAGAAGGAATTTCTCCAGACCCGCCCGATCCAACTCGAGCACCTCCATCTCCCGTGTGGCCACCACCGACGCACTCCGGCTTCCGCGATCCAGCAGCGACAACTCACCGACAAAATCCCCCGCCGACACCAGTTCCAGCACGATCCGCTCGCCGGTATCATTCTTGAAGAAGACCTCGGCCTCCCCAGTTCGCACCACGAACAACGCATCGCCTGGTTCGCCGATCTGGAAGAGCACCTCGCCCGCCTTCAGTCGGATCAAGTGCATCTGCGCCGCCAGGTCCGCCCTTTCCCGATCGTCCAGAAACTGGAACAAGGAAACTTCCTTCAACAAGTCTGCATCCGCGCTCATGGCTCACCCTGAAACAAATCCCCAACCCGACGGAAGTTCCATCCGCACGGATGACCGGTCCGGGACGCACCTTTCCTTCCAACCCCCTCACCAAAAGTCGTGCCTTTGGCAAAAAACAGACGGCGCCAACCGCTCGCCGTCCTTACGGTGCCTCGCAGATCCCTTGTTGGACGCCGTCCGCCCGGCAAGGGCTCCCCTCGAGATTCACATCATGCGATCCTTCGTTCGATCCGCCATCGCGGTGTCCTCCGCCTGGATGGGTTTCATCACGGCCCACAGCGCGGCGCCGGTGATTACCGAGATCCACTATCAACCCGTCGGCACCAACGTCCTGGAGGAGTGGTTCGAACTCCTCAATCCAGGCCCTGCCCCGCTGGACCTGTCCGGTTGGAAGGTCACCCGCGGTCTCACGTTCAGCTTCCCGCCCGGAATCTCCATCCCCGCCCAGGGCCACCTCGTGGTCGCCTCCCACTCCCCCACCTTCCAAACCCTTCACCCCGACGTCCTGAACTTCGTCGGCGGCTGGTCGGGAACCCTCTCTGACGACGGCGAAACCCTCGAACTCACCGACGCGACGGGCACGAACATCGTGCGCGTCAACTACTCCAACGAGGGCGACTGGGGCACCCGACGTCTCGGCGCGCCTGACCAATACGGGAAGTCCGGCTGGGAATGGTTTTCCCTCCATGCCGGTGGCGGCAGCTCGCTCGAACTCGTCAACGAATCGCTTCCTGGCCAGCACGGTCAGAACTGGACCGCCTCCAATCAACCGGGTGGCACCCCCGGCCGGTTCAACTCCACCCGCACCAACGATGCAGCTCCCCTGATCCTTGAGCCTCGGCATTTCCCGCCGGTCCCCCGCTCCGACCAGACGGTGACCGTCTCCACCCGCATCCTGGATGACCTCACCACGGGCTTCACAGCCTTGGTCCACTGGCGGTCGCAGGCGGCCCTTCCCTTCCAATCCTTGCCCCTGCTGGACGACGGCAATCACGGCGACGGACTGGCGGGCGATGGGCTTTTCGCCGCCCGCCTGCCCGCCCATCCCAGCGGGACCCTGATCGAGTTCTACCTCACCGCCACCGATGCCGCCGGACATTCCCGGACCGTCCCCCACGTCGAACCCACCGCCGAGAAGCGCAGCCCTTGGTTCGTCTACCAGGTCGATGATTCGATCAACGAGAGCGCCCAACCCCTCTATCGAATCGTCGCCAGTGCCGAGGAACGCGCCTACCTCGAATCCCAGGTCTGGCTCGGATCCCAACTCAGCGACGCCCGCGTCAACGGCACCTTCATCACCATCGATGGGCTTCTTTCAGACGAAGGATCACCCCAGGTCCGCTACTTCGCCGGCTTCCGCAACCGGGGCCACGGCACCCGCTACTCCTGGCCCCACAACTTTCGCGTGGACCTCGCCAAGGACCGACCTTGGCGGCAGCGCACCGCCCTCAATCTCAACAGCCAATCCACCGCCATCCAGAACCTTGGGAGCGCGGTCTTCCGTGCCTTGGGCGTTCCCATCGCCGAATCCACCCGCGTCCAACTCCGGTGGAACGGGGTCAACCTCGCTTCCACCAACCCGCCCCAGTGGGGTGCCTACGCCGCCAACGAACCCGTCGACAGCGCCCTCGCAGCCCGCCAGGTGCCCCAGGACCCCGATGGCAACCTTTATCAGGCCGTACGCGGCTTCAACACCGCCATCACCCCAAACCTGGCCTGGCACGGCAACGATCCCGCCGGCTATACCAACGCCTACTTCAAGCAGAACCATTCCCTCGCCAATGAATGGTCGGATCTCGTCCACCTGATCAACACCCTCAACAACACTTCCGCCACCAACTATACCACCGCCGTTCGCGCCACCGTCGACGTCCCCGAATGGATGCGCTACTTCGCTATCCACACCTTCCTCGACAATCAGGAGACCTCCCTCGGCACCGGTGTCGGCGACGATTATATCCTCTATTTCCCGCTCCTCAGCCGTCGCGCCCAGGTCTGGGCCTACGACATGGACAGCCTGCTCGGGGCCGGAACCAAGACCGTCGCCACCACTTCAGGACTCTTCCGCGCCGCCAACGTCCCCGCCATTGCCCGCCTCATCAAACACCCTGAGTTCGCTCCGGAGTATCACCGCCAACTCCGTGCGCTCTCCGAAGGATTCTTCGACCCCGCCCGTTTCGACGCTTTCCTGGACGGCTGGTCGCTCCAACTCCAGGGAACCCCGGCGCTTGATCTCCTCCTCCAGAATCTGAAGGCCTACAATGCCAGTCGGGTCGGCTTTCTTCGCTCACAGCTTCCCTCCCGACTCTCAATCACCAATCTCCCTCCGCTCTCCGGAAGCCTCGCCCGCTCCACCAGCGCCACCACTCTCCTCGGCGGAAGCACCGACGCCTCGCGGACCACCTCCATCCTCGTCAACGGTTCCCGCGCCACCTACAGCCCGTGGGAGGGAACCTGGTCCCACCCCTCCGTCACCCTCCACCCCGGCCTCAACCGCATCGTGATCCAGGCTCTCGACTCCACCGCTACCGAGATCGAACGCCAAACCGTCACCGTCTGGTTCGACAACAGCTCGAACACCGCTCGTAGCGACACCTTGTCGGGCAGCGAAACCTGGTCCGCCGCCAACGGCCCGTACCTCGTCGGTTCGTCCCTCACCATTCCCCGGGACGTCCTCCTTCGGATCGAACCCGGCACCAGCGTTTACCTTACCGCCGGGGCAAACCTGACCGTTGCGGATGGCGGGCGTCTCCTCGCTGAGGGCACCCCCGAGGCCCCACTCTGGATCGGACGTCCCCCCAACTCCCCCGGCACCTGGGGCGGAATCGTCGTCAACGGATCCGCGACCTCTCCGGAGACCCGCATCACCCACGCCCACATCGAAGGCAACGGCACCACCGCAATCCATTCGTCCGGTGGGACCGTCTTCCTCGACCACCTTTCCTTCGGCTCCACCGACGAACAATATGTCTCGCTCGACGACAGCTCGTTCGTCGTCAGCCACTGCCATTTCCCGCCGCCCTCGGCCACGCTCGAACCGCTTCACGGCACCGGCGGAATCAAGGCCGGCGGCCACGGAATCCTCCTCAACTGCTACATCGGATCGCCTCGCGGCTACAGCGACTCCTTCGACTTCTCCGGCGGCAACCGCCCCGGTCAACCGATCCTCCACATCCTCGGCAACGTCTTCGCCGGCTCCGGCGACGATGGCCTCGACCTCGATGGCACGGACGCCTGGGTCGAAGGCAACCTCTTCATCGGAATCCATCGTAACGGAGCCCCCGACAGCGCCGCTGCGATCTCGGGCGGAAGCGGCGGGGGTGCCACTTCCGAAATCACCGTCATCAACAATCTCTTCTTCGACAACGACAATGCCGCCACCTCGAAGCAGGGCAACTTCTATACCCTTCTCAACAACACGATCGTCCGCACCACCCGGGAGGGCGGACTCGATTTCGCCTCGGGCATCGTCAACCTCCGTGACACCACTCCCGACCTGACCCCCTACGGCCGCGGCACCTACCTCGAAGGGAACGTCATCACCGACGCCGAAAGCCTGATCCGCAATCCCCTCGAGTCGATTCCGTCCACCTTCATCAACAATCTCCTTCCCTTCCCCTGGACCGGACCCGGCTCGGGAAATCGCGTCCTCGACGCCGCGCTTCAACACATCCCCACCGTGGCCGAAGCCCGATTCAACACCTGGCAGGAAGCCCAAGTGATGTGGCAATGGTTCCGTCCCACTCCAGATTCCCCCGCCATCGGCACCGGCATCCAAGGTCGCAACCTCGGCGGGGTTCAACCCGTCGGGGTCATCGTCTCCGGCGAACCCTTCGGCACCAACGCCTCCAGTTCCGCCACACTGATCGTCGGCCCCCACCGCTCCGGGAACGGCATTCCCACCGACGGCTTTCCCGCCGGCAGCGGATACATCGCCTACCGATGGCGCCTCGACGGAAGCTCATGGAGCCCTGAGATCCCCATCAACAGCCCCATCCAACTCGTCGACCTCGCACCCGGCCCGCACTCGGTCGAGGTTTCGGGCAAACGCGACTCCGGCCTCTACCAGGACGACCCGCTCTTCGGGGTTGCCGCCCGATCCACCCACTCCCGCACCTGGGTCGTCGATCCGCTCTTCGTCGCGCCCCCTGCGCCACTTTCTCTCCGCCTGAACGAGGTGCTCGCGTCCAATTCATCCACCCTCACCAACGCCGGCACGACGCCCGACCTCGTGGAACTGCTCAACACCGGCACAACCCCGATCGAGCTCGGCGGTATCTCCCTCAGCGACTCCTCGGCATCCCCACGCAAGTTCACCTTCCCCTCCGGCGCGTCCCTCGCCGCCGGCACAATGCTCGTCCTGATCGCCGACGCGCAGACCAATGCCCCCGGAATCCATCTCGGTTTCAGCCTGAAGGCTTCGGGCGACAATCTCCTCCTCACCGACGCCCCCTCCCGTGGCTCGACCGTTCTCGATCAAGTGACCTTCGGTCTCCAATTGGCCGATCTCTCCATCGGCCGTGGCAAAAGCGGCAATTGGCAACTGGGCTCCCCGAGCTTGGGATCCCCGAACGGGCCCGTCCGCCTCGGTGATCCCCGTCAGCTTCGGATCAACGAATGGCTCGCCAGCGCCCGCTTCACCTCGCGCAACGATTTCGTCGAACTCTACAACGCGGCCGATCTCCCCGTCGCCCTCGACGGCCTCCGCCTCTCCGACTCCACCACCCAACCCGATCGCTTCCGGATTCCACCCCTGAGCTTCATCGGGGCCCACGGTCACGCCCGATTCATCGCCGACGGCGATCCGGGTCAAGGACCGGATCACCTCACCTTCAAACTCTCCTCTGAGTACGGGTTGCTCCATCTCTCCGACACGACGGGTCGCACCCTTGATGTCGTTGCCTACGGTCCTCAGCGTACCGACGCCTCCCAGGGACGTTCTCCGGATGGGGCGGATCGCATGGTCGAGTTCGGAACGCCCACTCCGTCCGGCCCCAACGCCGGCACCCGTCTGACCCGCTGCACCGAGGCTGTCGAATCGATCTCGATCCTTTCGATGGGCGTATCCTGGGCCTACCAACAGACCGACATTCTCGACGGAGTCCCTTGGCTGTCCCCTGGCTTCGATGACAGCGCCTGGCCGGTCGGACCGGGCCCGCTCGGCGTCGAGGATTGCAATTGTCTTCCCGCCCCCGGTCTTCGAACCAACCTCCGGATCGGTCGTAACACCTACTACTTCCGCACCCGGTTCGTCGTGGAGACCAATCTCTCCGGCTTCAAGGTCAACCTCACCACCCTCGTCGACGACGGTGCCATCATCACCCTCAACGGCGTCATCATCGCCCATCCAGGCATGGCCACCAATGGCGTCGCCTACGCCACGCGAAGCACCCGCAACCAGGACAATGCCAGCCTGGAGTATTTCCCCCTGCCAGACGGCGTTCTGATTCCGGGCACCAACTTCCTCACCGCCGAAGTCCACCAGACGTCCAGCACCAGCAAGGATATCGTGTGGGGCGCATCCCTCGAAGCCGCCCGGACCTACACCAACTGCACTCCGGTCGACTCCACCCCGGTCGTGCTGAACGAGGTCTTCGCCCGCAACCTTTCCCGCACCAACACCAGCGGTCAGATCTACGACTGGGTCGAACTGCACAACCCCTCCACCAACGCCGCTTCCCTCGCCGGCCTCAGCCTCACCGACGACCCCACTGCCCCGCGCCGCTGGGTCTTCCCACCCGAGACCTTCATCCCTGCACGCGGCTTCCTCACCATCGCTTGCGACCCGCTCCTCCTGCCCGGCCCCGGGATCGCGCCCATCGCCCTCGACGCCGCCGGTGGAACCGTCTTCCTCTTCGATTCACCTGCACACGGCGGCAGCCTCATCGACTCCATCCGCTACGGCGTCCAGGCCACAGACTTTGCCATCGGCCGATTCCCCGACGGCGCGGATGCCTGGCAATTGACCCTGCCAACGGAATCCTCCTCGAACGTCGCCGCAGCCCTCGGCAATCCCGCCGCCCTCCGCATCAATGAGTGGATGGCGGACCCGGCGACCGGCTCCGATTGGTTCGAACTGTTCAACTCCGATCCCCTGCCCGTCGCCATCGCCGGACTGTTCCTCACCGACTCCCTCGACTCCCCCTTCGCCTCGCCCATCCCGCCGCTGTCCTTCCTTGGCACCGGCTCCGGGGCCTACCGCCAGTTCTTCGCCGATGGCCAGCCTTCCATCGGAGCCAATCACGTTGACTTCAACCTCCGTCGCGCCGGCGAAGTTATCGGAGCTTTCGCCGCCACCGGACAACTCCTCGATGCCATCGCCTTCGGTGCCCAGGCCACCGGCATTTCACAGGGACGATTCCCAGACGGCGCTCCCACCCTGCGCACCTTCGCCGGCACTGCCACCCCCGGTACCGCCAATAGCATCGTCACCACCGCGGACGCCGATGGCGACGGCATGCTCGATTCCTGGGAACGAGCCCACGGCCTCGACCCGGCCGATCCAACCGACGCCGCCAAGGACACCGACGGCGACGGCAACAGCAACCTCCGGGAGTTCCTATCCGGCACCGACCCGCGCGATGACAACGATGTCCTCGCCCTGTCCGTGTCCGCCGAACCTGAGTTCACCCTGCAATTTCGCGTGGTGGCCGGCCGCACCTATACGGTCGAGTTTCAGGAGGATCTCTCTCCCGTCGGCTGGACGCGTCTCGTTGACCTCCCCAACCAACCCGCCGCCGCCCTCATCCACGTGCCGATCCTTCCCGACACCGACCGCCGCCTCTACCGCATCGTCACTCCCGCCCGCCCGTAGGCGAGGACGTAGGGAGACTCTAACTTCCCGGCGGGACGAGCTCCGCGAGTCCTCATCTCTCTCCCGCCCCTCACGGACTCGTGGAACTCGTCCCTCCAGAACTCGTCCCTTCTTTGGTCCCCATGAATTCCCCGCCCAACTTCTCCAGAACGCCCTGCGTTCGCTTCGGGAAATACTCCTTCAACAATCGTTCCACCTCCGGACGCCAATGTTCCCGGGCGGTATAGGATTCGTATGGCCCCTCTTTGTAGGGATGCGCCGCGCGACGGTAATCCCCCCAGCGCGCCGCCTCCCCGGCAATCCCCGCGGCCAGCCGCTCCGACAACAGCCGGTATCGTTCCGCCGCCCGCTCCGGAGCCAGCGCGCCACCCGGCCCCAGGTGGCGTCGCGCCCGCTCGCCAAACTCACGCCGGAATTCCGGCCACGCCCGCAACTGCTGGAACAGACGCATGGGCGACTGATCATCGTTGTCGGCAATCCGCCAGTCGCCCACCTCCTCCAACGTCCGTTCGCCGTCCCACGCCAGGAACCGCCACGGACCCGCAGGCTCCCTTCGCCGCGCCGCATACCAGTTCGAGGCCCGATCCCAGTCCGCATTGGCACCGTATAGATTCAGCAGGATATAATCGATGAACGCGGGGACATCGAGCGACGCCTTCATCTGCGCATACACCGCGGCATTCGTCACCCCGGCATTGGCCAGACGGAACAGTGCCTCCCACGACGCTGCGTCACCCGACAGGATCTTGTCCGCGTTCCTTGCGTCATAGTCGCGTTCCTTCCCACCCCAGGCATCCGAGACGAACTTCCCATCCGGTCGCTCGCACAAGTCATACACCCCCCAGTACAGCCCGTTCAGGAACAGGTGCACCGGACGACTCCGTGCCGCCGTGTGCCCCATTGCCGCGTGACTCGCGCGCATCCATGGGTCCCGCAGGAATTCCGCCCGACGACGCTCCGCCCCGCTCCAGTGCAACCAGGTATGGTTGTTGCCAGCTCTCAGGATCAATTGGTCGAACCCCTCCGTCTTCCCGTTGAACAATGCCACCTTCCACTTCGACGCGCCCCATTTCGCCCGGAATACCAACCGAAACGAATGCTTCGGGGATTCTTCCGGACGCCGGTTCCATCCGCCCTGGATCCGCATGCCCGCCGGCACCGCCGAGACCGCCGCTCCCATCTCCGGCAAATACTCCAACTTCCCCGCCCGCTCCCATTCGTCGCCGGTCTCCATGGGATGCGTGTAGATCCCGCGTTCGGCACCGAACAGGTCGTCGACCGGCAGGGTCAGCGAGAGATGCGGCAACGATTTCAACGCCGCCTCGAACTCGCGTTCCGCCTCCTCGTCTCCCGCGGGCAACGTCACGCCATACCAAGCCGGAGCCTTCCACCCGTCGCGTTCACCCCACGTCGATGGCAAGCCCGCTCCGTCCTGTCGCGACACCGCCGAAACTTCCACCGCCTTCACACCCGATAGCAGGAAAAGCAACCCCACCAAACCACCCCACCCCCGCGAACAAGCCCGATTCGCCATGCCCAATCCTTCCGCCTCTGCTCGCCGCTGCCCATCCCCATTTGCAGATCAAGCCTCGGAGCCGGACGCGCCCCCTCTCAAAATCCCCTTGCCACCGTGAGATCACATCTGTGGTCCGAGTCTCAGCTTACATCCGTAGTCCAAATCCCGCCTTGCCCATGAGCCATCCTGTCCCCCGAATCTCCGAGACCGAATGGGAGGTCATTCGCGCCGTGTGGGCCGGTCATCCGGCCACCGCCGCCGAGATCACCGTCCGCCTCATTGCCCAGGATCCCTCCTGGCATCCCAAGACCGCCCGCACCCTCCTCGGGCGACTCGTCGAAAAGGGTGCACTCACCGTTGAAATTGAAGGGCGCATCTTCCGCTACCGCCCACTGGTCAACGAAAAGGACTGCATTGCCGATGCCAGCGATTCGTTCATCGACCGAGTCTTCGGCGGTGCCCTGAAACCCATGCTCGCCCACTTTGTCGAACGTCAGGCGCTTACCCCGGCTGAAGTCAGGGAACTGGAAGAGCTCCTTGCCCGAAAGAAGCGCACTCGCTGAAGCCTCTCGCCCTCCGACTCCATGGAAACCCTCGAACGTCTCGGCTTCATCTCCGTCCAGATCGCCGCTCTGGTCGGACTGGTGGCCCTCCTCCAATGGATCCTCCGCTCGTGGATCGCGCCCCGCTGGCGCTGTTGGCTCTAGGGTCTGGTCGTCCTCCGCCTTTGTCTGCCAGTCTCCCTCGGTGCCGACTGGAGCCTCTTCAATCTCCTCCCCCGAACCCTTCCCCGAGCGCTGCCCGCACCCACCCGCCCCACCCCCCAGACGGAATCAGTCGGATCGGTCGGATTAGGCCGATCCACCCCTCCATCCCTCCCGGCTCACATCCCCGCCGCTCCCACCCGGCCCCTGCCGCTTCCGGCGGTCCTGCTCATTCTGTGGGCGCTGGGTGCCTTGCCGTGCTCGCCCGCACCCTCTGGCATCTCCGCCGCACGTCCGTCTGGGTCGCCACCGGACGCGATTGCCGGGACCCGGCTCTTCTTGATGCCGTCCGCCAGGCGGCGCATCTGGTGGACGTTCGGCGAGTGCCGTCCGTCACCGAGCTTCCCGGTCTGAACTCGCCTGCGCTGTACGGCGCGCTTCGTCCCCGACTCCTGTTTCCCACCGACCTGACCCAACGCCTGGATCCCGCCCAACTCCTTCACGTCCTCCTTCACGAGTGCGCCCATATCCAGCGCCGCGACATTGCCCTCAACTGGCTGCTCGCCCTGCTCCAGGCGGTCTATTGGTTCCATCCGCTCGTCTGGTTCGCCTTTGCACGGCTCCGTGCCGAACGCGAACTCGCCTGCGACGAGATCGCGCTTCAGCGCCGCCGGTGCCGATGAATCCGAGGCCTATGGCCGCACCATTCTCCGCCTCCTCTCCTCCTGGTCCCGGACCACTCCCTCCCCGGGCGTCGTCGGCATTCTGGAAGACCGACGCGACCTCAAGCTCCTGCACATCGCCGAGTTCCGACCCGGCCGCCGATTCGGAATGGTCGCCATGCTGGGAGTTGCGCTCGCGGGAGCCGTCACGCTCACCGGCGCCCAGACCACCACCAATTCGGCAGCCTCGAAGGCCGCCTCTACCACGAACCTCCCTCCAGTCGTTCCCCTGCGCTACACCAACAGCCTGAGCGCACCTGAGAACAAGGACCCGACTTCCGGCGGAAACTGGGCCGGGGCTCCGCGAGGCTCCAACGTCCTCGGTGGGGTCCACTTCGAGATCGACGGGCTCGTCCAACTCGCGAGCAAGTCCTCCGTCGGATATCAGCGCGAGTTCCGCGAGTACGTTTCCCTTCCCATTCCCACCAACCGCTACGGTTCCGTCCATCTTCTCGCCGCTACCGCATGGTCCAGCGAACCCAATCGTCGGATCGCCGACGTCCTTTGGCGCTGCACCGACGGCACGCTCAAGCGCAGTCCCATCCTGTACACGGGCCACGTCCGAGACTGGTGGCGCAAACCCTTCGAGGAACCCCATCATGTTTACTCGAAGTTCGCCAAGGCCGCCGCCATCTGGAGTTCAACCGACGCCGCCAAGAACGGGGCCGCGCTCCGCATGTACCGGGTCAGCCTCGCCAACCCGGAACCCGCCCGCACCGTTGCCTCCCTCCAGGTCCAGAGCGCCTTGGAGAATGCTTCGCTCCTGTTTCTGGCGGTCTCCCTCGATCCCCTCGCGCCGGGCCAACGCCCTGATCCCACTCCCGACCTCGAACCCG
>JBDNHZ010000366.1:0-9218 GCA_041688515.1 Verrucomicrobiota bacterium
AGTTCCGACAACGCCACGGGGATCTCGATGTTCGCCTGGAGATCAGTGTTTCGCCGGAGGATGACGTGGAGTTGCGCCGTCTCTCCGTCAGCAACCGATCCGCCGTGACGCGCACCCTGGAGCTGACCAGCTTTGCCGAGGTGGTGCTGGCGCCCGCGGCGGCCGACGCCGCCCACCCGGCCTTCAGCGGGCTGTTCGTCCAGACGGAGTTCCTGCCCGACTCGGCCGCCCTCCTGTGCACGCGCCGCGCCAGCGCGCCGGAACAGCGTCCACCGTGGCTCATCCACCTCATGGTCGGGCCCGAGGCGCAACTCGGGGAGACCTCGTGCGAAACGGATCGACGCCGTTTCATCGGCCGCGGTGGCAATCTGGTCCATCCCGCCGCCATGAGGCGTTCCGAGCCCTTGTCCAACACCACCGGTGCGGTGCTGGACCCGGCCATCGCCCTGCGTCGGATGCTGACCCTGCTGCCACACACCACCGTCGAGGTGGATCTGGTCCTGGGCGTGGCCGAGGACCGGACGACGGCCCTCGCCTATATCGCGAAGTACCAGAGCCCCCGGATGGCGGACCGCGCCTTTGACCTCGCCTGGACCCACAGCCAGGTAACCTTGCGTCAGTTGAATGCCAGCGAGCGCGAAGCCCGGCTCTACGCCCAACTCGCCGGTGCCCTTCTCTACGCCGACCCAACCCGCCGCGCCGCGCCCGCCGTGCTTCTGGGCAATCGCCGCGGACAGAGCGGGCTCTGGAGCCATGGCATCTCGGGGGACGCGCCGATCGTTTTGCTTCAGGTTGGCGACGCCGCTTCCCTGGAAATCGTCCGGCAACTCGTCCAGGCCCATGCCTATTGGCGCATCAAGGGATTGGCCGTGGAGCTCGTGATCCTCAACGAAGACACCTCCGTCTATGATCAGTCCCTCCACAACCAGATCATCCGCCTGATCACCTCCGGCATCGAAGCCCAGCAACTCGATCGCCCGGGAGGCATCTTTGTGCGTCGCCTGGAACAGATCCCCCAGGAAGATCGCCTCCTGCTACAGGCAGTGGCGCGCGTGGTCCTGGATGACACCCATGGAACGTTTGCCGAGGTGGTGGAACGCCGGATCCTGCGCGAATCCTGGGTGTCCACCCTGCAACCCACCCGGCCACCCCGACTTGAAGCCACGCCCCCGCTCCCGCCGCGGCAATTGAACTTCGACAACGGTCTGGGCGGATTCTCCCCCGATGGCCGGGAGTACATCATCACGCTGCTCCCCGGCCGGACCACCCCCGCCCCCTGGGTCAATGTCCTGGCCAATCCCACCTTTGGCACCGTCATCTCGGACAGCGGCACCGTCTATAGTTGGAGCGAAAACGCCCATGAATTCCGGCTCACCCCTTGGAGCAATGATGCCGTCCAGGATCCCCCTGGCGAGGCCGTCTATCTGCGCGACGAGGAAACCGGGGAATTCTGGTCGCCCACCCCGGCCCCTGCCCGAGGGCCCACCCCGTATGTCATCCGTCACGGATTCGGCTACACGATCTTTGAACACACCGAACTGGGCATCGCCTCCACGGTGCAGCTCTTCGTGGCACGCGACGCCGCGGTGAAGTTCACCGTCGTCACCGTGCGCAACACCTCCGATCGCACACGCCGGATCACCGTCACCGGTTACTGGGAATGGGTGCTGGGCGATCTCCGCTCCCGAAGCCTTCTCCACGTCCAGACCGAGATCGATCTCCGGACCGGAGCCCTGCTCGCCCGCAATCCCTATCATGCCGATTTCCCCGATCGCATCGTCTTCCTCGATGCGCACGAGCCGGCGCGCTCAGTGACCGGGGATCGACGGGAATTCCTCGGCCGCAATGGAACCCTGGCCCAGCCGGCAGCCCTTCGCCGCAGCCGGCTCTCGGGTCGGGTGGGAGCAGGGCTGGATCCGTGTGGTGCCATGCAGGTCACGCTCGAACTGGCACCGGGAGCCGAACAGCAGACCGTCTTCCGCCTCGGCGTCGGCCGCACCCTGGAAGAGGTTCAGGCTCTCATCCACCGCTTCCGTCGGCCCGATGCCGCCCGCACCGCCCTGAAGGAAGTCACCGGGTACTGGGAGCGGACTCTCGGGACGGTGCGCCTGGAGACTCCCGATCCCGCCGTGAACGCCATGGGCAACGGATGGCTTTTGTATCAAACGTTGAGTGCCCGGCTGTTTGGCCGCACCGGATTTTACCAATCCGGCGGGGCCTATGGCTTTCGCGATCAACTGCAGGATGTCCTCGCGCTGGTCCACGCGGAGCCCGGCCTCACCCGGCAGCACCTGCTCCGCGCCGCCGCCCATCAATTCCGCGAAGGCGATGTCCAGCATTGGTGGCATCCTCCCGGGGGACGCGGAGTTCGGACTCATTTCTCCGACGACTTCCTCTGGCTCCCTTACGTGATGTGCCGATATGTCACCTGCCTGGGCGACACGGGCATCCTCGACGAGGTCGTCGCGTTTCTCGAAGGACGTCCCCTTAAGCCGGAGGAGGAATCGTATTTCGACCAACCCGCCCGAAGCGACGAGGCGGCGACGCTTTATCAGCACGGCGTCCGGGCGATCGAACGGGGATTGCGCTTCGGAGCCCACGGACTGCCCTTGATGGGGGGAGGCGACTGGAATGATGGCATGAACCGGGTCGGCAGCGGCGGCACGGGCGAAAGTGTGTGGCTGGGATTCTTTCTCTTCGATGTCCTCACCCAGTTCGCCCAGCTGGCCAAGGCCCATGGTGATCCCGCCTTCGTCGAGCGTTGCCTCGCCGAGGCCCGCCAACTCCAGGTAAACCTCGAAGCCCACGCCTGGGACGGTGCCTGGTATCGTCGGGCGTACTTCGACAACGGGGAACCGCTCGGCTCCAAGTCCAACCTGGAGTGCCGCATCGATTCGCTCCCGCAGAGCTGGGCGGTGATCAGCGGTGCCGCCGATCCCGCCCGTGCACGCATGGCCATGGAATCCGTCGAGACCCATCTGGTCCGCCGCGACGACGGTCTGATCCGGCTGTTTGATCCGCCCTTCGATCATTCGCCCCAGAACCCCGGCTATATCCAGGGCTACCTGCCCGGCGTGCGCGAGAATGGAGGGCAGTACACCCACGGAGCCCTGTGGACCGTCCTTGCCTTCGCGCTTCAGGGCGATGCGGAAAAGGCCTGGGAACTCTTCGCCCTGCTCAACCCCGTCCACCATGGCGACACCTCCGCCGCCATCACGACCTACAAGGTCGAACCCTACGTCGTCGCCGCCGACGTCTATGCGGAACCGCCTCACGTGGGTCGGGGGGGCTGGACCTGGTACACCGGTGCCGCCGGATGGATGTACCGGTTGCTGCTGGAGACCCTGCTCGGAGTGCAGCGCGAGGGAGATCACCTTCGACTCGTCCCCCTGCTGCCCGCGGCGTGGCCCGGATTCACCGTCCACTACCGCTACTACCGGACGACCTACCAGATCATCATCTCGCGGGTGACCCCGGGCGAGACCCAAGGTCTCGTGCTCGATGGCGTAATCCTTGCCGGGCCGACCGTTCCGCTCCTCGATGATCAACAGCCACACCGGATCGAACTGCGACTGGCCTGACACCGCCCCCGTCGGCGGTCTCCGTGCTCGGCCGCTCGGCCGGCACTCCCACCGGATTCGCCCGTAGGGACCAGAAGGCTGACAAAAGGGCTGTCCCGCCCGTCCGCCGGGCTTCCGGAATCGGGTGGGGTATTCCCCCCATGGCAACGGGCGCGGTGTCGGAACATCCTCGTCCACATGAATCTCCCCCTCTGGCACTTCGGACCGATCCATGAGCCGTGTGCCCACGCCGCCGAAGATTCTTCTCGCGCACCCTTGGGTTCGGCGGACGATCAGGCATGAGCCCGGTCAAGGAAATGTTGAAGATCCGCCTTGTTTCGGCCCGCCCGACGCGACCCAAGCACGGGAAGGGCTTGAAGCCGGGCGGATCCACGGCCGTGACCCAAAGGCCGGCTGCCAGCCGCACCAAGTCCTTTCCTATCGTTGGAATCGGCGCGTCCGCAGGCGGCCTGGAGGCGCTGGAACCCTTCCTTGAAAATGTGCCAGCCAACAACGGCATGGCGTTTGTCATCATCCAGCACCTGGATCCGACCCATCAGGGAATCATGCCGGAACTGCTGCAGCGCAAGACCGGGATGAAAGTGGTGCAGGTGCGGGACCGGACCGTGGTCAAGCCGGAGTGCGTCTACGTGATCCCGCCCAACAAGGACATGTCGATCCTTCACGGGGTCCTGCACCTTCTCGCACCGACGGCTCCACGGGGGCTGCACCTGCCGATCGATTTCTTCCTCCGATCCCTGGCGATGGATCGGGAGAGCCGGAGCGTCGGGGTGATCCTCTCGGGCATGGGATCGGACGGAACCCTGGGCTTGCGGGCCATCAAGGAACACGCGGGGCTGGTGCTGGTGCAGGAGCCGACCACCGCCAAGTTTGACGGGATGCCGCGAAGCGCGATTGATGCGGGGTTGGCGGACATCGTGGCCCCGGTGGAAGAACTGCCGGGAAGGATCATTGCGTACCTGCAATACACGCCGCTGACTCCCCGGAAAGAGGAGGTGCTGGAAGACCGGACTCAGAGCGCAGTGCAAAAGGCGGTGATCCTGCTCCGGTCCCACACCGGGCACGATTTCTCCCAGTACAAGAGCAACACGCTCCATCGGCGGATCGAACGTCGCATGGGCATCCACCAGATCACCCGGCTGTCGGCCTATATCCGCTATCTGCAGGAGAACTCGCAGGAACTGGATTTCCTCTTCAAGGAACTTCTGATCGGGGTGACCAATTTCTTTCGTGACCCGATCCTCTGGAAGAAGCTGGCCACCGAGGTCCTTCCGGCGCTCCTCGCCGACCGGCCCGCCGGGCACTCGTTGCGGGCGTGGATCCCGGGCTGTTCCACCGGGGAAGAAGCGTATTCCCTGGCGATGGTGTTTCAGGAAGCCGCCGAACGGATCAAGGCGAAGGGGAACGTTACCCTCCAGATTTTCGCCACGGACCTCGACCCGGACGCCATCGAACGCGCACGACAGGGTCTCTTCCCCCCAAACATTGTTGCGGACGTATCCGCGGAACGACTGGAACGTTTCTTCATCCAGGAGGAACGGGGCTATCGGATCTGCAAAGCGATCCGCGAGCGGGTGATCTTCGCTTCGCAGGATCTGATCATGGATCCGCCCTTCACGAAGTTGGACATCCTCAGTTGCCGCAATCTGCTGATCTACCTGACCGCCGAAGTGCAGAAGAAGCTGATCCCGCTGTTCCACTACAGTCTGGTTCCCGGAGGGATCCTGATTCTGGGCGGTGCCGAGACGACGGCGGGTGCCACCGACCTCTTTACGCCGGTCGGTGGCGACCATACCCGGATCTTTCGACGGACCCAGCCGTTGACTCGGGCCGCGCCCGTAAGCTTTCCCCCCGCCTTCGAGCTTCGACCGCGCGACGGTCGGGAGCTCCCTTCGGCCCCCAAGGTTGCGGCCAACCTGCAGACCCTGGCGGACCAACTGATCCTGCAGCGTTACGCCCCGCCGGCGGTGTTGGTGAATCACAAGGGCGACATCTTCTACGTCAGCGGACACACGGCCAAGTACCTCGAGCCGGCGGCGGGCAAGGCCAATTGGAACCTGTTCGTCATGGCGCGTGAAACGCTGCGCTACGAACTCGCGGCCGGCTTCCAGAAAGCGCTCCGGCAGAAGGAGCGGATCCTCCTCCCCGGTCTCCGAATCCTCGCCGACACCACGGAGCAACGCGTGGACGTGACGATCCAGCAACTCGACTCCCCGGGAGCGCTGCTGGGACTGGTGATGATCGTGTTCACCGAGGTGCCGACGACAGCACCGCCGCCGGTCCGGCGGCGGGTGGGACCGCCGGGTCCTGATCGCACCCGGGTGATTGAACTGGAGGAGGACCTGCTGCAGATCCGGACGGAAGCCAACGTGGTCCATGCGGAAATGCAGGCCTTGCAGGAGGAGTCGCGATCGGCCAACGAGGAGCTGCAATCCACCAACGAAGAGTTGCAGTCGACCAACGAGGAACTCATGACCTCCAAAGAGGAGATGCAGTCCTTGAACGAGGAACTCCAGACCGTCAACGCCGAGTTGCAAGGCAAGGTTGAGGAACTCTCCCGGGCCAGCAATGACATGAGGAATCTGCTCGACAGCACCGACATCGCGACCCTGTTCCTTGACCGTGATCTCAACGTCCGTCGATTCACGCCCCAGGCCACCCAGATCATCAAACTCATCACCGCCGACGAGGGCCGCCCCATCACCGACCTGGCGTGCGAACTTCATTACCCCGAGTTGGCCACGGATGCGCGGAAGGTGCTGCGCACCCTGACTTCGGTGGAGAAGCCCATTGCCGCCTCCGAGGGGCGGTGGTTCTCCGTTCGCATCATGCCCTACCGGACGGCGGACGACCGGATCGACGGGGTGGTCATGACCTTTGCCAACATCACCGTCGCCAAGACCCTGGAGACCAAGCTCCGGGGACAACAGGCCAGCCTGGAAAAGAACGTCGCCGAAAAAACCGGGGATCTAGCCCGGACCCGCAGGCGACTGGCGGCCAAAGACGTAAAAGCGAAGCGCGCACCCGCGCGTGGGAAGCCGCAGTCATCCCCCCGCCCCTGATATCGGCCCGCCATGAAGAAAAACCCAACGATCCACCCGCCGGTTCCTCCTCCGCCCCAGGCCGCCTCAAATGACGCCTGGGAGATCGGACAACAACCGGATCAGCTTCCCATGTTTGCGGAACTCTATCGTCGGGCGGAGGCGCGGATGCTCGAAACGCAGGGGGTTGCCGGATCCGCCTCGGCAACGGAGGCGCAGGAGATCGACTCCCGCAGGCTGGTCCATGAACTCCAAGTCCACCAGATCGAGTTGGAGATGCAGAACACCGAGCTGACCGAGGCGCGCAAGCGGTTGGAGGCCAGCCTGGAACAGTTCTCGGATCTCTATGATTTCGCGCCAGTCGGCTACTTCACGCTCACGGCGGACGGGACCATCCAACAACTCAACCTGAGCGGCGCCCAAATGGTCGGAATGGAACGTGGACGTCTGGTGGGACAGGCGTTTGGCCAATTGTTGATGCCCGGGCATCGTCCGGTCCTTGCCTCCCTCCTCGACTTGGCGTTCACCGATCGAGGCCAGCAAAGCACGGAGCTCGTCCTTCAGAGGAAGGGGCGTCCGACCCTGACCCTCAGCATCAAGGCCCAATGCTCGGCGAATGGGAAGGAATGCCGGATTGTTGCCGTGGACATTTCGGAACGGCAGTTGGCAGACAACTTGGTCCGGTCGTCGGAAACGCGATACCGCCGCCTCTTTGAAGCGGCGCACGACGGGGTGCTGCTGCTGGATCCCGTGACCCGAAAGATCACCGACGCCAATCCGTTCATGACACAACTTCTCGACTACCCAGTCGAAGAGTTGATCGGGAAGGAGTTGTTCGAGATCGGTCTGCTCAAGGACGAGGACTCCAGTCAGGAAATGTTCCGAGAGCTGAAGCGGAAAAAGGAGATCCGGTATGAAGATCTGCCGCTTGAAAGTCGGAGCGGCCGACATCGTGAAGTCGAGGTGGTGGCCAACGTCTACGACGCGGGCGGACAGAGCGTGATCCAGTGCAATGTCCGCGACATCACCGCCCGCAAGGAAGCCGAAGGGAACCTTCGACGCAATCAGGGGCTCATTTCCGCCCTCATTGAGCAGGCTCCCTACGGAGTCTATGTCCTGGATACCGAACTGCGCCTGCAACAGGTGAACCGCCACGCCCAACCACTCTTCGCCAAGGTCCGTCCTTTGATTGGCCGCAATTTCTCCGAGATCCTCCGGATCCTCTGGCCGCGACAGGTCGCGAGTCGGATCATGGTTCACTTCCGTCACACGCTTGAAACCGGGGAGCCGTATCAGTCCATCGACTTCACCGAGCGTCGCCACGACACGGGACAGGAGGAAATCTATGAATGGCAGATCCAGCGGGTGACCATGCCGGGGGGAGAATTCGCTGCGGTGGTCTATTTTCGGAACATCACTGAGAGGAGACATGCCGAGGAAACACGACGTCGCGTGGCGGTGCTGGCAGCGTCGAACAAAAAGCTGGAAAAGGAGATCAGCCGACGTGAGGGCGTGGAGCTAGCCCTGCGCAAGAGCGAAGCGCACCAGGTACTGTTGCTGGAGCAGGCCCGCGAGATGCAGGCGCAATTACGGAGCCTTTCCCACCAGACCCTTCAGGTGCAGGAAGATGAGCGGAAGCGCATCAGCCGTGAGTTGCACGATGACATCACCCAGACCCTGGTGAGTATCAATGTCCAACTGGAGTCGCTCAGCCATGCGGCCGAGGTCAACGCCACGCAACTGCGCAAAAAGATCACCTATACCCGGCGCCTGGTGGAAAAGTCCGTTGGCATCGTGCATGAGTTTGCGCAGGAACTGCGGCCGCCCGCACTGGATCATCTTGGGCTGAGCTCAGCGCTCCAATCCTTCATGAAAGAGTTCATGAAACGGTCCGGGATCCGGGTTCATTTCACGATCTTCTCCGGCATCGACAAGCTGGACAGCGCCTCGCGCACCACGCTTTATCGCGTCATTCACTCCGCTCTGACCAACGTCGCCCAGCACGCCAAGGCCAGCCGGGTGGATGTCATCCTGAAGAAACGTCGCGGGAAAGTCGCGCTCCTGGTGCAGGACGATGGAATCGCGTTCGATCCCTCCCGGATCCTGTTTCGCAAAGGAAAGCGGCAGCGTCTCGGATTGATCGGAATGCGCGAACGGATCGAAATGGTCGACGGCACTTTCAACATCCAATCAAAACCCGGCAAGGGCACCACGATCCTGGCCGACATTCCATTTGTGACCGGTACTTAGAACTGCCTCCTCTTATGAAACCAATCACTGTCCTCATCGCGGAGGACCATACCATCGTCCGCGAGGGCCTTCGCCAGATGCTCAGCGGGGAAAAGGACCTCCAGGTGGTGGGCGAAGCCCTGGATGGAAGACTGGCCGTCGCCCTGTCCCGCAAGCTGTCCCCGGACGTCGTGTTGATGGACATTGCCATGCCTTTGCTGAATGGGCTGGA
Organism: Verrucomicrobiota bacterium; assembly: GCA_041688515.1. Lineage (GTDB taxonomy): Bacteria > Verrucomicrobiota > Verrucomicrobiia > Limisphaerales > UBA9464 > UBA6176. The sequence goes on from JBDNHZ010000366.1 coordinate 9,084, forward strand.
GGCCACCCGACAGATCCTGAAGGCCAACCCCGCCCAGCGTGTCCTAGTCCTCTCCGCCCATTGTGACGATGCCTACCTTCAGTCCGCGGTTGAAGCCGGTGCCAAGGGCTTCCTGCTGAAGCAGAGCTCGACCCA
>JBDNHZ010000367.1:0-18351 GCA_041688515.1 Verrucomicrobiota bacterium
CCAGCCCCCCAACCGCGCCTCTGGAGGCATCTGGATCCGCAGGGGCAGCGTGTTGAGAAACAAGCCGACCACGCCCTCCGCTCCGGGCACATGGGAGTGGCGGCAGGCACGGGGGACAGCAAAGACGACATCGCGCCCGCCGGAATACCGGCCGAGGAGCAATGCCCAAGCCCCCTGCACCAGCGTGTTGAAGGTGACCCCAACGTTCCTTGCCAGGTCGCTGAGGGCTCCCGTCATCTCCGCGTCCAACCGGCCCCGTACCGTACGGTAGGTGGACTCCGGAGGTCTCACTGCTGCCGATGTCCGCTCCGCGCCCCGGTCGGTCGCAAGGCGTGTGACCTCTTCGAATCCCGACATCGTGTCCCGCCAGTGGGCTTCGACAGCGGGGAGCGGCTCCCGTCCTTCAAGCCACGTCAGAAAATCACGGTAATCCAGAGGCTCCGGCAGCGGGCACTCCCGACCATCGAGCAACGCGTCATGGATCGAGAAGACCTCATCCAGAATGATTGGGAGGGAACGGCCGTCGAGGATGAGGTGATGAAAGGTCCAGACGAGAACGCATCGCGCCGCGCCAAATCGAAGGCACGCGAGCCGGAAGAGGGGCGCCTGGCCCAGGTCGAACCCAAGCATCCGATCTTCAGTCAGGAATGCCGCAAGCCGGACCTGCTGTTCGACGTCGTCCATGCCGCGCCAGTCGACTTCCCTGATCCCGATTCGCACTGACTCGGAGAACACTTGGACAAAGTCGCCGCTGGTCAGGCGCTGGAACGAACCGCGCAGAGCCACGTGGCGATCCGCCACCTCCTGCCACGCATGGACAAGGTGCCCAAGGTCAACCGGCCCGGTGAGCGTGCAGATCACCTGCTCGATATCCACACCGCTGCCGGGCAGGGAGAAATGCTGATAGAGCATCCCCTCCTGAAGCGGGGTGAGGCCATACGTCCGCTGGCCCAGGGAAACCCCCTGAGCCCTCTCATCGGGTGAGTACTGACTTGTCATTTTTTCCGGATGCCCAGCATGCGCCCCCGCCCCTGGGCGATGGTCCGCGAAGTCCCATCCGCTCACCCTTTCCCCGCAGCCGTGAGCTTCTCCGTGTCTCCTGGACGTGACCGGGGCAGCCCAAAGCGGAAACACGCTCCGGAATCGGGCAGGTTCGCCGCCGTGATCTCCCCCCCGTGCTCGGCCACGATCCGGTCGCAGATCGCCAGTCCCAGCCCGGTCCCGTGGGCCTTGCCAAAGGTCACGAAGGGTTGGAACACCTGCGGCAAGACCTCGGCCGGGATCCCCGGTCCGTTGTCCGACAATTCGGTGAGAATTTCCCGCTCGCTGAGTTCGAACCGGACCCGGACCACCGGATCCTCCTCGCCGGCGACGGCATCGAAGGCATTCTGGAACAGATTGCTGAAGACCCGCTGCATGCGGAGCGCGTCCATCCGGACGGGAATATCAGCCCCTGCCAGCAGGGAGAGATCCGCCTCCAGACGGACTCCACGCCGCTGTGCCTCGGGCTCGAACTCGAAAACCACCTCCCGGGCGAACTCCGCATAGTCCACCCGCGGCAAGACCGCCGACGGCGTCATGCCACGGGTGAATTCGAGCAGTTCCTGCATCATCCGGTTCAGCACCTCGACCTGACGTCGCACCCGATCCCGGGCGGATCGACGCGACTCCAGCGTGGCGGAGGGCTCCGCCGCCAGGTCGGCGGCAATGCCGATCACGTTCAATGGGTTTCGAAAATCGTGGACGATGGTGCGGGCGAGGCGTTCCACCAGGTTGAGCCGCTCGGCCTTGAGCATCTCCTGAAGGTACCGCCGGTTGAACTCGCGCATCCGCAGGCTCGAATCACGCACCAACGCCGCCGCCAGCATCGGCGATCGCTCCAGCAACATCTGCAACACGCCCGTCGGCACGAAATGAAGCGTCGAGGGTTCGAGCGCGATCGCCGATGCCGAGCGGGCGCCGCCGTCGAATACCGCCATTTCCCCGAAGTACTCGCCCGGCTCCATGACCGCCAGTCGATGCTGCCGCCCCGGAACGGACCGCGCTGCAATCTCCACCCGACCGGACTCCACGACGAACAGGCCATTGCCCGGGCTGCCCTCGTCAAAGATACGTTCTCCCTCACCGACGCGCCGCGACTCGACCCCCGCGAGGAGGATCGCGCGCGTCGAGTCGTCGAGATGACGCGCCAGCCGTGATTCCGTCAGGGGGATCATGAGCGGAGCCTAGGCTGGTGGAATCGAACCGTGGCAAGAGCCAAGTTCCGATCGCACTGCATACTGGAAAGTCCCTGCGCCCCGCCGCACCCTCCCCCCGTGGCAGGTATTCCGCTCTCGCAGGTCGCGCTCCGACTCCATCCCGACGATGACGTGGTCGTCGCCAAGGCTCCCATCCGCGCCGGTGCCGAACTAACCTTCGATGGCTCCACCTTGATCGTGCGAGCGGAAGTTGGCCGCGGACACAAGATCGCCCTGCGCGACCTTTCCGACGGCACCCCGCTCCGGAAATATGGGCAGATCATCGGCTTTGCGCGCGGCAACATCCGCACCGGAGATCACGTCCACGTCCACAACGTCCTCTGCCGGGACTTTGCGCGGGATGCGGGAATTGGAACCGACCTCCGATCGCTCCCACCGCTCCCACCGGACGAGGAGCGCAGCTTTCCTGGATTCGACCGCCCGGGCGGCCGGGCCGGGACGCGCAACTACATCGCCGTCATTTCCAGTGTGAACTGTTCGGCATCGGTCTCCCGATACGTGGCCGAACGGTTTCGCGGGCCGGATTTCGCCCGTGATTTCCCCGGGGTTGATGGCGTGGTGGCCTTCACCCACAAGAGCGGCTGTGCGATGCCGGACGACGAGCCGACGCGCCTGCTGCAACGGGTGTTGGCCGGCATTGCCCGGCATCCGAACATCTCTGGCTGGGTCCTGCTCGGCCTGGGTTGCGAGGTCAACCAGGTCGATCGCCTGGTCCGCGAACAGCATCTGGACGCCACGGCGGATGGCACGCCCCCGGCCGTCATGAACATCCAGACCCAAGGCGGGGTCGCGAAGACGGTCGAAGCCGCGACGGCCGCCGTACGCCGACTCTTGCCAGCCGCCTCGGCATGGCGCCGGGTCCCCCTTCCGCTCCGCCGTCTGGCCCTGGCCCTGAACTGCGGGGGCTCCGACGGAGCCAGCGGCATCACGGCGAATCCGGCGCTGGGCTTTGCCAGTGACCAGTTGGTCCGGCATGGCGGCGCGAGCGTCCTGGCCGAGACCCCGGAGATCTACGGGGCCGAACATCTCCTCACCCGCCGTGCCGTCAGCGCTGAAGTAGGAGAGAAGCTTCTGGCCATGGTCCGTTGGTGGGAGGACTACGCGCGGTTGCATGGGGCGACGATCGACAACAATCCCAGCGTCGGAAACAAGGCCGGCGGCCTCACCACCATTTACGAAAAGAGCCTCGGTGCGATCGCCAAGGGCGGACAAGCCCCGCTCAGCGCCGTCTATCGGTATGCGGAATCGGTCTCCCAGCCCGGCTTTGCCTTCATGGACACCCCCGGCTACGACCCGGTCAGCATGACCGGCTTGGTCTGTGGCGGATGCAACGTCGGGGTGTTTACCACCGGCCGCGGCAGTGTCTACGGATGCAAGCCGATGCCCTGCATCAAGGTCGCCACCAACACCACCCTCTACGACTGGATGAAGGACGACATGGACCTCAACGCCGGCACCATCCTTGATGGCACCGAATCCGTGGAGGAAGTCGGCCGGCGGATCTTCGAGGAGATCGTCGCCGTCGCCGGCGGGAAGCGCACCAAGTCGGAACTCCAGGGCATCGGCGACGAAGAGTTCGCCCCCTGGATCCTCGGTCCGCTCTTCTGATTGATTCCTATGCTCGTCTTTGATGCCCACCTCGATCTCGCCATGAACGCCATCGAGTGGAACCGCGACCTGACGCGGTCCCTCGACGACCTTCGCCAGCGCGAGGCTCACCTTCGCGACAAGCCCGATCGGGGCCGCGCCACCGTCTCCTTTCCCGAGATGCGCCGGGCCGGCATCGGCCTGTGCGTCGCCACCCAGATCGCCCGGGTCGAGCACAACGCCTACAGCCCGGTCGCCGGCTGGGCGTCCCCGGCCCAGGCCTGGGCCATGACCCAGGCCCAGCGCGCCTGGTACGGGGCCATGGAAGAAGCCGGGGAAATCCGGATCGTGCGCGACCGCGCCGCCCTCGACGCCCAGATTGGACTCTGGTCCACCCCCACCCCGCAGGACGCCCCGCCGCGGCCCATCGGCTGCATCCTTTCGCTGGAAGGCGCTGATTCCCTCATCTCCCTCGATCACCTCGAACGCGCCTGGCAATACGGTCTCCGGGCCATTGGCCCCGCCCATTACGGACCTGGCGTCTACGCCCAGGGCACCAGCACCACCGGCGGATTCAATGCCCGCGGACGTGACCTGCTGCGCGCCATGGAACGACTCGGGTTCATCCTCGATGTCACCCACCTGAGCGACGAGTGCTTCCGCGAGGCCCTCGACCTCTACGGCGGTCCCATCTGGGCCAGTCACCACGTCTGCCGCGCCCTCGTTCCCCACCAGCGCCAGTTGCCCAACGAGTTCATCCGCGAACTGGCCGGCCGCGGTGCGGTCATCGGCATGGCCATGGACGCCTGGATGCTGGTCCCTGGCTGGGTCCGCGGCCAATCGACCCCCGAATCGATGGGTGTTTCCCTTGAGACCGTTGCCCGTCACATCGATCACATCTGCCAACTCACCGGCTCCGCAGCCCATGTCGGCATCGGCACGGACCTCGACGGTGCCTACGGCCATGAACAGACCCCCCAGGATCTGAAGACCATCGCCGATATCACCCGGCTCGCCGATCGTCTCAAGGCCCGCGGCTGGAGCGAGGCCGACGTCGAAGGCGTAATGCACGCCAACTTCGTGCGCTTCCTGCGGCAGGCCTGGCAGTAGCCCACACCGATCCGTCTGATCAGTCCGATCGGACGGATCCGTTCGATCCGTTCGATCCGGCGGATCACCGCTCCACCTGCCCCGGCAATCTCCGGCGCTCCAGTTCGTCCGTCAGGGTGGGCATGTGCCATAGGCGCAGCTTTCCCTGGGCCGTCGCCGCCGCCAGACGCGCGCCGTCCGGGCTCCAGGCCAGCGCGAAGATCCGCACCCGCGTTGGAGGCTCGATCATCACCACCACCCGATGATCCACCCGGTCCACGACCAGCACGTCGTAAACATCGGAGACGACCGCCAGATGGCGTCCGTCGGGAGCGAAGGCCGCCGCACCGAGGACCGGCACCGGATCGGGCAACGGCAGGGCCGCGGACGGCTTCCAGCTCCCGGTTTCCAGTAATTGGAACCGGTCGCCCCACACCGCGGCGGTTTTCCCATCCGGCGAGAAGGTCGCTCCCGCCTGGCCGCCGGGCATCTGGGCGTGTACCACGCATCGTCGGTCCAGATCCCAGAAGCGGACCTCACCCACCCCGGGTGCCGCGGTTGCGGCCCAGTGTCCCGTGGGATCGACGGCCAGGTGGTCGGCCCCGGGATGCAGGCCTACGGTCGCCATCGGGGTTCCGGAAGCGTCAAATACCTCCACCAGCCTTCCATCCGCCAGAAGCGCCAGCCAAGCGGACCGTTCCCCCGACACCCAAGGCTCCACCGCCACCGCCGGCGATCCGTGCAAGCGTTCCCGACGGCTCCAGCCATTCGTCCCCTTGGGATCCAGGGTCCAGGCCACCACCCCCGTGCGATCCACTGTGATCAACCGCATCGGGTCGCGACCGAAACTGAATCCTCGCGGAAACTCGAGGGGCACCCAGGCCTTCCAGTCGCCCCTCGCGGCATCGAAGACGCGGACCCCGGTCGGGTGGCGCCCGGCGACCAGCGCCGAATCCGCGCTGAACTCCACCTCCAGTTCCGAACTGCCGACGTATCCGGCGAGCAACTCCGTGAATCCCACCGGCGGGATCATCCGGAAAAGGCCGACCTTTCCGCGCGAACGCACCGGACCGAAGGAGAGACCGTCCGGAGAGAACTCCAGGCTTCCGGCGTCGCCGTGCGCCGCGACGAGCATCCGCCCCGCGTGCACATCCCACACCCGCACCGTCCGATCATCCCAGGCCGACGCCACCCAGCGGCCGGAGGGATCGAAGGACAACGCCAGCGGCACCGCCGGCGCAAAGGTGAAGGACAGGATCCGGTTTCGTGCGGGGACATCCTGATAGAAGAGGCGTCCGTCGTGGGTGGCAGCGGCGAACCGTTGGCTGTCGGGAGACCAACTGAGCAGGAAAATCGGACCCGGCTGGGGCAGGCGCACTTCCACTTCCCGGGAGTCCACCCGGAAAAGGTCCACCTGATTGGTGGTCAGACGCGATGCCGCCAGTTGGCGCCCATCCGGCGAGAACGCCAGGTGCCGCCACCCCCCCGGCCCTCCGTCCGTCCGCGTCTCCGTTCCCGAATCCAGATCGCGCCAGACCAACTCCGTCTGGCCTTCCCCTGTCACCAACCAGCGTCCATCCCGCGACAACCCGACCGCTTCCGGGATCACCGCACATTCCCAGATCAACCGGCCCACGGCGTCGTCGCCCAACTCGACCACCGCCAGGCCCTTCGTCCCGGTGATCACCTGTCGCCCCTTGGCATCCGAAGCATCCCCGAGCCGGGACGCTCCTTCCCAGGGCAACCGCCACGACCGCCGCTCCACGCCCGAGCCGGCTTCGACCTCCCGGATCCAACCGTCCTCCCCCAGCCATCGCCAGGTCCCGGACCGGACCCCGGCACGGAGGCGACCGCCACCGGACACCGCCATCCCCGGAGTGGGTTCGAACCGGCAATCGGTCTGGGCCAGTGCCGCCACGATTTCGGCTGCGGCACGGTCGCGGACATTGCCTTCAAGCCCGAGGGCCAACGCCCGATCGACCGCCGCCACGCTGGCGACCTGTTGCCCCGGCCCTCCCGCCAGACGCAAGGCCCGGGCCTGTACCAGCAGCGATTCGCGGAGATTGACCAAGGCCTGACGTTCGGCCTGATAGATCCGCACTGATGCCACCAAGCCACCCGCCACCAGACCCACCAATGAAAGAACCAGCGCCGCCACCAACACGGCAATTCCAGGGCGTCGCTGAGCCCACCGAACGGATCGTCCCAGCCACCCCACTGGACGCGCCCTCACGGGTTCTCCCGCCAGGACCCGATCCAGTTCCTCCGCCACCTCCCCGGCGGTGGCGTAGCGTTGGGCCGGTTGCTTCTCCAGGCAGCGGAGGCAGACGGTTTCCAGATCCACGGGCACCGAGGGATTCAGCCGCCGGGGCGACACCGGTTCGGCGTCGGCGACCTGGCGCAACACCGCCTCCACACAGTCGCCCTGGAACGGGGGGCGACCGGTCATCAGATGGTACAACAAGGCCCCCATCGAATAGACATCCGAGCCAAACCCAACCAACCGCGTCTCGCCCCGGACCTGTTCGGGAGCCGCATAGGCCGGCGACCCGAGGACATCGCCGGTCTGCGTCAGGGTCACCGTGGATTCGAGGTGCTTGGCCAGGCCGAAGTCGGTCACATGCGGTTGGCCCTCGCGATCGATCAGCACGTTGGAGGGCTTCAAATCGCGGTGCAGCACTCCCTGCTGATGGGCGTAATGCACGGCCGCTGCAATCAACCCGCCCAACCGCGTCACCTCGCGGGCCGGCAACGGACCCTGCCGGACCTGGTCCGCCAGGGTTCCCCCCTCGATCAGGTCCATCGAGAAGAACAACTGCCCGTCGTGCTCCCCGATATCGTGGATCGCCACGATGTTGGGATGCTGGAGACGGGCCGCCGCAGATGCCTCGGCGCGAAAACGGTTCCGGGCATTCTCGCCGGCGAAACCGCCCCCGAGGAGAAGCTTCACCGCCACCGTCCGTCCCAGACTCCGTTGTCGGGCCCGGAACACCACCCCCATGCCGCCGCGGGCAATTTCTCCCAACAGATCGTAGTCGCCGATCTGCCGCAACGGCTCCGCACTCTCCTGCCCACCCGCCGTCCCACCCGCAGCCTCCCGCAACAGACACACCGTGCAAAACTCCGGACGCACCCCTGACGGCAGGGGCGTCCGGCATTCAGGACAGGCTCGCGGGGCGGGGGCAGACATCAGAGACGTGAACACGGTACGCGGGGTCGTGCGGAGGAACGAGAATGGAAGTCTCGGCTGGGCGATCGAAGCCCACAAAACGCACACATTGAAGCCGCACCCGATTGGCCGAAGGAAACGCGGTTCGCCACGGCTCGGGTCGCAAACCCGCCGAACGCCATCACCTCCGCGCGCCCGTCCGTTTCCGATTTCGCCGTTGGCCATGTCCACCGGGTGATGGGCATTGTGCGGATGGACCGGGTCCCGCAACTCCCCATAATTTCCTCGCCATGTTCGGCATGAAGATCGTGCATGCTGTGGATGCTGCACACCGACAAACGCCTGAGCCGTCGCGAAGTCATCGGCTTGCTGGCTGCTCGGCGGCGGGCAATGAAATTGTTGAACCATCATCATGACGCCCGTTGAACTGCTCGCCACGGTGCTCTTCGCACTCGCCGTGGTGCACACCTTCTGCGTGAAGTGCTTTGCCCATTGGGCCGCTCGCTATCCGCCCGGTTCGATCAAGGAAAACGCCCTGCATTTCCTCGCGGAGACCGAAGTGGTGTTCGGGCTATGGGCGGCGGCGCTGTTTCTCGGCATCGTGGCGCTGAAGGGTTCGGTCCCAGACGCGGTCGCCTACATCGAGGGCCTCAACTTCACCGAACCGAAATTTGTCCTCGTCGTCATGATCGTGGCCGCCACCCGCCCGGTGGTCGTCCTTGCCGAGAAATTCATCTCACTGTCGGCACGGCTTATTCCCGCGCGCGAAGGCGTGGCGTTCTACATCGCGGCGTTGTTTCTGGGTCCGCTGCTGGGTTCGTTCATCACGGAACCCGCGGCCATGACGCTGCTGGCCCTCGTGCTCAAGCGCCGTTACTTCGACTGCGGCATCAGCCGCAAACTCGCCTACGCCACGCTGGGGCTGCTGTTTGTCAACGTGTCCATCGGCGGCACGCTCACGCATTTCGCCGCGCCGCCCGTGCTGATGGTCGCGGCCAAGTGGAACTGGGACATCGCCTTCATGTTTCAGACTTTCGGCTGGCGGGCCGCCGCCGCGTGCGCCGTTTCGACCGCGCTGCTGGCTGGAATCTTCTGGAAGGAACTCAGCGCGCTGAAGGCGGAGCCGAACGATAGCCGGCCGATTCCCCTGTGGCTGACGCTCGCACACCTGGTGTTCCTCGGGCTGATCGTGGGCTTCGCACATCACCCGGATGTTTTCTTCGGAATTCTCATGCTGTTTCTCGGCCTGGTGACAGCCACGCACGAGCATCAGGATGATCTCAAGCTCCGAGAAGGATTGCTGGTGGGCTTCTTCCTCGCGGGCCTGGTCACGCTCGGTTCGCTTCAGGCCTACTGGCTCAAGCCGCTCATCGCCAGCCTCAACGGCAGCGCCCTGTTTTTTGGTTCCGCCGGTCTCACCGCCCTCACGGACAACGCCGCGCTGACCTATCTCGGCTCGCTGGTCGAAGGTCTCTCCGACGAACTGAAATATGCGCTCGTGGCGGGCGCGGTCACGGGCGGCGGGCTGACGGTGATCGCCAACGCACCCAATCCGGCCGGCGTCGGCATCCTGCAAGACGCGAAGGTGTTCGAGGGCGAAGGCATCAGTCCGCTCGGCCTGTTCCTCGGCGCGTTGCCGCCCACGGCGGTGGCGATCGTGTTCTTCTGGCTGCTGCACTAACCTAACCTCGCCTCGTCTGAGACCCGCTGTGCGACATGCCTGACAATCCTGCCTCCCAAACGGAACGCCGCCCCCGCGCGCCAGAGCGCGGCGCGCGACTCATGCTGGTGGCGATCGCGGTCGTCGGCGCTTTCCTCATCGCCCACTTCACGGCTTCGCTGCCCGGCTGGACGCGCGAAGCGGCGTTCATGGCCGCGATCTTTTTCCTCGCGGCGTTCCTCTGGGCCACGGAGGCATTGCCGCTTTTCGCCACGGCGCTGCTGACGATCGCCCTCGAAATCGTGCTGCTCGCCAATCCCGGCCACTGGCCCGGTTTCGGCTTCGCCAGCAAACCTTCGCCGAATTACCGCGAGATCATCACCGCCGCCGCTGATCCGATCCTGCTGCTGTTCCTCGGCGGATTCCTGCTCGCCCGCGCCGCGTCGAAGGAACGCGTGGACCGCGCCATGTCTTCGCTCCTGCTGCGCCCTTTCGGCCAGCGCCCCATGGTCGTCGCGTTCGGCATCATGTGCGTCACCGCGACGTTTTCCATGTGGATGAGCAACACCGCCACAACCGCGATGATGCTCACGCTCGTCACACCGATGCTGGCGCAGGTGCCTGCGGGCGATCCCTTCCGCAAGGTGCTCGTGCTCGGCGTGCCCTTCGCGGCCAACATTGGCGGCATCGGCACGCCCATTGCCTCGCCGCCAAACGCGGTCGCCCTCAGCTTTCTCCAGAAATCGGGCCGCTCGATTCCGTTCCTCGACTGGACGCTCGCCGCAGTGCCATTGATGGTCGCGATGCTCGTCGTCGCCTGGGCGGTGCTGTGGCTTTTCCACCGTCCGCGCGCCACGGTGTTGCGCCTGCTCCCACCGGCCGAACGGCTCTCGGGTCGCGGATGGTTCGTCGTCACCGTGTTCGCCGTCACCGTCGCTTTGTGGATGACGGACGTGTGGCATGGCTTGCCGGCCGCTGTCGTGGCATTGCTGCCCGCGGTCGCCTTCACCGTCACCGGCGTGCTCGATCATCGCGACGTGAATTCCCTCGAATGGAACATTCTCCTTCTGATTGGCGGAGGGATTGCACTGGGCGCCGGCATGCAACTCACCGGTCTCGACCAGATTCTCCTGGGCTACCTGCTGGCCGGGGGAGCGACCCCCTCGCTGCTCATCGCCACGCTCGTCGCGGTCACGGTGTTGCTCGGCACATTCATGTCGAACACGGCGACGGCAAACCTGGTGATCCCCATCGGCATGAGTTCCGCCGCGGCCTTCGGCGGGGACTTCGGCACGCTCACGGCATTTAGCATCGCGCTCGCCGCCGCCATGTCGATGTCGCTGCCCATCAGCACGCCACCGAACACGATGGCCTACGCGACACGCGAAATCACCACACGCGACATGGTGATTCCCGGAACGGGCGTGGCGGTGATCGGCGCCGTCGCGGTCGCATTTCTCGCAAAACCGATGCTGCAATGGTGGGGGATCGTGCCTTGAGCGATCTGGGCGCCTGGCTCATGCGCGATCCGGAGTGGTTGAACTTCCCCGTGAGTCGTTTTGGGGGAAGACCCGAATGGCGCCTCCTTGAAGTGCGTTTGGTGAATCGGAGCCGCAAGCACTCTTCTTCTTCCACCGATTTCGATGGTCGTAGCGTGGGATGCGCGTCTCGGCTTGGTCAGCAGGCCAAAGGGCTTCGGCCGTCGTTTGACCGCTCGCGTGAAACTCCCCGCTGCCCGGTTCAGGAAGCTACTTCCGTTGAAGAAGCCGTGAACGGGGCGGGCGTCTTGCACTCGGACTACCGAAGTCAGTCATTTGCGAATCCGGCTGCCGTCTGCAAGGTGTAAGCGGGAACAATTCAGGAGGCGCGCGGTAGCCGGGTGAAACCAGGGTGATGAAAATCAAGGAATCGAAAGGGCCCAGCAAGATCCGGCGCAAAGGCAGCGCCCAAGCGGCGCGCCCGCACGTCCCAACAGTTTTGACCGCGACGGACTTCTCCGACAATTCCCGAGCCGGGCTGCGCTATGCGGCGGCGTTGGCCAGCAAGCTCAAGGCGGATGTCGCCTTGCTCCATGTGGTCGAGACACCCTCGTGGATGGACCCATTCGAGGCTTTAAAACCCTCGGAAACGGTTGCTCTGGCCCAGGCACAACTGGCGCAACTGGCCCATCGCGAGGTCGGAGGCGATGTGACTGTCACCTTCTCTGTCCGCACCGGTAAACCCTTCCATGAAATCACCACGGCTGCCTGCGAAGGCGCGGCGGATCTGATTGTCATCGCCACCCACGGGCACACCGGGCTCGAGAGCGCCCTGCTCGGCAGCACGGCCGAACGCGTCGTGCGCCACGCGCCCTGTCCGGTACTCACCGTTCCCGCCCGCACCCCATCCGGGCGCGCGAGCAAAACGCCGCCCTTCAAACTGAGGAACATTCTCGTCCCGATTGATTTCTCCGACCTTTCGAAGGACGCCTTGCCCTACGCCAGCCTGTTGGCGCGGCAATTCGATGCCGAACTCGTCCTGCTGCACATCGTCGAAATCTTCCCAATCGACTCCCTCTTGGGGCGAGAACTGACGCACCAGACGACCGTGCCGCTGATGAGGCAGGCCGAGGCAGGCTTGGAACGGATGGCCGAGAAGCTCTATAAGGCGTCAGGCGTGAAGGCGACGGTGGCGGTCCGGGCAGGCTCGCCGTTTGCGGAAATCTCCGACGCGGCGAAAACCGGGAGCGCGGACCTGATTGTCCTCACGACTCATGGACACACCGGATTGAAGCATGTGTGGCTGGGCAGCACCGCCGAGCGCGTCGTGCGTCATGCCTCCTGCCCCGTGCTGGTAGTGGGTGAGGGCAGACATGAATCCGCGTTCCTGTCATGCGCGAAGGCAACCAGTAATATCGTTGCGAAACGTCCGAAAAAGGAAGCCACGAACGAATCATGAAAGCAAAAGCATCACGGACAACAGGCCGCCTCATGCGCGTTGAAGGAAATCGCATCATTTGCGGGACTGACTTTTCCGAGAATGCGGCGCACGCGGCCAATGCGGCGTCAGCCATCGCGAAAAAGCTGAACGTGCCGGTAACGCTGGTTCATGCCCTGGATTTCCCTGGGTACGCTGCGAAAGACAAGGCCGCCGGCGTGTTCAAATTGGTTAAGGCCAGCCGACGCAAGTCGCTCCACCAGGAAGCCGAGCGCATCGGCAAACGAGGAGTCGCAGTCGATGTGCACTTGCCCACGGGAAGTCCTGATGAAGCGCTCGTGGACCTGGCCCGTTGCGGGCCGACGGGCCTGCTGGTCGTTGCGTCTCTGGGCCAGCGCGGAGCGGAGCGCTGGCTCCTGGGCAGCGTGTCGAAGCGGACTGCGGAACGCGCGACCGTGCCGACGCTGGTGGTGCGTGACGCCGCGCCGTTCGAGGCGTGGGCGCGCGGCGAGCGACCGCTCAAAGTTTTCGTCGCGTTCAACTTCACCGCTACTTCCGAAGCCGCGCTGCGTTGGGTGAAGGAACTGCAAGCCATCGGCCCATGCGAGTGGGTGGTAGGTTATGTGGACTGGCCGCCCGAACAACGGACGCGCCTGGGAGGCAATGGGCCCTTGCCGCTCGTGGGCAATCCGCCCGAAGTACAGACCGTGCTGGAACGCGACCTCAAATCGCGAGCGGCTGAACTGTTGGGCACGACCTCCTTCCGCATGCGCGTGGAAGCCAATTGGGGGCGCCCGGACGTCCGACTCGCGGACATGGCCAGGGAGGAACAGTCGGACCTCATCGTGGTCGGCTCACATCAGTATCGCGGCTTCGAGCGGCTGTGGCACACGTCAGCCTCACGCGGGTTGCTGCACAGTGCCACCATGAGCGTGGTGGTCGTGCCGTTATCCGCAGAGCAGTCTTATGGCAGCGAGGCAATTCCTCGCGTACAACGGGTTCTGGTCAGCACTGATTTCTCGGAGTTGGGCGACCGCGCCATCCCTTATTCCTATGCGGCACTGCCGCAAGGGGGTGTGGTCAAGCTGGTTCACGTCATTCCGCCCTGGGATTTGCCCGGCCCGCTGGTGCCGCATTACCAGCCAAAGCGTTTGACCGAAAAGCAGCACAAACAAATGGCCGCCGATACGCTAAAGAAATTGCGCACGCTCGTCCCGGCCGAAGCCGAAGCGCGGGGCATCGCTACCGAACTCGAAGTCATCGAACACCGCGACGTGGCCAAGGCGATTGGTCAGGCAGCCGAACGGTTCGGTGCGGACGTGATTTGCCTCGGCTCGCACGGCAGAGGCGGCCTTTCCAAGGCGTTGTTCGGATCGGTCGCACAGACCGTGATGACGCACAGCCCGCGTCCGATGCTCGTCGTGCGCCCACCCAAGCCATGAAGACTCCAGCGCAATCCCAGTTCCATCAACTCCACGGCGAAGACGTCCTGCGCCTGCTCGACGTGGAATTAAGGACCGGCCTGGCCGCCGACGAAGTCAAACGCCGCCAGGCGAAGTTCGGGCTCAATCGCATCACCGCCCGGCGCGGCACGCCGGCGTGGGTGAAATTTCTCCAGCAGTTCAACCAACCGCTCGTCTACATCTTGCTCGTCGCGGTGAGCGTGACGGCGTTTCTCGGTGAATGGGTGGACTCCGGCGTCATCTTTGGCGTCGTGTTCATCAATGCCATCGTCGGATTTCTTCAGGAGGCGAAGGCGGAGAAGGCCATCGACTCGCTGTCGCGCCTCGTCGCCACTGAAACCACCGTGCGCCGTGACGGACGCCAGCAGCGGGTCCACTCCGAGCAACTCGTTCCCGGCGACGTGGTATTGCTCCAATCCGGTGATCGTGTGCCCGCCGACCTGCGCCTGTCCTATGTGAAGAGCTTGCAAGTGGACGAGTCGGCTCTCACCGGCGAATCGGTTCCCGTTCACAAACACACCGACGCGCTCGCCCTGGACACCGTGCTGGGTGACCGCAAGAACCTCGCCTTCACCGGCACGCTGATCACCGCGGGTCAGGGCGAAGGCGTCGTATGGTCCACGGGCGATCAGACCGAGACAGGCCACATCGCGCGGCTGATCGGTAATGCGGTGGATCTTTCGACGCCGCTCACAAAGAAGATCGCGGACCTCAGCAAGTTGCTGCTGTGGGTGATTCTGGCACTGGCGACAGCGACGTTTGCCATCGGCGTCGCACGCGGAGAGAAGGCGGTGGAAATGTTCATGGCGGCGGTGGCGCTCGCCGTCGGCGCGATTCCCGAAGGCTTGCCCGCCGCCGTCACCATCGTGCTCGCCATTGGCGTTTCGCGCATGGCCAAGCGCCGCGCCATCATCCGAAAACTGCCCGCCGTGGAAACCCTCGGCAGCACGACGGTCATCTGCTCCGACAAAACCGGCACGCTGACGGAAAACCAGATGACCGTGCGCGAAATCTTTGCGGGCGGACGATCGTTTGAGGTCACCGGCGGCGGTTATGAGCCGAAGGGCGACATCCTGAACGGCGGGGCGGCGGTCAAGGTCGCCGAACATCCCGCGCTCGCCGAGTGTTTGCGCGCCGGCGTGCTCTGCAATGATTCGCAACTCGTGAGCGACGAGGGCCGCCTCAAGGTTCAGGGCGACCCGACGGAGGCGGCATTGCTCGTCGTCGGCGAAAAGGGCGGTCTGCTCCACGCCGACACGCATCGAGACTCACCGCGCGTGGATGTGATTCCATTCGAGTCCGAGCACATGTTCCGCGCCACGCTCCACGTCGCGCAGGCAGGCCGGGTGATTCACACGGTCGGCGCCGTGGAGCGCCTGTTCGACCGCTGTTCCGACGCCCTCGATGAACACGGCAACACCGTCCCGCTGAACAAGGACGCCGTGCATCAGGCCGTGGAGCAAATGGCTGCGCGCGGGTTGCGCGTGCTCGCCCTTGTCCGCCGACGGGTGGACGCCAACCACGCAAAGCTCGAACACAGCCATGTTGCCGAGGGCCTCACGTTCCTCGGTCTCCAAGGCATGATTGATCCCCCGCGCCCGGAGGCCATCGCGTCGGTCCGCAAGTGCCAGGAGGCCGGCATCGCCGTGAAGATGATCACTGGCGACCACCTGATCACCGCCCGTGCCATCGCCGGGCAGATCGGTCTGAAGGGACGCGAGGAGGAGGGAAGGCTCGTCGCGCTCTCCGGTCGCGATCTGGAGAAAATTTCCGATGCGGAACTACCCGAAGTGGCCGAGCGCACTGCCGTCTTCGCCCGCGTCGCACCGGAGCAGAAACTCCGTCTCGTGCGCGCGCTGCAGTCGCGCGGCCACGTCGTGGCAATGACAGGCGATGGCGTGAACGACGCACCCGCGCTCAAGCAGGCCGACATTGGCGTGGCGATGGGCATCAGTGGCACCGATGTGGCCAAGGGCGCAGCGGCGATGGTCCTCACCGACGACAACTTCACCTCCATCGAGGCGGCGGTCGAGGAAGGTCGCGGCGTGTTCGACAATCTCACCAAGTTCATTGTCTGGACGCTGCCGACCAACACGGCCGAGGCGATGATTTTGCTCACGGCGATTGTGTTCGGCACCACGCTGCCCGCGTTGCCCGTGCAATTGCTCTGGGTGAACATGATGACGGCGATTCTGCTCGGCCTCATGCTCGTCTTCGAACCGAAGGAGCCCGGGCTCATGCAGCGCCCGCCCCGGGACCCGCGCAAGCCTCTGCTCACCTTTGCGCTCGCGATGCGCACCGGGTTGGTGTCGCTCGTGATGCTGGCCGGCGCATTCTGGGTGTTCTCCTATGAGATGAGCCTGGTCGGCGCAACCACTGCCGCTGCGCGCACCGCCGTCATCAACGTCATCGTCGTCGTCGAAATCGCCTATCTCTTCAACTGCCGCTCACTGAATCACTCGATTTTTTCCACCGGCCTCTTCTCCAACCGCTGGGCCGTCTTTGGCTCACTGGCGATGCTGGGGGCGCAACTGCTCCTGACCTACGCGCCGGTGATGAACAAACTTTTCCACACCGCACCCATCGGTGCAGAACCGTGGCTGCGCATCGTCGTCGTCGCTGCCGTGGCCTTTACCGTCGTGGAGATCGAAAAATGGCTGCGCTACGGGCGCGGGCGCGGCAACCACGCTCTGCCGGAGTGAATTCAATCCGGCAAAATCCATCTGGATGAAAACACCGAGCCCCGCCGCCGATCGAAACAAACTTGCAGAACGAGTTGATCCGGGTGGCGCGAGCTTTCTCACTCTGCGTCTGCCCACTCACGGCGGGCAATGACCCAGCCCCTCGCCATGAGGATCGGCGCGGAGACAACGGTGCCCGGGCACTTTCGGTCACCATACGAACTTCAGCAGTCCGCTGAAGGGCTCCACTTCAGCTCCTCATCAATCGCTGTCGGAACAATGCGGCGATGCGAGCAGCGCCTTCGACAAGGTAGGTGGCATGCGTCCCCGGTACCACATGCACCTCGGAGCCCGCCGTTGACAGGCCGGACCAGTCGAGGCGAGGCGTGCGTCCAGCCATCTCGGTGCTCAGAATGAGATCCAGCCGTCCCCGGAAGACACCCCGGGGCGGATCCATCAGTCGGCGTAGATACCCCTGCCCATTCTGGTAATCACACCACTCCGAATAGCACTGGCGATCGGCCTTCCACTGCTGAGCTGATCCCGAGCCTGGCTCGGGATCAGGATGCCCAAGACTCGCCAGCATCCTTTGCCGAAGCAGTCGCCGGCCAAAGCTTGTGAGCGCAAATCCACTCCACGAAAACCTCAGGAAAACCGAGTTGGCATACCACTGCCGCAAATCCCGGGTCGAATCCTCGCGGCGGAGATGTCGACGATAGGCCGAAGGCCCGTTGATCGAGGTGTCGCAGACAACCAGCGTCGCCACCTCCTCCCCTGCCTGTTGGAGTTGCAGGGCCACCTCGAAAGCCAGATTGCCGCCGACACAGAACCCAGCCAGATGCCAGGGGCCACCGGGTCGTATGCGGCGCATGTCCGCGATGCAGTCCTGAGCCATCTCGCGAAGGCTGCCTCGGAGTGGACTGACGCCGCGCCACGCACGATTCCTGAACCCCATCACCGAGAAGTCGCCTCCAAGATGTGCCCGGCAGATCCAGGCCGTCGTCAGGAACTCCGAATCATTGCCGAATCCTCCAGGAAAGACGAACAGGGTGGGTCCACCACCTCCCTTCTGCAGAGTGACCAGTGGCTCGGAACCTGAAAACACAACCCCCTCCGGCAGGTTGCTCCGAATCGCCTCCACCCGTCGTGCCAGGGAACGGACTGTCGCCTCCTCGAAAAGATCCCTCACCGGCAGTCGGACCCCAAACTGCCGTTCGATCAACTGGAGCAGTCGAAGAGCCCTCAAAGAGTGCCCTCCACACGAGAAGAAATTGTCGTCGAGCCCAATGCCATCCCTCGAGAGCAACTCCTCAAAGTGTCGCCTGATCTCGGATTCGTAAGGTGAAGCCTGATTGACCTTCTCCCCCTCGCTGGAGGGCTGGAATGCAGGCTCGGGCAGGGCCCTTCGGTCCACCTTGCCCGACGACGTCAGCGGCAGTTCCGACAGCTCCACCCACGCCGATGGAATCATGAACGAGGGTAACCGCGTCCGGACGAACCTCGCCAGTTCCTCCCGAACCACTCGCCC
>JBDNHZ010000368.1:0-2843 GCA_041688515.1 Verrucomicrobiota bacterium
AGCCAACTGCCCCATCTTCCGTCAGTCATTCCTGTCATGGCATTCCTTTGCTGTGGATCAGGGTGCCTCCCGGAAGCTGGGGCAGTCCCGTTTCAGCATTTCCAGTGAGGTCCCCCGGTGCTTATGCAAGGTCAGGTTCGAGACCAAGTTCGAGGGGTGGTCGCACGGCCTCGCTCTTGAGTCAGGGGGCAGCTTGGGCTGGGAACTTCGGGGGAGGAACCCGTTCAAGGAGCAGGATTCTGCACGGGCGGACGAATCACGGTAGGGGTACCGTGACCGTCCGCCCGCTCGGAACCCCAGCGGAAACACCTTCCGACATGCCCGCCTAACCCGTTGGTTGCTGGACCTGAGTGTCAGCCCATGCCCCGGACGCGGAGAGCCTCCCGCAAGGCCGCAGCCCGGTTCTCCACTCCCAGCTTCTCCAGGATGTGCTCCACGTGCTTTTCCACCGTTCGCTTTGCGGAATCCAGGATCACGCCCACCTCCGCGTTGGCTTTACCCTCGCTGACCCAAAACAGGACCTCCGCCTCCCGGGGCGTCAACCCGAGTGACAGCAACACCGCCGGGGTCGCCTGATCCGGGGCAGCGCACACCCAGGAGTCAGTCGCGCTCGAGCGTGAACAATCGACGGGGTGCAGTCCGCCGCAGTTCCACGTGCCCATCGACGAAGGCGAGGTTGGCCCGAAACTTCCCGCGTCGCGCCGCCCCCACCACCCCACGATCGGTCTCGGTGCTGCGCTCATTGCCTCCACTATGCCGGAAGCAGACATTCGCGCCCTGAGCCCCATCCGGGTAAAGGCAGGCATCCCACCCGTCCGTGTCGCCGTAGATGACGGTTTCAACCGGATCAATCACCTGGCGTGATCCGACGGACTTGTCGCCGTTGTTGATGTTGCCGTTCTGGGCGTAGGCCAGGTAGCCCCAGAAACCACCGGCGACCGTTGCCGCCCCGGCCTTCTGACCCTTGCGTTGAACGGAACTGGGGCAAACGAAGATCCCCTGGCCCGCGACCTTCTGGCTCCTCCCGACATAAGGCTGCAATTGCCGGTACCAGATCGGCGCGAATTCGGAGTTCAGCCACTCGGCCCGGGGCCAACCGATCGGGAAAGAACCGTGATCCGAATCGTACATCGTGGCTGCCATGGCAAGCTGCCGGAGATTGCTCTGGCACGCCGTTGCCCGCGCCTTGTCCTTGGCCCGCCCGAGCGCCGGCACCAGCAGGCCGGCGAGAATGGCGATGATCGCAATCACCACCAGCAACTCAATCAGGGTGAACCCGCAGGTCACACGTCGGGTCATTGTCGCTTCCATTCTCGCGTGATCCTGGAGCCATCACGCTCCTCTGGCAACCGGGCGCCCCCCGCGCTTCGACGAATCCTTTCAGGACAACCAGCACCGGAGAAGCGGGTGCATGGAAGCAAGGATGTTCCAAGAGCGGCGGGGCTGCGCAGGATTCTCCCAAAATTCAACTCCAACTCTCTCGGGCGCAATCCTTTCCTTGAGCCTATCGTTTCCCGGGCCATGGTGGGGCATTGACCATTTTGTCCATCGCCTCGGTCGAGGAAAGGGAGCCACACTGGATGCTTGGCATTCCTCCTGACTCCCGCAGTGCCGCGCCCGATGCCGGACTTTCGCGGCACGCTGTCCTCGCCGCGCTTTTCACGCTGGTGTGCTGCCTCGGTCTGATCCCCCTTCGCGCCCAGGCGCAAGACGCTCCGCTCTACCAACTGGATCCCCTGTGCCTCGCGCCGCAATCACTCGCAATCCCGCTGGATCCGGGTCATCCGGCAGCCTCGAACCTGCGCATGGCTGCCCGACTCGCCCACTTTCGGGACCGGAGGGATCAGGAGTCCATGAGCTTTCGAAGCGACCTGCTCGTGCCCTTGCTGGAACAGGCCTGGAAACAATCCACCAACGCCCGTGAACGTCTGGCGATCAGCGTTCAGCTCAGCCTCCATCAGGCACAGGCCGGGCGTCCTGACTCCGCCCTGAACACCTATGCCGCCATGGAGAAGCTCCTGGCTCAAGTGGGCGGCACCATGTCCCCCCACGGACGTTCCCAACTCCGGATGGGTCAGGCCGTGGCTTTCCTTCGCATGGGCGAGCAGGAAAACTGCATCGCACGGCACGGCCCTGAGTCCTGTCTGTTTCCCCTGTCGCCCGCCGCCTTTCACGTCCTGCCCCGGGGTTCACGCGGAGCCGTTGGGCTGCTGGAAGAACAACTCCAGAGCGCGCCCGACGATCTCTCGGCCCGCTGGCTCCTCAACAGCGCCCACATGACGCTGGGTCAGTACCCGGGCAAGGTTCCAGCCCGGTGGCTCATTCCACCGGAACGTTTCGCTTCCGAGCATCCCTTGCCGCGCTTCCCGGACGTGGCCTCCGAACTGGGCCTCGACGTCAATGACCTCGGAGGCGGGACCGTGGTGGACGATTTTGACAACGACGGTTTGCTGGATGTCGTGGCCTCCACCTGGGGATTGGACGGGCAATTGCGGTTCTTCCGGAATCAGGGCAAGGGCCGGTTCGCCGAGCGGACGAGTGAAGCCGGTTTGGTCGGACTGACGGGCGGCCTGAACCTCGTGCAAACCGACTTCGACAACGACGGCTGGATCGATCTGTGGATCTTCCGCGGTGCCTGGCTGGGTCGCCCAGGGCGCATGCCCAATTCCCTGCTCCGGAACAATCGGGACGGGACCTTTGTCGACGTGACCGAGGCTGCCGGCCTGCTCAGTTTCCACCCCACCCAGACCGGACGATGGTTCGATTTCGACGGCGACGGATGGCTCGACCTCTTCGTCGGCAATGAGACCACGGACCTGGCGGACCCCGACCCTTGCGAACTG
>JBDNHZ010000369.1:0-9317 GCA_041688515.1 Verrucomicrobiota bacterium
GCGGGAAGATCGGGCAACTCCGGCAGGGATTGCCCGCCAACGCGTGCTGGCTGCGGCTCTTCGGGGGGAGGGCTGGCAGTCACGTGGGCGTCATCGATGCGGTCGAGCCCGGTGACGTCCGAAAGCCATTCCGCGGCGCAGTATTTTTCCAGATTGGAGCGCCGTGGGATGTAGGTCTTGCCCCGGGTCTGGAGTCCTGCGACCCAGCGCCATCCGAGCGTGTTACTGGCGGGATCGGCATCCAGCAGATGTCGGAAGAAGAAGTCCGCGCCCAGGACCCAGGGCAACCGTTCGACGTGGATCCAGTATCCCGCCCACCACATGCGGGCGTGGTTGTGAAGGTAGCCGGTCTCGATCAACTCACGGGCGAACCGATCCATGATGGCGATCCCGCCGCGTCCCGACATCACGGCCTCTGCGCGCTCAAGAATCGCGGCATCCCCGTCCTGACGGAGACGGGCGAGCTCCTGCCGATAGGCGGTCCAGACGCCGGGGCGAAGCTCGAGGCATCCCTTCCAGTAGTCCCGCCAGAGGGACTCCTGAACCAGCTTCTCGACGGCCTCGAATCGGTGTCGTTCGAGCAGACTTCCTACCAACTCGTCGGTGGTGATCAGCCGTCCCCGGACGGCGGGAGACAGGCGGGTCACCTGCGGATGGCCGGGCTCCACGCGGTTGCGCAGCGCCCCGTAACGGGCGGCCCCGGGGAGGAATTCCTGCCATCGTTGAAGCGCAGCGCTCCGGGTGGTAGCGAACAGCGGGCGGATGGGATCCATGGGGCAACAAGGTCCACCTGAATCCCGATTCCTCAACGCAGATGAACTCAACGACGGACCCGCTCGCTGCACATCAGGCGCCCCGGGAGGACGAGTGCCACCGTGCCGGCGGACCGCCAGCACCTCCGCGGCTCAAATCGCGAAGTCGTTGTACTCGGGGCGCACGGCTTCGGTAGGGGGATTCAACATGCCGGCAGCAACGGTCAGGTTGGATCCGGCTTCGATCAGGATGAAGGCACCCGTCAGACGGTTGGTTCCGTAGCCGTCAAAGATCACCGGTTTGGCGGTCTTGATGCGGATGGTGCCGATGTCGTTCATCGCCAGTTCCCCCGGGCTCGGCTCGGATTCGTAGGTGTGGATGTTGATCCGGCTTTCCAGGGCGGTGACGACGGCCTGGACGGTCTGGGTGGTGTGCTTGAGGAGATACCTCCGGCCGGGCACCAACGGCCGCGGATTCATCCAGCAGACCTTGCCATGCAGATCCGTGGACATGCCCGGCAGATGTTCGAGTCCGACCAGCATATCGCCGCGGGAAATGTCGATGTCGTCCTTCAACCGGATGGTGACGGACTGGGGACAGAAGGCCTCGGGCAGGGATCCGTCATAGGTCCAGATCTCCTCGACGGTGCTCTTCATGCCGGAGGGAAGAGCCATGACGCGTTGTCCGACCCGGACAAATCCGCCGGCGATCTGACCGCTGAGGCCGCGGAAATCGTGAAGCTTGGGATCGCGCGGGTTGTTCGGGCGATTGACCCATTGCACCGGGAATCGAAGTCCTTGGAGGTTCCAGTCGCTGGCGATGTGCACCGATTCGAGGTGCCCGAGGAGCGTGGGGCCTTCGTACCAGGGCGTGTGGGCCGAGGGGGTTACGACGTTGTCGCCGTTGAGGGCGCTGATGGGGATGAACTTGACGTCCTTGATGTCGAGGAGCGGGAGGAACCTCTCGAATTCATCGCGGATCTCCTGGAACCGCTCCCGACTCCAGCCGACGAGGTCCATCTTGTTCACCGCGATGACCAAGTGCGGAATGCGCAGCAGGGAGGCGATATAGGTATGCCGACGGGACTGTTCGATCACGCCGAGCCGGGCATCGACCAACACGATCGACAGGTTGGCCGTCGAGGCGCCGGTGACCATGTTGCGCGTGTACTGCACGTGCCCCGGGGTGTCGGCCACGATGAACTTCCGGCGTGGGGTCGCCACATAACGGTAGGCCACGTCGATGGTGATCCCCTGCTCGCGCTCGGCGCGCAGGCCGTCGGTGAGGTTCGCCAGATTGATCTGCCCGCCACCGGTCAGATCCGCCGAACGTTCCAAAGCCTCCAACTGATCTTCCATCAGCGATTTGGAATCGTACAGCAACCGACCGATCAACGTGGACTTGCCGTCATCGACGGAGCCACAGGTGTTGAAACGCAGGATTTCTACGGAGTGTGCGGACATAGGAAAAGGTTCAGGCAAATGGGTCCTTCGTTGAACGGGCAAGGCCGGGAACGTTGCACGACATGAACCCAACAATCGGGTGGGGAACGGCGCTGGATTCCAACGCCTTCGCCGCCCGCTTCAAGTAGGGGATGTGATCGGACATGTTACGCAGGTCGGTAGTAACCGTGATCCGAAAGCTTCCAGAGCTTCTGGATCTGCTCCCTGAGAAGCCGTGTCACCTCGGGCTCATCCGCTTCAGGATGCCGCAACTGGACGCCGATCCGCATCCGTTCAACCGCTGCATCGGACAGCCGGACGCCGTCCAGGATTCGCTCCTCCGGCGGCGTGCGACGTGCACGCAGCACGCGTTCGCGGTACAGTTCATCCGCCAGCGCCTGGAATTCCGGGTTCATCGTCCGTCGTGAGGCTAATCCCGTATCCGACCGCCTCGATTCAAAAATAGCCCGCCTTCTTGCGGTCTTCCATGGCGGCTTCAGACGCCTTGTCATCCGCCCGTGTCCCGCGCTCGGTCACCCGGGCAGCGGAAACTTCGCCGATGATGTCGTCCACACTCTCGGCCGGGGACTCGATCATGCCGGTGCTGATCATGTCGGCGATCGTCCGCACCCGCACCACCAGTCGGCGGCGGTCTTCGTTCGGACGGGGCCGAGCGCCGGCGTAGGGATCGGGCTTGGTGGGGTCGCGGTGTTCGGGCGGCACCGGCAACCATTGGCCCCCGCGACGGAAGCAGTCGCGTTCGTGACTGAAGTAGATGGTGGGAACGGCGAGCTTCTCGCGTCGGATGTACTGCCACACGTCCATCTCGGTCCAGTTGGAGAGCGGGAACACCCGCATGTTTTCGCCCGGATTGAGCCGGGCGTTGTAGAGGTTCCAGATCTCAGGACGCTGGTTCTTGGGATCCCACTGACCGAAGGCATCACGGAAGCTGAAGAACCGCTCCTTGGCCCGAGCCTTCTCCTCATCCCGCCGCGCACCCCCGATGCAGGCGTCGAAATTGAATTCCTCGATCGCTCCCAGCAGCGCGGGAATCTGGAGTTTGTTGCGGCTGATTTCCCCGGCCGCCTGGACCGCCATTCCGCGCGCCAGCACGTCGTCGACGGTCCGGACGATCAGCTTGGCTCCGAGTTCCGCGGCGCGCCGATCCCGGAACTCGATCAACTCGGGAAACTCGTGCCCGGTCTCGATGTTGAGGAAAGGCATCGGAATGTCCGATGGCCGGAAGGCCTTCTCGGCCAGACGCAGGATGCAGATGGAATCCTTGCCGCCGGAGAACAGCAGGGCGGGCCGCTCGAATTCTGCCGCCACTTCCCGCAGGATATGGATGGCTTCGGTCTCGAGATGGTCGAGATGGTCGAGATGATACGAGGTCACGGTGAAGTCGGATTCAGGCTTTCCCGAGGGCTTTGCCACCCCACGCCGCGTGCAGGCCGCACTCGCGCTTCTCGTCGGCCTTGGCGGGATCGAAGTAATCCCACTCATTCGGCAGGCCGCGCTCGGCGAGGTAGGCGTCGAGCTGGGCGTCGGTCCAATGGAAGAAGGGACTGACCTTCAAGGCCCCGAAATTTCCGTCCGGGGAAACGATGTCGAGCTCGGCGCGGTTCGGATTCTGCACCCTGCGGAGCGCGGTGATCCACACCGTCGGAGCCAGCTCGCGCATGCCGCGCTGGAAGGGCTCGAGCTTCATCACCGCACTGAACTGCTTCAGCTCGGCTTCCTGCTCGGTGGTCGGGATCGGTCCATGTACGGCATCGCGATGGGCCGGCGTCATCAAAGGGAGGTACGGCTTGAGGTTCAGACCCAGCTGCCTCCTCAGCGACTCCGCATGGAGGTAGGTAGCGGGCTGGTTGTAGCCGTGGTCCACCCACAGCACCGGGATGCCCGGTTGCACTTGGGTCACGACGTGCAGGATCGCCGCTTCGTAAGGACGGAAATTCGTCGAGACGATCGCACGTCCGTCGGACTGGGCGATCGCCCAGCGGACGATCTCGACGGGGGACTGATCGCGAAGCAGGACGTTCGCCTCGCGGATCTGGTCAGCGTTCAACATGGCAGCGGAATGGGGGATGAATTCCGGGTTGCCTCAGGCCGCGACGGGTGCGGTGTCCGTCCAGAGCGTGCGAGCCGCCCAATCGCCGAAGCGCTCGCCCGACTGGCGTTCGCCGGCGAACCGGGTGAACAGGCCCTTCAGCTCCGGCAGGATCTCGGCTTCCTTCACCACTTCCTTGTACACGCGGTTGACCCGCGTCGAAGTGACGTTGCCTCCCAGCCACAGCTGGTATCGGCCCGGACCCTTTCCGACAAATCCGATCTCCGCCATGTAGGGCCGCGCACAGCCATTCGGGCAACCCGTCATGCGGATGAAGATCTCTTCGCCCGGAAGTCCGACCTCGGTCAGCACCTCGTCGATCCGGTCGATGAGGGAAGGCAGGTAGCGCTCGGACTCCGCTAGCGACAAGCCGCAGGTGGGCAGGGCCGGGCAGGCCATGGATCCGAGATGCAATGCCGAAGCCTGCTGGGCCACCCGGACCCCATGCGCGACCAGGATGTCGGTGATCGCCAGCTTGGAGGCGTCATCGACATTCGCGATGACGATGTTCTGATTGGCCGTCAGGCGAAACTCGACTCCAGCGAAGCTGTCCGCCACGGCGCGCAGACCCGACTTCATCCGCAGGGTGCCCTCGTCCTTCACCCGGCCCATGTCCACCCACAGACCCAGGAACCAACGTCCATCGAGACCTTTTTGCCAACCGATGAGATCGGTCTGGGAGGTGAACTTCACCTCGCGGGCCGGGGCGAACTTGAACCCGGCGCGGTTCTCCACTTCGGCACGGAACCAATCCACGCCGCGCTCCTCGAGGACGTACTTGAGCCGCGCATGCTTGCGGTCGGTCCGATCCCCGAAATCACGGTGGACCATCAGCACGGCCCGCGAAACGGCGATCAACTGGTCCGGGGTGATGAACCCGACGACATCCGCCATGCGTGGATAGGTGGCTTCGTTGCCGTGGCTGCGACCCATGCCGCCGCCGGCGAGAAGGTTGTAACCCAGGAGACGGTCGCCCTCGACGAGGGCGATGAACCCGAGGCAATTGGTGAAAACATCCATGTCGTTCACCGGCGGGATGGCGAAGGCCGTCTTGAACTTCCGCGGCAGGTACTGCTTTCCGTAGAGGGGATCGACGAAATCGCGGTTCTCCGGATCTTCGATGTTTAGCTGCACGCCCTCGACCCAGATCGAGTGATAGGCCTTGGTGACGGGCAGGAGGGCCTCGGAAACACGGCGGGCGTCCTCGTACACCTGTTGTCGAGCCTGGGTGGTCGCCGGGGCCACGGGCGCCATCACGTTGCGGTTTACATCGCCGCAGGCTGCCAACGTGTCCACCAACGCCGCATTGATCTGCTTCATCAGCGGGCCCAGGCCGGTCTTGACCACGCCATGAAACTGGAAGCTCTGCCGCGTCGTGATGCGCAACGTCTGGTTGCCGTGGTTCGTCGCCAGATCATCGAACACCCGGTACTGCGTCGCCGACAAAACCCCGCCGGGGATGCGTCCCCGGATCATGAACATGTAGTGTTTGCCGATCTTCCGCTTGTCCCGGTCATCCTGCTGGTAGATCCCGTGAAACTTGAGGAACTGCTCGTCATCGGACGAAAAGCAGGCCATCTCCGGGTTGGACAGGGTAGCCGCGATATTGCCCGCGAGGGTTGGGATGTTGGTCTTCAACACCTCGTTCCGAGTCACCGTTTTCGTCTTCTCAGCCGCTTCAGACATAAATCCTTTGTGATCTACTAAGGTTACTCAGAATACCGTTTTGGAGCCGTCCAGTCAATCGCCCAACCGATCTCGGGCGTGTCCGAATGGCGGAGCTCGGCGCGGACCCCTGCTGGGAACCCGTGCGTGCTCGCCCGCACCTTTCTGCCTGCCTCTCCAGGCGGCCGGGGACGGCCTTCCCCTCAGGGATCAACGGGGAGGGTCCGAAAGCTCCGATTGAAACGGAGATGCCGGCGAATCACACGAATGAACCCCCATCCCAGAGGAGAATTCGTGTGTTTCGCGGGGGTTATTCGGTGGGCGGGCAATTCCAAAACGTCGGCCCACGCCAAGCTGCCTGAGGGGAGAGTCCGCCTCGCGGAGCCCGTCCCCGGTAACTGGCCCCGAGCCCCTCCGAAGCGGTCGGGCACGCACGGGGTCGGGGGAGGAGATCTGCCTACTTCCTCGTCGGGTCCGCTGATGGACGTTCGGGTTCTGCGGCCGGGATAAACCCGCGGTCCGCGAGCCATGCCAACGAGCCAGTCTGCCAGGCGTCCCACATCGGCCCCTGATATCCGTTGAGGCCGTGATCGCCGGAGGGAAGCTCGAGCAACTGCACCGGCACACGATGTGCCTTGAGCGCGGCGACGTAGAGACGGGCGTTCTCGATCGGGACTGCCCGATCGTCGATGGCGTGGGCGACGTAGGCCGGGGGCGTGAGTTTGCTCACCTGCTTCTCGGCGGAGAATCGTTCGGTCAGCGCGGAGGCCGGGTTGGGCCCCAGCAGATTGGCGCAGGACCCGCCGTGTCCCAACGATCCCAGCGTGATCACCGGGTAGACCAGCAGGGTGAAATCGGGCCCACTCGATTCCCGGGCCACCGAATCGGCGGCCTTGGGATCGCCGGAGTCGAACAAAGTCGAAGCAGAAGCGGCGAGATGACCGCCGGCGGAGAAACCCATGATGCCGATGCGATCCTTCCGGATCCCCCACTCAACCGCGTGGGAGGAGGACGGGGACCCATCCACGTTCTGCCACGCAGCCCCGGTGCCCGCAACGCTCCATTCCACATCGCCCAGCCTGAAGGGTCGCGGCACACGGTTGGTCTGGTCGTCGCCCCTCCGCATCTATCCGGCGGCACCAGATCCCTGAGCACCGCGGAGTGACCTGAAGTGCGCGTGGCGTCAGCCACCGCTTTGATCGCGGGATGCTCGAATGCCTTGGACGTACCCATGCCGCCGCCATCAAGGATTCCTCACGCGAAGGCGCGAAGAGGGACGCCCAATCCGGGCAGCGAAACGGCGACTGGGTGTGGACGGGACCCCCGCCGGCTCGAGGGCAAGAGGCGGAGAAGAACAGATTCCCGCAGAGACGCGGAGACGCAGAGATCCCATCCCCTGCTGCTCCGCGCCTCTGCGCCTCCGCGGGATCAACCGTCCCACGGTTGGAGTTCCGCTGATCCTACGGGTATGAAATCCGCCAACCGGCTCCGACCGCTTTCCGACGGGACAAAACCGCTTCAAGCCGACCCCGAATTGCTTTTTCACACTGGAACAACGAGCCCTTCCGCTTCGGCCAGCTTCTTCTGATTGGCATCAAACGTCAGGAACTCCGTTACTCCGAGCTCAATGGCGGTCGCTATATGCAGGATGTCCATGGAGCGGTGGCCATTGGCATCTGTGTAGAGTTCACTCAGGCGCTCTGCCGCGCTGTGAACCTGCGGCCACGGTCCAGGAATCACGACGACCGCTCCAGTGATCAAGTCTGATTTCAAATCCGCCAGTATTTTTGATCCTTCTGGCTTGGAATAGCCCTTCTGCGGATGATGACGATGGAGGCGAATCTGAAACCTGACTGCTTGCCTGAACTCATAGAGCAGCAGGGTGGTCACTTCCAGCGGGCCGGGCATTGACTGAAAATAAGCCGCCGCCTGAGGTGAGTTGACCTGAGCGCGATACAATGAGCACAAAAATGAGGTATCCGGGTAAGCAGCCATTATCCCAGATCCCCTGCGAGTTCATCTTTCCTCATGGCCGCGACCTCTTCCAAACTGAAGACGCGATCTCCCCATGTCTCCCGGAGCCTGGCCATGATGTCGGGCTTGGGAACCCTGCTGTGCACTCCCGCATTTGCCGAAGCAGGCACGAGCATGGCAATCACTTTGCCTCGCTTGCTAATGTTGATGGACTCTCCTTCCTGAACCCACGCTTCGATGCGGGGGAATTCATTCCGGAGCTGTCGAACGGTTGCCGTTTTCACGTGATCCACTTTATGTCTCACATGATTTTCGCCGTCAATTCAAGAATGCCGCTCCCTCTCGACCGCTCTCCAATCAACCTCACCCTTCACCACCAATGGCGTCTTTGCGGCATTGGGAGGGGACTGACGGGGAAGCTCTACCCTGCACGAATAATTGTCGTTGCCCAGCCAACCCCCGTCACAGCCCGCCAAACGGGACCCGGCGTAGCTGCGGTACTCGCCGATCCGGCCGTGGGGCATGTCTTGCCGCGTCAGATACCGCACCTCCCCCACCGCATCCTCCTGTCCCAGGTCGATCACGATCTGGTGCGGCAAGGGATCCTTCGTTCCATCCCAACGGCTGTGTCAGAAGGTTCCCGCTCCCCATCCGATCCAGTGTTCCCACCGGCTTCCCGTCCAGCATCACCACCACGAAGTCGTGGGACTCGGTCACCATCAACCGCGCGGCCCGCCCAGGCGGCAGGACCGTCCGATACAACACACAACCTTGGCCCTGACCCAGCGCCTCCAGGGTCTTCGGTCGAAGACTCCGACGCGACGGCGGAAGGTTCTTTCCCATCGAAGCCGACTCCGTGAACCGAATGGGCGGCAGCGTCATCATCCGGGGCGACGGCGGAATCGGAGGCAGAATCTGGCCCTGGGGCAGATGCCGGGCCATCACCTCGCGCACGGCAAAGAACTTCGCCGTGGTCAAAGGCAATGGGGTCAGATCTATCCGTTTGACATTTGATCCAGGAGCGCTTTCACGAAGCCACCCATCTCTGGGTGGTCCGAGGCCCGCTTCCAGAACCTCCGGATGCCTTGCGCCGCCGCCGCGTAACTGACACCAGGCTCCTTCCCGACCACCTTGCACAGCCGCCATCCAAGGTGTCGCGTCGCCACCGCAAGCAACCCGTCTCGGCCCCAGTCCCCATGTCGCCGGATCATGTCCCCCCCATTGCCGGCTCAGGATTCCCTCGGCGGCCTTCACCATCTTGTCCCACTCCGGCCGGGTTCCAATCTCGCCACGCCGTACGGCAGTCTGCTCCCGGCGATCGCCACCAGCCTCCTTCAACACCCGCACCGCCTCCTCTTCCTGCCCGAGGATTA
>JBDNHZ010000370.1:0-1701 GCA_041688515.1 Verrucomicrobiota bacterium
CGGTGAGCTACAACGACGGGACCACCCCAACGACCACCTTCAGCTACGACCGTCGGGGCCAACAGACGGGCATCGTGCGCAACGGCATGACCGCGACCCGGCAGTACGACCGGCTCAATCGGCTCCAGTCGGTGTCCAGTCAGCCCGCGGCTGCGGGCGAGTGGCCGACTTCATCCAGCTACCTCCACAACGAGGCCGGACAACGGATCCGCTGCACGCTGGGCGATGGAACCTACTGGGCCTACACCTACGACGCCCTCGGGCAGGTCGTTTCCTGGAATCGTTACCAGGCCGATGGCACCCCTATCGCCGGACAACAGTTCGGGTACGCCTACGATGACATCGGGAACCGGACCCAGGCCGCCAGCGGCGGGACCAGCGAGGGAACGGATCTGCGGAGCGAATCGTACCGTCGCGGGTGAAACGGCGATTGGTGGCGGACTGGAAGGCCAAGTACGTCCACGGGATCGAATTGGTGGAGACCTTCGTGGACCGGAGCCGATTCCAGGGCACCTGCTATGCGGCAAGCAACTGGGTCGAAGTGGGACTGACTCGGGGACGCAGCCGGGGGGATCGGTACGCCACGATGCAGGTGCCGCAGAAGGCGGTGTACGTGTACCCATTGCACCGTGGCTTCCGCGAAAGGCTGCGGGCATGAACCCACAAGGTGCGGCCTACACGGATCCGAAGGACATCGGATCGCTGCAACGCTCCCTGACCGAGGCGCAGGCGAAGGTGCGGACGCCGGAGGCTGAGCGCGGGGAGATGGAAGAGCGGTATCAGGAGATGGAGAAGCAGCGTCAGCAGTGGGAACAACATCGTCAGGACTTGGAGCAACAATGTCAGACTCTGGGACAGCAACGTCAGACTCTGGAGCAGCTCCGTCAGGATCTGGAGCAGCAACGTCAGGCTCTGGAGCAGCTCCGTCAGGATCTGGAACATCAGTTGAAGCTCTTGAAACGATGCCTCTTCGGATCCCGTTCGGAGAAGATCAGCGCGCAGGAACTTGAAGCCCGCATCGCCAAAGACGCGCAGGAGGCCGCCGAGGCGCTCGCCCAGTCCAAGCGCCCGGGTGATCCCCCCGCAGAGGTCGAGGAGGAGAGACCCGAGCCAAAGCCGAAGAAGGACAAGAAGAAGGCTCGACCCCACGGACGCGGCCCGCTTCCGGCGCATCTGCCCCGGATCCGGGTGGAACACCCGATTGATCCCGCCCGGAGCACCTGCCCTCACTGCCCGGATCATCCACCGTTGGTGAAGATCGGGTCCTACGAACCGGTGTTGCGGCATCTGAGCCTGCTGCATATTGCGTGCATGGCGCACATTCGAAGGAAGATCTTCGAGGCCCGCGAGGATGCTCCGGTGGCGTGCGATGAGCTATTCGGAGGGCCAATGGGATTCGATGATGCGGTACCTGGAAGTGCCGGAGGCCGAGTTGGACAACAACTCGATCGAGCATGCGTTGCGCAGCGTCGTCATGGGACGGCGCAACTGGCTGCACGTGGGGCAGGAAGTCGGGGGCGAACGGGCGGCCAATCTGTTCACCCTGATGGCAACCTGTCGACGTCTGGGCGTGGAACCCTACGAGTACCTGTGCGACATCGTGCCGCGGTTGGGCCGACATCCCCAGAAAGACATCTGGGAACTGACGCCCCGCGGGTGGCGTGACGTCCGGGCCAAGGCGGCGGTCCAAGTTCGAAGTTA
>JBDNHZ010000371.1:0-5227 GCA_041688515.1 Verrucomicrobiota bacterium
TCAACCATCCGGTGGGAGCGTGTCCGAACTGCAAGGGATTCGGGCGGGTCATCGGCATCGACACCGATCTGGCCCTTCCCGACCGGTCGAAGACCCTGGCCGAGGGAGTAGTCCGACCCTGGCGGACGGGCACCAGCGCCGAATGCCAGGCCGACCTCATCAAGGCAGCGAAGAAGCATCGGGTACCCCTGACGATTCCCTTCCGTGAACTGTCCCCGGAACACCAGCGCTGGGTTCTGGAGGGAGAGGCGGGCTACGACTCCGCCGATCCGGAACGTTCCTGGCCAAAGCTCTGGTATGGCGTCCAGGGCTACTTCCGCTGGCTGGAAAGCAAGGCCTACAAGATGCACGTCCGGGTCTTGCTCTCCCGATACCGAAGCTATCGGACCTGCCCCGATTGCGCCGGACGCCGGTTCAATCCGGATTCCCTGCTCCATCGACTCCCGGTTCCGGCCGGTGCGACCGGCGGTCCGTTGGTGCCCGACCTGACCTTGGCCGAGTTCTATGCCCTGTCCCTTTCGGACGCGACCGCACTGATCGCGGCACTGGTCGCCCAGCATCGTCCGGCCCGGCACGAACCGTTGGGAATCCTGTTTGAGGAACTGCAGGCTCGCCTCGGATTCCTCGTCGAGGTCGGACTGGGATACCTCACGCTTGATCGGCCCACCCGGACCCTGTCCGGTGGCGAGACCGAACGTGTCAATCTGACCACCTGCCTTGGTTCACGACTCGTCAACACCCTCTACGTCCTCGACGAACCCTCGGTCGGTCTCCACCCCCGGGATACCGACCGACTGATCGGCATCCTCCGTCGCCTTCGCGACATCGGAAACACCGTGATTGTGGTCGAGCACGAATCCGCCGTCATGCGGGCCGCCGACCAGATCGTCGATCTCGGACCCGGCCATGGAGAAACGGGTGGGTACATCGTCTTTCAGGGACCGCCCTCCGCACTGGCGAAGGCGAAGGGTTCCCTCACGGCGGATTACCTCACCGGCCGTCGATCGATCCCCATCCCACTCCGCCGTCCGGTCGAGCCCGGCAGCCCGACGTTCGCTGCGCTCCGACTTCGCCACGTCACGCGGCACAATCTTGCTGATCTTGCCGTCGAAATCCCTCTCGGTCGGTTGGTGGCCATCACCGGGGTAAGCGGATCGGGAAAGACGACCCTGGTCCGCGAAGTCCTCCTTCCGCTGCTGGAGGCCAGGCTCTCCACGGAGGAATCCGCGGATCCATCCGATCAAGCCGAGGCGCCCGATCCTTCTGACCTTCAGGCGGCACCGTCCGCCGAACTGAGCGGAGCCGAGTCGCTTGGGAGTGTCGTTCTGGTGGACCAATCCTCCCTCGGCCGCACGCCGCGCTCGAATCCTGCCGTGTACATTGGGGCCTTCGAAGAGATCCGAGAAGTCTTCGCCGCCTCGGACGCGGCCCTCGAGCGCGGGTTAAACTCCAGTGCCTTCAGTTTCAATTCCGCCATTGGCCAGTGCGAAAGTTGCCGTGGCGCCGGATTTGAAAAGATCGAGATGCAGTTCCTCTCGGATGTCTTCATCCGTTGCTCCGTCTGTGACGGGCGGCGTTACCGGCAGCACATCCTGGACGTGAAACTCGACGGACCGAAGGGCGTGTCCTGGTCGATCAGCGACCTGCTGGAGGCCCCTGTCGAAAATGCCGTCGACTTCCTCCGTGCCTTCCCCACGTCCAAAGCCGCCCAACGGTCCGCCCTGAGCCTCCAACTGCTCGTGGATGTCGGACTCGGCTACCTGCGCTGCGGTCAACCGATCAACACGCTCAGCGGGGGTGAAAGCCAACGGCTCAAGTTGGTCTCCCATCTCGCCAGTTGGGCCTCTGCGGACCGCAAACGCACGTCCGCCGGGAAGCCGACCCTCTTCCTCTTCGATGAACCCACCACCGGGCTTCACTTCGAGGATATCCGCATCCTGCTCCTCGTCTTTCAGCGCATGGTGGATCAGGGGCATTCGGTCGTGGTGGTGGAGCACAACCTCGATGTCATCCGACAGGCCGACTGGGTCATGGACCTCGGCCCCGATGCCGGGATGGCAGGTGGACAGATTGTCGTCACCGGAACGCCCGAAGCGGTCGCCGCCCACCCCACCAGTCATACCGGAAGACACCTGCGCAAATGAAACCTTCCCTGCTCAATGAACTCGCCCGGCTGGGCCGGATCGACGGACGCGTTCTCGAACTGCTGCTCCACGCCGGGGACGATCGCCGACTCCGAGCGCTGTGGGTCACCCGGCGCTCGATCCGCGAAATCTCGAAGGTGGGGAACTGAAGTTCTTTCTCACCGCCCTTAACCGCTAGCCAGGTGCTGCGATGAACGCATCCTCGCTCCAAAGCACCGACTGGGTGCGATTCACCCACGCTATGGCCAAAGAAAGCCCGGATGCTTCGACTTCAACGTCGCGCGGAGCTTGGGATACTCCCCTTTGCGCCACGCCAGCCAGTCCAGGGTTGAGGCCAGGCGTTTGCCGGTCGGGTCCTGGATCCAGATCCGGATTGGAACGCGTCCTTCGGCGATCTGCGGATGCTCCTGAAGGGGCAGGCAATCCAGCAGCTTCGCCTGCACCTCAGGGACCGGAGGTGCCTCAGGATCCTCGCGGTCCATCGCGTAGGTCAGCTTCCAGTTCTTGCCGTCCGGCGCAGGAATCTGCAACGGGGCCAACTCCTCCACGAACGCTTGTTGGTCCTTGGACAACACCCCGCGGAAGGCTGGCAGCAGGTTCATCGACTGCGCTTCACGCCCAAGCGTCAGGCCGCGGAATGCCGTTTCCAAAGCCCGACGCCGTCCGTCGGTCCGCATCGGAGGCAACTCCAGTTCCGGCACCGCCGACCGCAGGCATTCCACCCGGCCGATCCATTGGTTGACGGCGTGGTCGAGGTTGGGCAGGTCGAGCCATTGCCGCGAGAAGGCGTCCGCCAGACATTGGCCGGCCGCCACCGGATCCACCTCGCGCCGGTGTTGCTGATCCACGACCAGGTCGAGGAACCGGATGAGGTCGATCGCGGCAACACGCTTGTGGGTGCGGTCGTACTGATGTTCCAACCGGGAGCTGAAATGCTGGGGAAACATCTCGCGCAACCATTCCGGCTTCACGGCGGTACACTGCGACAGGAGTGTCAGCTTCCCCCCCCGACTGCTCACTTCGCGAACGGAGGCCGCCACCAGCATCTTGGCGTCCTGGACAACGCTTTCCCGCACCAGCGTGCCGGTCCGGCCCTCGGTCATCTCGCAATCGAGTGTTCCCAGGTTTTTCCGGAGGCAAAGTTGGTCGATGAACCCTGCCACCAGGCAACGCTCCAACGCGTCCGGGTTCGACTCGCCAGCGCCCTCGTCACTCCCGGAAATCAACCCCTCCCGCCGGGCCAGTTGGAGGATCTGACGGTAGGTGTCCTCCACCTGTCGAGCCGTCTGGCCATGAATGGCGTTCCGACGGCATGCCTCGACCGAGAACCCGTTGTTCCGCGCAAACTGATGTGCCCGCAGCAGCGTGTGGAAGTCACTGGTTCCGCCGCCCTCGAACTCGTCCCGGCGATCCTGGAGATGACCTTCGTCGCGACCGATCCGGACCAGCAAATCGCGGCCGCTGACCAACGCCGCGCACATCGCCGCGGCCGGAACGCATCCTCGCACCCCGGCCTCCACCAGCATCCGACCGAACCGCGGGTGCATCGGCATCCGCAGCATCCGACGCCCGATCCCGGTCAATTCCCCGTGCCCAGCCTCGTCCGCTTCCAACGCTCCCAGCGTCACCAGCAATCGTTCCGCCCGTTCCACCGCCTCACGGTCGGGTTGATCGAGCCAGTCGAAATCGAGCGAGCGCCGCACGCCCAGGGAATGTAGGAGCAGGACGACCTCGGCGAGGTCGGCCCGCTGGATTTCGGGAGTGTTTCGGGCCGGACGGTTCAGATTCCCGCTCTCGGTCCAGAGACGCCAGCAGGTGCCGGGTGCGGTACGGCCCGCCCGACCGGCCCGCTGGTCGGCCGAGGCCCGGCTGATCTCCTCCACCAGCAGGGTCTGGATCCCGCGCTCGGCATCGTATCGGGCCACCCGCGCCAATCCGGCATCCACCACGTGACGCACGCCATCAATGGTCACACTGGTTTCCGCGACATTGGTGCTGACCACGATCTTTCGTCGGTCGCTGGGCTGGAAGGCCCGATCCTGCTCCTCCGGGGGAAGATCCCCGTGAAGGGCCATCAGGTTCACCTTCTCGCCCAGGCGCGCCACTGCCAGTTCCCGAATCGTCGCCTGGATTTCTCCCATGCCCGGCATGAACACCAGGATATCTCCATCCCACCCATTCGAGACGATCTTCTCGACGGCCGTCACCGCCTTCTCCCATTCCGGCCGGGAATCGTTGTAATCGGCCCACCGGACGTCGACCGGAAAGGTCCTTCCTTCAGATACCAGGATCGGCACCTCCGCCCCGAGATACCGCGCGACGGGTTCTGCCTCCAGAGTCGCCGACATGACGACGATCCCTAGGTCCGGACGGGACGTTCGGCGCAACTCTTTCACCAAGGCCAACGCGACATCGCTGAGCAGGTTGCGCTCGTGGAATTCGTCGAACACGACCACTCCGATGTCCGAAAGGGTCCGGTCATCCTGCAACCATCGCAGCAGGATGCCCTCGGTGACGAAGCAGAGCTTGGTCTGTCGGGCGATGTGATCCTCGAACCGGACCTGATAACCAACTTCGTCCCCCAGTTTCCCGCCGCGTTCCCAGGCCACACGGGAGGCAACGGTCCGGGCAGCCACCCGCCGGGGCTGGAGCACCACGATGCGCTTTCCGCCGGCGATGCCGGCGTCGAGAAGCATCTGGGGAACCTGGGTGGTCTTGCCTGAACCGGTGGCCGCCACCAGCACCAGGTGTCCGTGGCACCGGAGGGAATCCACGATGGGATCGTGGAGTGCCCAAACGGGGAGTTGCCTAGGGTCCATCTCGGGCTCAGCGGGCGCGAAGCAGGAGCAGTGTCAGGGCAATGGCGGAAGCCACGATCATCGGAATGGCCGGCATCGGCTTGCGATTCCGCACATAGCGGTAGAGGAACAGGATCCCGATGAATCCGATTTCAACCCAGGCCACCTGGATCGGCAGATGTCCGAGCGCCACTGCCGCCAGCGGGATCGCCAGAAGGGTCGATGCGATAAGGGAGACCTTGGATCCTGCCTTGATCAGGCCCATCAGGCCCCCCGTGAGGAGGA
>JBDNHZ010000372.1:0-3312 GCA_041688515.1 Verrucomicrobiota bacterium
TAATCCTCGGGCAGGAAGAGGAGGCGGTGCGGGTGTTGAAGGAGGCTGGTGGCGATCGCCGGGAGCAGACTGCCGTACGGCGTGGCGAGATTGGAACCCGGCCGGAGTGGGACAAGATGGTGAAGGCCGCCGAGGGAATCCAGGGCCGGCAATGGGGGGAAATGATCCGGCGACATGGGGACTGGGGCCGGGACGGGTTGCTTGCGGTCGCGACGCGACACCTTGGATGGCGGCTGTTGTGCGAGGTGGTCTGGAAGGAGCCTGGTGTCAGTTACGCGGCGGCGGCGCAGGGCATCCGGAGGTTCTGGAAGCGGGCCTCGGACCACCCAGAGATGGGTGGCTTCGTGAAAGCGCTCCTGGATCAAATGTCAAACAGATAGATCTGACCCCATTGCTCTTCCACCGCCGACAGCAGCTCCGCCCGCGCCGGATTGAGGTAAACGTAATCGCAAGCGCTTTTGAGATAACCGCTGCCAAAACCATCCACGATCAGCGACTTATAGCGACCGGAGAACAGGTGGCCGAACAACTTGTGCCGCCGGTTGAACCGGCAGGTGTAAGTGCCCAGAAACCTTTTCATGCCCACGACCAGATTCGGCTGCGCGTCTCCACCACGAGATGAAAATGATTCGGCATGAGCACGTAGGCATGAACCTGCCAGCCGGTCTTGGAGCACGCCTCACCCAGCGTCTCGACGAAACGCTGGCGATCCGCGCAGCGACGGCATCGTTGCTGGGCTTTGAAAAAGGGCAAAGCGGCATGGGCGACCCGCTGTGCCAAAACACGGCCAGCAACATCAAGAAGAGCGTGCCTGATTTTCATGTGTGCGACACGTTGGATGCCGCACCCACCATCGCCATCAGCTTGGCGAAAAACCGATGGACGTCCTCGTGAATCTCATCGGCCGTCATGGCTGCTGCGACACGTTCACGCAGCACCTCCACCGGCGTGTCGCCCTTGCGCAAGGTGTGAAACAGGGAGTCGTCGTTTTTAAACAAGATGCGTTTTCCGTCCACCACCGAAAAGATGTTGGCTGTGACCGTGCGCCAGGTCTTTCCTGCAGCCAGCGTGAGGTTTTGGTCAGAAAAGAAGGTTTCAATGGGTTGAAGCAACGGTTGGGTAAACAGGTCAACGTCCGGGCTTTCCAGCACTTGAAGCACCACCCGCCGCCAAGCCGTCGGCACCAGCAAATAGTTTTCGATATTTTTGCGCTTCCACTCCACCAGAACCGGATTGTCGTCTGCTGGACTGAAGGCTTTGTCGGAATCATCATGGTCAAACAGCATCAAGCGCTTCACGCCAGACACCACTTGGCCCAGAGCCGTGAAATGCGCATCGGCCTGGGACTTCATCTCCTGTTTACTTCCGCCGCCCATCACCTTGAAACAGAGCTTGTCCATCACCGACAGTGCCCCGCAATGTTCGGCCTAGCCGCGAAGAATGCGCTCGTCGCTCTCGCCTTCAACATAAACCATGTACGGCGCGCCAACCAGGCGGGCAATGTCTTCGTTCGAGACATCGGACATCGCCCGCAAAACAGCTGGCGTTGACTCGATGCGTGTCGGCACTTGTCTGAGCAGCGATACGATTTGTCCAGCGTCCACACCTTTTGCAAATTCCTCTGCATGGGTGGCAATCAAGAATTGCACGCCCTTTTCAGCCGATTTCTTCTTGAAATAGTCCAGCAACTCCCGCTGCAAATTGACATGCAGGTGCGCATCGGGCTCGTCCAGCAATATCGTGGTTGGCTGGTAGCCATACAAAAAAGCCAGAAGGGTCATGGCTTGATGAAAACCACTGCCCCCAGAAATCAGGTCGTAGGTCTTGCCGTTTTGTTTGTACTCAACGCCGATGTACACATCCTTGGCCGAGTCGTACTGCGGCGGAATCAAGTCCACTGAGAACCAGCGCTTCACCACATGGGCAAGCTCGGTCCAATCCACGGCTACCGAAGGGGTTTTACGCTTTGATGGTTCAGGAGCGTTTTCATCTTTGGCAGGCGGGCGCCACACCTGCAGCAGCAGATTGCGCAGCACACTGCCCGGTTGGCCCTTGCCTACCTGTTGCCGGATGGGTGCTTTGTCCAGCCATTTCTCGGCTGGCTCCAAGCCGGAAAAAGGTGGGACATAGGCAATTCGGGGCAGTGGTCCCTTTTCTTCACAGTCCCTAAACGCCTTCCAACCATCGGCTGGAATGGCATACATGGTTTGCGGCGAGTGGTAACGAAGCTCCACCCCGAACGTTTGTGTGATGCCGCCTGGCGCACTCCACTCCAGAAAAATTTCAATCAAGATGAACTTTTGCGTTTTCGCCCCGGTATCGTCCTTCGGGTAAGCACGGTCCGTTCTGTCTTTCCACAGCAGGTTGAATTCTGGCACCGGCAATGCGGTGAAGTTGGGCAGCACGATCTGAATGCCTGTGCTGCCTCTGCGATTGGCGCGGTGGAACTCATCCATGCAAAATTGCCAGATCGCCAGCGCTTGCAGTACGGTGCTTTTGCCGCTGTTGTTGCGCCCGACCAGCAGGTCAAAGTCGGTGAACTTGTAGATTTGCTCGCTCACACTTTTGAAATTGCGCAGCGTCAGTTGGGTAATCATTGAATCAAGCCCCTTTCTACATATCGATAGGCATTCAAATCTACAACCCTGAAGGCCTCTGGGAACCGTGGGAAGGTCTGGAGGATGCGAGCGAGGTTGTCTGACATGTCCAAGGCCCAGCGGTCGCCCCAGCGCGCATTGTGCCACTCCGTCTCAGGCGATCCGTGCAAAATCGCTCGCATTACCCCGCAATACCTGATCTTCGACGCCAGCGACGATGGCGCTGACATCGGCAGCTGGGAGGCGATGGCCAGCGTGCGCGCGGCCGATCTGCCAGCGGTATTGGCCGAGGTGCAACAGGTGCTCGTGGCTGTCGAGCGCCACAGCCCCGGCCCGCGCGGCGCGCTGGACGAGGGCGGTGCGACTGATAGGAATTTGCTTTTGACGCTCCGCGGTGAGGGAGATTTGGTTTGGTGAAAGCGGTGATATTTCGGGAGCATCCCCCTGTTCTTGGCGGTGTCAATGGCTTGGAGCACGGGTCGTAAGGCCGACGGAGGGAACTTGGGGACCTCAGGCAGTCTTTCTGTCGTTTTCAACCTCTTTTCGGACGGTTTCCAGGCACGAGATTGCCCCGCCAAGCGGGGGTTCGCGCTCAATCGGTGATCACATTCTGGTAGTCAGGCATCGGGTCGGATTCGATCAGGAACCTTGCCTCCCGTTCCGCGATATCATCTGCGGGTGGGGGTCGGGCCCGCTCGAACACCGCAGGACCTGA
>JBDNHZ010000001.1:0-7695 GCA_041688515.1 Verrucomicrobiota bacterium
AGGTAGATCTGGAATTTCTTCTCGGCGGTCAGGAACCGTCGCTTCTTCTTTGAGGCCTTGGTGGGCACCTCGGATGGGGTGGTCGTGGTCATGTCGTTGCCTTCGTCTGAGACGGCCCCGGGAGAGGGAATGGTTCCGGTCGCCCTACGGGCTCCCTACACCATTCCCTCTCCCGACACCTCGTAGCGTAACGATTTCCTCCCCTGAGGACACCAACTCAAAAACGGCGAGCCGACCACGAGCACGGCGAGACGGTGAGCAGCGTCGGCATCGAGGAAACGCGTGAACTCGACCCGAAGAAGCTGAACTCATGGCTGAGTGAACTGCTCCAGACGAAGGGTGCCGACATCTTCCGCATGAAAGGCATCCTGAACATCAAGGGCAGCCCGAACCGCTTCGTCTTCCAGGCCGTCCACATGCTCTTCGAGGGCAAGGCGGACCGAATGTGGAAAGATGCCACGGAGCGCAAGAGCCAGCTCGTGTTCATCGGCCGAAATCTGGACCGCGAAGCGCTCACCGCCGGCTTCGGGGCCTGCCTGGCATGAAGCGGCCGGTGACGTCCTGCAGAACGTCCGATATCGCGGGCCGTCGGCCAGTGGCCTTCCCGGGAACGAGAGGTCAGAGCCGTCCAGCACAGGCGATCGTCGTCGGTCTGGGCCAGGGCATTTCCGGCCAGCGAACCCGCGGTCCAGCCCATGCCGCGAACTTCTCGGAGCGTCCTGAAGTTCGCATGGCGTCCGCCACCGCTCTGGTCGTGGGACGCCAGCAAAGCCACGGGCGCACCAAAACCTTCGGGGTGCGCTGGGTCCAACCCTCGCACCGGGGACCACGGGCCAAGCGGTTTCGCGTGAGGCAGACCGGTGCTGTTCGGCGGAACTTTGCGGGACCTGCGGTCCCTGCGCTGAATCTATGCTTACCCCACCCTTCCCGGGTGAGCCCGGCGGGCGAGGACACCCGCGGCCCCAGGCGGGGGCGAAGCCCAGGGGCGTCCCTCCGCCGTCCCGTCCCGAACTGGAACCTTGACCCGCGCCACGCGGGCAGGCATCAAACAGGGACGATGTGCGCGGCCCTTGTAGAGTTCCTCGTAGTAGGCGGATCCACCGCCGAGGGAACTTGTCGCGCCTGAACACGCTTTCACAAGAACCCACGGCTGCGAGGGCCGTGGGTTTTTTATTGGCCACGACCAGCGCCGCCACCAGCAAAGAAGATCGAAACCATGAGCACTGCCACTGCCAACGCCACCCCTGAGACCCAGCGCGAAGTCGGGCCCCTGATGTTGGGCCGGGATATTTTTGTCGAAGCCCTCGAGCGGGCCGGGGTCGAGGTCATCTTCGCCTATCCGGGCGGTGCCTCGATGGAACTGCACCAGTCCCTGACCAAGTCGAAGATCCGCACCATCCTGCCCCGGCATGAACAGGGCGGATCGTTTGCCGCCGAAGGCTACGCCCGTGCCACCGGCAGGGCCGGCGTGTGCATGGCGACGTCCGGCCCGGGCGCGACCAACCTCGTCACCGCCATCGCCGATGCCTTCATGGATTCCTGCCCGCTGGTGGCCATCACGGGCCAGGTGCCGCAGGCCATGATCGGACGCGGCGCGTTCCAGGAGACCGACATGATCGGCGTCACAATGCCGATCGTGAAGCACTCCTATCTCATCACCAACGTCAACGACATCCCCCGGATCGTGGCGGAGGCGTTCTACATCGCCGAGTCGGGCCGGCCGGGTCCGGTGGTCCTGGACTTCCCCAAGAACGTCCAGCAGTTGAAGGCACAGCCGGTGTGGCCGACGCGCGAAGAGATCATCCAGGGATTGCGGGGGTACAAGGCCGAAGTCCATGCCCTCGACTCCGAGCTGAATGAGATCATCAAACTCATCGAGAAGGCCGAGCGCCCCGTCCTGTACGTCGGCGGCGGGATCATTACTGGCGGAGCCTCGGAAGAACTGCTGAAGCTGGCCGAGTCCTGCAACATTCCGGTGACGACGACCCTGATGGGCATCGGCGGGTTCCCGGAGGAACATCCGCTGTCGTTGCGCTGGCTGGGCATGCACGGTGCGGCATTTGCCAACTGGGCGGTCAACGGGGAGTACGAACAACGCAAGTCGCCCAGCGAACCCATGGTCCCGTTGAAGGCGGGCGCGGACCTGCTGCTGGCTTGCGGCGTCCGGTTCGATGACCGGGTCACCGGAGCGTTCGCCGAGTTCGCCAAGCACGCGACGATCGTCCACATCGATCTCGATCGTTCGGAGCACAACAAGAACAAGCGCGCCCACCTGACGGTTCACGGCGATGTGAAGGATGCCTTTCATCGGCTGAACCAACTGATCGAGCGCCGGGGCGGATTCAAGAACCGGTACGAGCCCTGGCACGCCCAGATCACCGAGTGGAAGGCCAAGGCCCCGTTCCAGTACACCAGCAAGGCGCTGATCGTGGATTCCGACCACATCAAGCCCTACGTCAAGGAAGGCGAGGAGTTCATCCTGCCCCAGATGGTGATCGAGGAACTCCACAAGCTCACCGGCGGCGACGCCATCATCACCACGGGCGTTGGTCAGCATCAGATGTGGGCGGGCCAATGGTACAAGTACAAGCACCCGCGCCAGTTCATCACCTCGGCCGGGCTCGGTTCGATGGGCTACGGCTACCCGGCGGCACTCGGAGCCAAGGTGGGACGTCCGGACAAGCAGGTCATCGACATCGACGGCGACGGTTCCTTCCTGATGAACATCCAGGAACTGGCGACGGCCCACGTCGAGAAGATCGCGGCCAAGGCGATCATCCTGAACAACCAGCACCTCGGAATGGTGGTGCAGTGGGAAGACAACTTCTACGGCGGCAACCGCGGCAACACCTACCTCGGCAACCCGGACCATCGTTCGGAAGTGTACCCGGACTACGTCAAGGTCTGCACCAGCTTCAGTGTCCCCTGCGAACGCGTCGTGTACCGCAAGGACCTGCGCGCCGCACTCCAGCGGATGCTGGCGGCCGAGACCGCTTACGTCCTCGACGTGGTCACGCCCTACACCGAGCACGTGCTGCCGTTCATCCGGGCCAACGGGACGGTGGCCGACATGATCTGGAAGTAGTCCGGACCTTGCGCCGCGGCGGATCCGTGGCACTTCGAACA
The DNA here is from genome assembly GCA_041688515.1 of Verrucomicrobiota bacterium. Lineage (GTDB taxonomy): Bacteria > Verrucomicrobiota > Verrucomicrobiia > Limisphaerales > UBA9464 > UBA6176. Next base: position 3,127 of record JBDNHZ010000001.1, read on the forward strand.
CATGTCTTCTTCCGCGCCCCGCGTCTGGTTCATCACCGGAGCCTCCTCCGGGTTTGGCCGTTCGCTGACCGAGGTCGCCCTGTCCCAGGGCGACCTCGTCGTGGCCACCGCGCGCCATCCCGAGGCGCTCTCCGATCTCGCCAGTCGGGTCCCCGACTCCCTTCGTGTCCACCCTCTGGATGTCACCCAACCCGAGTCGGTCACCTCGGCGGTGTCGGCGGCGCTGACGGAATGGGGCCGGATCGATGTGTTGGTGAACAACGCCGGCCAAGGCCTGATCGGGGCCGTCGAGGAATGTGATGACCTCGAATCCCGGGCCAGTTTCGAAACCAACTTCTTCGGTCCCCTGGCCGTCCTCCGGGCGTTGCTACCCCACTTCCGTGAACGACGGGCGGGGCACATCGTCCAGATGGGAGCCGCGGCAGCCATTGCCAACTACGCCGGGTTTGGAATCTACGGTGCCGCCAAGGCCGCCCTCTCCAGCCTGACCGAATCCCTCGCCCAGGAACTCAAGCCGCTGGGCGTGCGGGTGACGCTCGTCGAGCCGGGACCGTTCCGGACGGATTTCATCGGGCGATCCCTCGCTCGCGCCGTTTCCACCCTGCCCGACTACGCGGCCACCGCTGGACGGTTTGGACAATACCTGGCGCGAATCGACGGGAAGCAACCGGGCGATCCGCATCGCGCGGCCGAAGCGATCGTGCGCTTGGTGCAATCCGGGGAGGCCCCCCTGCGCTTCGTCCTGGGTCGTTACGCCATCGACAAAACCCGCAAAACCTTTGCCGCCCGCGAACGCGAATTGGCCCAGTTTGAAGCCGCGGGCGCGGCAGCGGATGGGGCCTGAGCACTACAGTCCCGTCCGCAGCTTGCCGTCGAAGCCCACCACGCGGACGATCATGTCGGAGTGCCCCCATTGGAGGTACAGGATGCGAAGGTTCCGGGCCTCCAGTTCCGCACGCTGAGTCGGGCTCAACCCGGGATCCAAGGCCGGTTCGAAGAGGAATTCCTCGGCGAAATTGTGATGGAACGGATGATAGGTCTGGGCGGCGTCCGACCGCAGTTCAATCGGTTCGGTCGTCAACCCCACCAGACTCGTGCCGACCCAGGCGATGCACGGTGCAGTGTACCCGGCGACCACACCCCGCGGGGGCGCTGGCCAAAAGAAGTGCGTCACCACCTGAACCGCTCCGTTCGTCAGATTGAATCTTCGTTCCTGAGCAAGGCTGTCGGGCGTCACGACGGGGGTCGGCACGAGATGAACGACGTCCTTGAGGGTGGTGGTTGAACCCTCCCAATCGATCGTTACCTGAGGGGTTCCGTACTCGGCCTGGGCGCGGAACTGCAGGTCGTCGGTGAACAGGATCGGGACTGCGCGGCCGGAAACCGAGGTGGGCACGAGCGTCTCCAGGACCAACCGGTATCGGGATCCGCCGGTGCCGGTCTCAAGCCAGTCTTCGGTGCCCTCTGCGGTGCGGCGAAACCCCGGCTGCGGCCAGCCTGCCGGGCCATTGCTCCAGGCGATGGCCGGCACCTGACTCAGGAGCGTGACGCCCGCGTCGCGCACGATCGTCGCCTGGAGATTGGAGGAGGCAAGAACGGCCGGTTTCAGCGAGACGAGCCAGCGGGATTTCATCCGATGGATGGCGAACACATCGCCGAATTCGCCCTGGGCCACGCGCAACTCAATCGGGCGATCGAACAGGACTGGAACCTGCGGTGTGGGTGAACCCGCCATCGGCAACGGTCGGACCTGTTTCACCTGCCATCCGCGGATCGCCGATTTCTTGAACTCGAAATCCAGGGCGAAAGCCGTCCTGCCACCCGACAACGGGGCGAAGGCGTCGGCCACCCGATTGAACATTCTTCCGAAAGTCAGGTACTCGGCATCCCAACCCAACACGGAGGCCCCCAGAGGAACGCGGGAAGACCCCTCGCGCAGCGCGACGCTGTAACTGGTTCCGTAACGGTATCCATCGACCACTTCCGGGCGGGCCGAACTGTCCGGGTTCGTCACCGACTCCGCTCCCAGTTGCGTCACCATGCGCCAGTCCGCGGAGGGAGATCCGCCGAAGCCGGCGCTCCAGTTGAGCGTGGTCACGCCATTGGCAAGTTCATCGGGATCCGGGAACGATTCATGCACCAGGACCGCCATGCCCACGGTCGATTCATCCACGCCCAACCGGCGACGCTCGAGGAATGCGTTGTCGTTGTAGAAGCTGGCGTAAACGCGCTGGATCGCGCGGAACACCCCCCGTTCCTCCGCTTCGCCGGGATCACACGCGGAAGGCCCCGTGGTGTCCCCGTCGAGATCGTCCGTAAGACATCCGCTGTAGCTGTCGTAGAGACCGGCGCCGGTGAACTGTTCCGTGTCCTCGACATTGGTGGAACTCCGGAAGCGGATCTTACGTTCGGTCGGCACGCCGCTCTGCTGGAGCAACGTCACCAACCCGGCTTGCTGGGTCGGGCTGAACCGTGCCGTCTTTCGGATCAGGTCGCGCACCGCAGCCAACTGGTCGGTGACGGCCGCGACGTTTGCCGGGGGCCAGGTCACACTGCCAAGTCGGGCGACAATCTCCTGTCGCAGGGTGGGTCCTCCCGGGAGTCGCTGATCCATGAAGTCGTCCCAGAGATCGAAGGTCAGGGCAATGGCCACCGACGAATTGGTGGGCAGGACCCGACGCAGCAATCCGTAGTTGGCCGCCTTTCCGCCCACCCATTTCCCATCGGCCGGCTTCAGGTGGGTGGTGTTGGTCCAGTACGCACCGAGACGGGCCTTGGGCACCAGTTGCAAAGGTTTGACCGCCTTGCGCGCCGCCACCCACGCCCGCAATTCCGGCGTCAGTTGCCCGGTCACATCCACCACGCGCACCCGGCCAGAATAGGCATCCGCCCGCACAGCCACCTCGCGTCCGGACCAATCCGGCAGCGTCGCCCGCAGAATGGGGTCCGCGCTCCAGGCGAACGGGATTCCATAGGTTCGGGCCAGGATGGCCACGTGGGAATTCGGGGTCGCCGGCGCGAGCGTGAGGATCCCGGCGACGTAAGGGACCTCGGCCGGGATCGAGTCGGTCAACAGAATATCCTGTGCCCGGAGCGCTCCGGAAGCGTAGGCGGAGGCGATCTGCGCCGAGGGAATCTGGATCAATCGTCCCACGGCCCAGCCATCGGAGTACACCGCGTCGCCGCTGAGCCATCGATCGGCGCCGGTCACGTCAATACCGCGGTGTTGGAACCACGTCTGCTCCCGGGCTGCGAGCGCCGCCTGTTCATAGGCGGGAACGTAGTAGGGCTTCCATCCCGCCGGTGCCTGCACCGCCGCCACCACCCGTTCAAACGCCAACGCCACCTCCTCGCGGGTGAACTCGTCCTGCCCAACCAACTGGATCCCGTAGTCCGGCGTTCCCACGCCCGGTGGAATGAGGATGGCACCCAGGATCGCCATCCGATTCGTCCCCCGGAGGGTCACCGCATCGAACTGGGTGCGGCTCATGCCCTGGAAGACCGGCAGACGAAGCCGGGCCCAGTCGTAGTGAAAAGGGTAGCGCCGGCTGTCCTGAAACCAGATCCGCGGAGGGTCATCCGGGGTGATCGTGAACTTCACCCAACGCACCGCCGGCGCGGTCGAATAGAAGTCAGGATCCTCGTTGGCGAAGGGATCCAGTGGCAGCCGGAGGTGGTTCCTGCCGTCATCCGAGGCCGTCAGTCCACGGGAGCGAACCCGGAAGTAGGCGAGGCCATCAGGCGCTTTCGATCGAGTCCCAATGAATCGCCAGGCCGCATGGTGCAACCGGGCGGATTCGCTCCATTGTTGCAGGTCGCCAGACTGTTCCAGGACGTGGAGCTGGTTGGTGCCGCCATCCCCGGACAACTCGATCCAAGCGGGTTCACGCAGGATCGGCAGGTCCAGCGCCGCCGCCCGCACGACACCGGTACCGACCGCCACTCCGACCAGGGCCAACGCCCACTGGATCCAATGCTTCATCCGCATGGCCATCTATGGCCGTGAGCGTGCCGAAGCGGACACATCGAGACAAGGGGCGCGCTCAGGGGCTGACGACCCGGTAGAAGCGATGCGGCCGATCCAGCACGGGAGGATCCGAGAACTCATAGGCCGTGCCCGTGCTGAAGAAGAGGTGGAGGTCCGTCCAACAATCCAGGTCCGTGCTGGTCTGGATGCGATAATCGCGACCGGGCTCCACCTCCACGGCAAACCTGAATCCCGCCCCCTGAAAGCCGCCGATCGGTTGAAGCATGGCGGGAAAGGTCGGGTGAAGGGCGAGACGCGCCGGTTGGCTGGTGACGGAGCCAAATTCATTGGAGACCGACACCGAGTAATCTCCGGCGTCTGTGCTCTGGATATTGACGAGCGGCAAGGTCATCGAGGTCCGTCCCGGCATCCGTTGACCATTGTACCGCCACTCGAAGGTCATTGGCTCAGACCCGACTCGTAAAGACGCCCGTATCGTCGTCGTTGGATGCCACCTCGGTGAGTGTCGCGAGACTGCTCCCCCGGTAAACCGCCAGAACCGTATCGATGGCACTCCCGGCGGTATGAAGCGTCAGCTCACC
>JBDNHZ010000373.1:0-20437 GCA_041688515.1 Verrucomicrobiota bacterium
GCCCAGCGCCTCGACCACCTGCCAGTCCCCATCCCGTCGCATCAGGACGCCGCAATGAGACCATTCGCTCTGCGTTACGCCCTCGATGGCGTCCACCAGCGGTCCGTGGGGAAGGGATTGGAACAGGACATCCCCCTCCCGCTTCTCCATCCAGACCACCCCTGCCACCCGATCCAGTCGGACTCGCGTCACCGTCCATCCCAGCAACATTACCAACACCGCAAACCGGGCGATCGCCAGCCGTGACGAGGGAAGAATCCTAAACCATCTGGGCATTTGCATGGGCACCTCCTTGGAGACGCCTCATTGGACCGGACTGCCGCGGCTTCCTCCCGCCGCGCCCGCAGCAGTGCCGCCTATTGAACGGTCATGAACGCAACCGAGGTCCCGCGGATCCGACGGACAGGCTGGCCGGACGCCGTCATCTCCGCCAGCCAGCGGATCACCCCGGGGTGATAGAGATCGCAATCATGCCACACGACGGTGAGCGGATGCCGACAGTTCGCGAGGCACTTCTCGGTGTCACTGCGGATGTAGTCGTAGGTGTGCGCCCCATCGATCAGGACGAAATCCGCCTCCCGAACGGGCGCGTAATCCCAACTCGCGCTGTCGCCCAGGTGCTGAACGAACCGGGCACCCGGTGCCAATCGAAACTCCGCGCCGACGCGCCGCTTCTGGACCAGATGAAGGTCATCCTGCTCCAACTGACTGTCTGCGGACTGATGCCCCGCCGGCAGGTCCAGCGTATGGACCGTCGCCCCGGGCGCGTTCAATGCCAGCATCGCCGTGGTCGCCCCGTCGAAGGTCCCGATCTCGAACAGGACCGACGGTTTGCGATCGGCCACCAGGGCCAACAACGCCAGCAGATCTTGCTGCGGCATGGCCCCATCCCGATGCGAGAGCAACGGCGACAGTCGGACCGGATCGGTCCTGTGGACGACGTCGGCCAGGTTCACCTCGGGGATGGTCGCCAGGACGGGAATGGAATCCGGATCTGCCTCAACGGCCCGGATCGCATTGCGCGGCTCCAACGGATTGATCGCCCAATAGGCGTTCCCCAAGCGACGGTGCGCATCCCTCCATCCAAACCGGACCGCCCGGAGCAACCACGCCGCCGGGGATGTGATCAGGCACCAAAGGAGCAAGCGTTTTAGAATCCGCACCAGCGCCATGAGACTCGCGAAGCTCCGATCAAAGCAAGAGTCGGGACGAAGACTTGAATCTGCTACGTCCGGCCACATCCTGAAGCACGATGTTCAACCGGCGTCCTTCTTCCTGGTCTGCGTGCGCCATCGCAGCCCTTTCCGTGGGGCTGGCTTGCGGAGGCGTCCGTGCGGCCGACGACGATTCCAGCGCCACCAACCGCTTCGGGTTCACCGGTCCCGAGATCTTTCCCATCGATCCCGGCACGGGTTTTCTCCGCGCCGCTGACCTCGACGGGGACGGTCGGAATGACCTCGTCCTCGTCAACAACGGACGTTCCAAAATCACGCTGCTCTACAACCAGACCGGCCTCACCAATGTCCCGGTCAAGAAGGTCATCGCCGGCCGACGCGACGTGAACGAGTTGCCCTCCGACGCCCGGTTCAGGGTCGAAAGCATCTCGTCGGAGAAGCGCATCTCCAGCCTCGTGGTCGAAGACCTGAATGGCGACCAGCGGCCGGATCTCGCCTATTTCGGCGAACCGAAGGAGCTGGTGATCCAATTCAACGAGGGGACGAATTCGTGGTCGACTCCCAAGCGCTTCGATCTCGGCGATGGCCTGTTGGATGCCAACGCGCTGACCAGCGGCGACATCAACGGCGACGGTCGTCCGGATCTGCTGCTCCTCGCGGAAAAGCACATCCACATCCTGCTGCAAAAGGCGGATCGCTCCCTGGCCGAACCGGAGAAGCTTCCCTACACCGGAACGGTCAAGGCCGTGCAGGTCCTCGACGTGAACGGGGACGGTCGCAACGATCTCCTGCTGGTGAACTGGGATCATCCGAATCCCTTCCGCTTCCGCCTTCAGGATGCCTCCGGCCAGCTCGGTCCCGAGATCCATCTCACGCTGGCTCCGGTCCGTTCCTATTGGGCCGACGATCTGGATGGCGACCGGAAGACCGAGTTCGTCACCATCGCTGCAAAGTCCGGCCGCGCGGCCGTCAGCAATGTCCAACGCAAGCCCGCGGACGTCATCGCGGGATCCCTCGTCGACGGTCAGTTCTCGGTTCTTCCCCTTCCCCGCACCGACAAATCGCGGCGCGGTCTGGCCTGGGCGGATCTGACCGGCGACCGGCGTCTCGACCTTCTGGTTGCCGACCCCGAAGGCGGCCAGCTCCTGGTGTACAGCCAGCAGCCTGACGGATCCCTCTCCACGCCCCGTACCTTTCCGGCCTTCAGTGGCGTGACCGACATCGCAGCCATTGACTGGGATAATGACGGAGCCCCCGAAGTGTTCCTGCTCAGTCCCGACGAAAAGCAGATCGGCATGGCGGCCGCCGAAAAGTCAGGTCGGGTGGCCTTTCCCCGGCCGCTGCCGTTGCCGGGCCGGCCGCTGACCATGGCCGTGGGCGAGGTCAAGGCCGGCCAACCTGTCCTCGCGGTCATCACCGAGCGCGACGACAAGCGCACCAAGGACGGGAAGACCGAGACCGTTCAGGTCCGGGAGATTGCCATTGTCCGATCCGACCTGAAGGCGCAGGTGCAGGTTCTTGCCGAGGCCTTCAAGGGTGCGCCTGCGACGCTCGCCTTCCACGATGTCGATCAGGACGGACAGACCGATCTGGTGATCCTGACCCCGTACGAGAAGATCAAGGTCCTCCGCCAGTTGGCCGAACCCGTCGACGGCCGCTCGTTTGAAGAAATCGACGTCAACCCTCCGGGCGGTGCCAGCGACAACCCCTGGCTCGCGTTGGCCGACGTCGATGGCGACGGACGCGCTGAACTGCTGCTGGCCCAGAAGAACTTCGTCCGTGCCGTGGTCCTGCAGGGGAAATCAGGCGAAGCCGCTTCCTGGAACTTCTCCGTTCGCGACCAGATCAACGGAGCCAGCAGCAGTTCCCGGATCGTCGGGGCCGCCGCGGTTCCCATTCCGGATTCCAAGTCTCCCGCCCTGTTCCTCTTCGATGCCGACCGCAAGGCGCTCACAGTGTGTACCCGCAACGCGAGCGGCGTGTGGGAGGCGGGCAAAAATCTCCCCCTGCCCGTGACCGATTTCAGCTCCCTCATTCCCCTCGCGATCCAGTCCACCAACGGGGTGCCCAATTCCGTCGCCTTCCTCGGCGCCAACGGCATCGCTTGGAAACGCTTTTCCGGTGAAATCTGGGAAATGTCGGAACTCGACGGCTACGAAACGCCGATCAAGGACGGCTATCTTCACGATGTCGTGAGCGGCGAACTGAATCAGGACAAGCGACGCGACCTGGTTTTCTTGGAGACCTCGAAGGCCTACGTCGATCTGGTGACCTTCGAAGCACCGCACCAGCTCGTCCCGGCCAATCGCTGGCAGGTCTTTGAGGAACGCACCTTCCGCCAGCGCCGCCCGGTCGAGAACCCCGAACCCCGCGAAGCCCTCGTCATCGACCTCACCGGGGACGGCAAGGCCGACCTCGCCATCCTGGTGCACGACCGGATCCTGGTGTACCCGCAGGAGTAGGCTTACACCCGGCTTACACCCCATGCCCCGCGAATCCGCCGCCCGCCGAACGGAACGTCTTGCCCGGATCATCCCGATCCTGCGCAACACCTACCCTGACGCCCACTGCGAGCTGAACCACTCCAACCCTCTCGAGTTGCTCATCGCCACCATCCTTTCGGCCCAGTGCACCGATCGTCAGGTCAATGTGGTGACCGCCGATGTCTTCCGGAAATACCGCACCGCCGGCGACTACGCCAGCGCCGCACTGGACGTGTTGGCGGAGGACATCCGCCGGATCGGGCTGTATCGGAACAAGGCGAAAAGCATCCAGTCCTGCTGCCGGACGTTGGTGATTGAACACGGCGGCGAAGTTCCCCGGACGATGGAATCGTTGACCGCGCTCGACGGCGTGGGCCGCAAGACGGCCAACGTGGTTCTCGGCAATGCCTTCGGAATCAATGTGGGCATCGTGGTCGATACCCACGTGGCCCGGCTGAGTGAACGCCTGGGACTGTCTGCTGCCGCGACCCCGGAGAAGATCGAGCAGGATCTCACGAAGCTGTTTGACCCCGCCGACTGGGCCCTCGCCAGTCACTGGCTCATCTTTCACGGACGCCGACGTTGCTTCGCCCGGAAGCCCGACTGCGCCGACTGCGAACTCGCCGAGCTCTGTCCGTCCGCGGACCTGGCCGGGCCGTAGGGGCGCATCTTGACACTGCCCCCCTTGGGAGCGCGGGCGTCCTCGCCCTCCTCTTTTTCCCTGCCCTCCCAAGCTGAGAGATGGAGGGACAAGCTCCGCAAGTCAGTCTTGGGGACTCGTAGAACTCGTCCCTCCGAAGCGGACCCGACGACTCGGGGCTTGAATGTCTTTCCATCCGGCCGACCCTTCACCGCGTGAGCGACCCCGCCGGACTGCCCAAGGGAATCAAGTACGCCTATGCGTTCGCGCTCTTCAACGCGCTCTCGTTCCAGATGGTGCTGGCCGGGCCGATGATCCTCTACGCCAAATCGCTCGGAGCCTCCTCGACCATCCTGGGGTTGGTGGCGGGTCTGATGCCGATCATGACCATTGCCCAGATCCCGGCTGCTCAGTTCATCTCCCGGGTCGGATACAAGCGCTTCGTGCTGGGTGGCTGGTCGATACGGGTCGTCTTCATTTTCCTGATGGCGCTCGTCCCCCTGGCGGGAGGCTTTCTCAACGTCGGATCGCGGCTGGCACTGATCATCGCGCTGTTGTTTGCCTTCAACCTCTCGAGGGGAGTGTCGAGTTGCGCCTGGCTTCCCTGGATTACCCATCTGGTACCGGCCGAGGTGCGCGGCCGCTATCTGACGGTCGATCAACTGTGCAACAACGGGGCCAGCATCACCGCCTTTGTCTTCGCCGCGTTGATGCTCGGCGACAGGGCCGACGCCTGGGAGTTCGCCTGCGTGTTCGTGTTCAGCGGTGCCGCGGGCTTCATCAGCCTCCTGTTCCTCCGACGCATCCCCGACGCACCAGTCCCCACCGAGGAAGACGGTGGCCGCGGCCCGATCCCGTGGGGTGCGATGGCCAATCACCCGCCCTTCCGACGCATGCTGGAGATGAACGCGGTGTGGTCGATCGCTTACGGCGGGTTGACCACCTTCATCATCTCCTATCTGAAGGCGTCTGCCGGATTCACCGAACGCGGGGTCCTCTTGGTAATGTCCCTTTCGTTCCTGGGTGGGCTCGCCAGCTACTGGGTGGCCGGACGCCGTCTGGACCGGCTGGGATCGAAGCCGGTGTTGGGATTCACCATGGTCGCCGGAGTTCTGGCCACCCTCGGGTGGGCGCTGGTGGCCGGACGCGTGCTGCCGGCCTCGGCCGGCCCGGCGGTCGCTCTCGCGTTCCTGGTGGGACTGTGCAACGCCCTCTTCAGCGTCGCCAACAATCGCCTGGCGATGGGCCTCGTCCCGACTCTGGGCCGCAACCATTTCTTTGCCCTGTTTGCCGTCGTCTGGCAGCTGACCCTGGGCGTCTCGCCCATCCTCTGGGGCATCCTGCTGGACGCCGTCGGAACCCGTCGGGGCTCAGCTCTCGGAATGGAGTGGAACCGATTCTCGGTCTTCTTCGTTCTGGCCGCCGCCGCCTTCGGGGTCGCCTTCCTGATGACCCGCCGGCTCGACGAACCGAAGGCTGGCAGCGCCGATGCCATGATCCGCGAACTCCTCCTGCATCATCCGCAGAAGCTGTTGGTCCGGCTCCTGGGACGGTGACCGCCTCCGCCGTGGAGCGCTGGCCCGCCTACCACGCGCGCTCGATGGAACGTCGCTTCCAGAGGAACTCGAACATGTTGCCCTCGTGCGGCTGATCCCAGGAGATCTTCATCGTCGAGACCGGTCCGATGTTGAGCCGATCGATCTCCGGGAACGCCTCCACCTGCCGGATGAACTCCGGATCCTTGGTGATCACCGAACAGGCCAGCGTGTAGCCGATCTTGTGCAGGACCTCGGATTGCGGACAGGTCACCACGCTGGCGTAGGGACAGAGGAACTCCCGGTTGGCCAAGGGATGGGAGAAGTCATCGCAGCGAACGATCGTGGGACGCATGTAGGTTCCCCCCTCGAAGGTCTCCTTGCGGGGCCCCCCCCGGAAACGCGCCGTCACGTCCTCCGCTCCAGCCGTCTTCAAGCCCTCGTCGATCTGGGCATCGATGAACTCCGCCATCTTCGGGTTCGCAAAGCCTGACAACCGCGCCGCCTCGTCTTCAGGCCGGGTCGGTTGGATCGGCCCCAATTTCTTCGCCAGCGCCTCGGCGAGCTCCTGTCCGTACCGTGGCACCACCACTGCCGACGCATTGATGCACGACCGACCGCCGTTGTCGGAAATCGCCCCGGCGATCACGTCGATGAACTCCGGCCATTGCTCGATGCAATCTTCGCCGATGATGAACTTGGACCAACCCGGACCATGGATCTGGATCCCGGGATTGCTGGCGTACTGCTGGGTGGTGGACTTGTCGCCGAAGATCAGCGCCCGACCGCACGTGTTGAGGATCGTCGCCGCGCCGTCGTGATCGGTGGCGTAAAAGCCGAAGGCCTCGGCGGGTACTCCCGCCGTAATGAACGCCTGGATCAGACGATAGGGCGTCCACGGCTCCTCCCGGCCCGGCTTGATTACCACCGGCGTCTTCAAAGCCACCGCGGGAAGCCAGAGCGAATTCACCGCCGGCGAATTGCTCGGCATCACCAGGCCCAACGCCACCGAGGCCGGACAGAACGCCAGCTTGGTTCCAAACTGCTCGCCGTAACCGCGGTCGAGGATTGAAAAGTCCAGACCGCGCGACAGGCCATTCAGGATCTCGTCCACATGGGTCAGCGCATAGTGCAGCTTCGCCATGTTGCGCCGGACCATGACGTGCGGCAGTCCGCTGGTGAGGCTCAGGGTCTCGATGTACTGCTGCACCGTCTGGGTGTGGCCTCGATCGCCCAGGGGCAGCGTCCCGTTCAGGAACAGCTCTCCGGCCTGGGTCGAGAGCGCCACCAACTCCGCCACCGTGAACCGGGCGAGCGCGGCCCTCGCGGCTGCGATCTTGGTGAGGTCACGGCGGACAATGCCGCCGTTGACGGTGGAGACGAGAGCCATGACTTCGCCGCTGCGGTGATCCTTGACCTCGATTTTTTCGAGGGATTCGTAAGTGCGACCAAGGCGAAGAACGGGAATGTGGGGAATGGCGTCTGACATGGTAAGCGCGCGAAGGCTCCCGAAATTGATACGCCTGCGTACGAATGCCAACTGAAAGTTGTGGGGACCAACGGCCCCTTCAGAAACCGCGGCCCCGCGTGGCGGATTCGCTCGGGAGGCCGGAAGGCGAGAAGCGGGTGAGGACGCCCTCCCGCATCGCGTGACACTGCCCCTGCCCGGTCGGGCTTTGGTCAGGGTGCTGATGGTCCATCATCCCTCGTCCGTGGCTGACGGCGTAAGAAGGCGGACCCATACCCATCCACCGCGAAGGCAGTGTCCAGACGCACCCGGCCAAGGCTCCCCCCCATTTCGCCCTTCAAAGCCAACTTCGAAGTCCGCACCGTCCAACCATGAGAATCCCCGGAGTGACCAGGATGGTCCTTGCGCTTGTGAACCTGCTGGGTGGCTCCCTGTTGGCGGCCGAAGTTCCGTGGGTCCCGCTGTTTAACGGAAGTGATCTGAATGGGTGGGTTCAACGGGGCGGCAAGGCCCGGTACTCGGTGGAGGGCGATGAGTTGGTGGGCCGCGCGGTCGCTGGCACACCGAATTCGTTCCTGTGTACCGCCCGCAGTTACACCAACTTCATCCTTGAACTGGAGTTCAAGCCCCATCCCTCCCTGAACTCGGGAATCCAGATCCGGTCCGAGGCGGCCGCCACGGCCTACAAGGTGGTGTGGAACGGCAAGACCAACTCCATCCCGGAGGGTCGGGTCCACGGTTATCAGGTGGAGATTGACCCCAGCGCCCGCGCATGGACCGGGGGCATCTACGACGAGAGTCGCCGTGGATGGATGGCTGACCTGAAGACCAATGGCACGGCCCGCGCCGCACTTCGCATGGGCGAGTGGAACCGCTTCCGGATCGAGTGCCAGGGCGACCTGCTGAAGACCTATCTGAACGGGGCTCCGGCGGCGGAACTGAAGGACTCGATGACTCCGGCGGGTTTCATTGCGCTCCAGGTCCACAGCGTGGGCAACAAGACCAATCAGTTGGAGATCCGCTGGCGCAACCTGCGCATCCAGGAGCTTCGATAGCCCCTTCAGGGCCTGAGCCGCGGGGCGTTGGTCTGGCCAGGGATCACCGGCGGAGGGACGGCTCCGGGTCCATCGAACCCAGCGTAAAAGGGCAGCGCCGTGCCTCCGGCGTGGGTGGGCAGGATCGCACTGACTCCGGCCAGGCCGCGTTCGAGGATCCGCAGGGTTCCTCCGCGAGATTCCGAGACGATGGTTCGATAAGGACTGCCCTGGAAGGCGATCTCCGTGGCGATCAGGGAGGCCGACGCATCCTGGATCACGAACATCGGATCGAACTTGGGTCCGCCGGTCGCCATGATGAGGCCGCCGCACAGTTCGGTCTTTCCCCCTTCAAAAGTCGCGATCACCGTCCCGGGACGCTCGGTCTTGAGGCCGAGGATCCAGACGGTTCCCGCCCGATTGATGATCTTGGAACCGTCGCGATCGATGGTCCACTGACGGGCCCAGACCTTCTGGTTGCGGAACAACCATTCGCTCCGCGAGGAGACGTCTTCGATAAACAGATCTCCGCGCCCAGTGCCGAGGTAGCGGACATCGGAACAGGAGGAAATCACAAGGCGCCGCGTGGAGGCATGCTCAATCAGGGCATCCGTGGGAGATTGGGCGACGAGCCGTTCGATGATGACCACCGGCGCGGACCCGTCGACCACCTTGAACGCCGCACGCGGGCCAAGGCCACCATTGAAGATCCGGGCCTCGCATCCGATGAGCCGATGCACCGCGCCCCGGATCTCGACGGGGGTTGAGACGCGCCAGTTGCCGTTGGGCTGATAGACCGTGGTCGCCCCCGAATCGATGGCCTTTTGGATGGCGGGCCCGTCGTCGATCTCATCATTGGGCTTCCCGCCAAAAGCCAGCGGGCTGGCCCATCGATCCAGGGGATCCCAGACGACCTCGGGGGTTTCTTCGACGGGGAGATTCAGGGGTTCCACCGGGGCCTTGAACTGGGCGACGCGGGGATGGGAACTGAACTGGTCGATCTCCTGAACGTCCACCACCAGGTTGGTGAGGGTCCGGTTCTGGATGACGTTGGTGTATCCGGGCGCGGTCAGGCGGAGGGCGAAAAGGAAACCATTGTTCTGGAGGGCAGCGGACTGCCGGCGACCCGGCAGCGCATGGAAGACCGAATCCAGAAGAGTGACAAAGCCGGTGGGATCACGGCTGAGCAGGGCAGGAACGGCGTTGGTGGAACGGAGATCCCGGATGCTGAGGGTCTGGCCGGTATTGCGGATCGCGGCTGCGCGCTGTCCGACCATTTCGACATGTTCGAGGGTCAGCGAGTACTGGGGATAGGCAGCCTTGAGCGCGTAGTCGAACCCTTCAATCCTCACGTTCTTGATCAGGGCGGGTCCGATGGCGTCGGAATGCCCCGCGTCAATTCCCGCCACTCCCTCACCCGTGCCCCCGGCAATGATGGTCACGTCGCGGACGCCCCCCTGCCGATTGGCCATCAGGGCGATCCCGGTGGCCACCGTGTTCCCCACGCCAGTGTGAAGGGTGAGATTTCGAACCGCATTCCGTTCGCGCCAGGCAGGGGAATCCCCCATCCACAGCATCACGGCGTCCCGGGACGATCCGGTGTACGCCGGCGAATGATCGGCGAGCCGGATGACCGCACCGGTGCGGCTTTGTCCCTGGAGGATGGTGGCGCGCTGGCTGGATTCGTCGTTGGTTCCCACCGGCCAACGCAGGGGAGCCGAGATGAGATACGTGCCGTTGGGCAGGTAGATGATCCGGTTCTGGTTGGGATGCTCCAACAAGGCTTGCTGGAGCGCCTCGGTATTGTCCGTGCGCCCGTCGCCCCGCGCCAGATAGGGAGGAAGCGTCACGTCGATCACCCCGGCATCCGCTGGAAACCGGATGTCCTCCGCCGCGGCTTGGAACAGACCGATCACCAGTAAAAGGACACCGGTCCATCGCACTCGGAGGAGAGCGCGCGAGGGGGTGCGAGCGTGCAGGAAGTACCAGACCACGCCCGCACGATACGGGGTCATCGACCCTGCCACCAGCCCGGAGGCGCGAGCCATTGGAGGAAGGGATCAAGCGGGCCGGGACGCCCACGGCCGGGCGCATCTGGACACTGCCCCCACTGCGTCACGCGAATTGGGAGGGCAATCACACTTTGCGAAGTGTGATCGCGGTTGGGGGGGCCTTGAACGCGGAAATGGACGGTCTGCACCCTCCCCACGCTGGGCTTGCGGTTCGAGGCGGTACCCCCCCAGGCCGCTCTACGACGGAGGCGTTTCAGCGATGAGCCCGGGGTGAGCGAAGCGATACCCCGGGCGAGTCGCTCCCATCCCTCCGGGATGAAGACCCCCGTCCCGGCAAGGCCCGGGACTCCACTGTGCGCATGGGGGCAGTGTCAAGATGCGCCCCCGCGCTCCCAGGCGAGCCCCGATCTCGACGGGGGGGAGGAGAGTCGGATAGCATTGGCCTCTTGTGACCGCTTCGCAGAAAACCAGCCCTCCGCGCCGTGTGGGCATCGTGTCCCTCGGGTGTGCCAAGAACCTCGTCGATGCCGAGATCATGCTCGGTTCCCTGCTTCAGCAGGGAATCGAGATCACCAATGATCCCGCCGATGCCGACGCGATCATCGTCAACACCTGCTCCTTCATCGATGCCGCCCAGGAGGAGTCGGTGGATGCGATCCTGGAATCCACGGCCTTCCGCGACGCCGATCATCGGGGTCAGGCCGTGATCGTGTCGGGCTGCATGCCCCAACGATTCCGGGAGGAACTCCCCAAGCTCCTGCCCGAGGTCGATGCCTTCATGGGCGTCGATCAGGTCGCCCAGGTGGCCAGCATCGTCGATCAGGCCATCGCCGCGCGCGCCCTCAAGGTCGCCATGCCCGCGCCCAAATCCGGTCGCGCCAAATCGGTCAAGGCCCGCATCGCGGAACTCGATGCGGCCAAGCCCGAGGCGGATGAAGCCGATGAAAGCCTGCGCGGAACCGAGCGGCTCAACCGAACGCGCAAAGCGGTCATTCCGCTGAAGGCGAAGCCTCCCGCCGAACCGCTGGTCGACGTGCATGTGCGGCCCAACTACATCCCGCAGCACGACACGCCGCGGTTCCGGCTGACTCCGCGTCACTTCGCCTACGTGAAGATCGCCGAGGGCTGCAACCATCCGTGCAGCTTCTGCATCATTCCGCGGATGCGCGGATCCCACCGGTCGCGGCCGCAGTCCGATCTTGTGACCGAAGCCCGGCGGTTGATCTCGGAGGGAGTGCGGGAGTTGAACCTGATCTCCCAAGACTCGACCTATTACGGCCTGGATCTCCGCGCCAATGCCAGCCGCGCCATCGCTTCCCCCTCGAAGTTCAAGGCGGCCACCCAATCGCTTCCGGCCGACGCCACCACGCTCTGCACCCTGATCCGGGAGCTGAACGCGTTGCCCGGCGACTTCTGGATCCGCCTGCTTTACACGCATCCGGCCCACTGGACCGACGAGCTCATCCGGACCCTGGCGGAGTGCCCCAAAGTGGCGCGGTACGTGGACATGCCCCTTCAGCACATCGACGACGCCATGCTCCTGCGCATGCGCCGCGAGACCGACGGCCAGTACATCCGCGATCTGATCGGACGCATCCGCGCCGGCATTCCCGGCATCGCGATCCGGACGACGTTCATCGTGGGATTTCCGGGGGAGACGGAGGCGCATTTCGAGAATCTGCTCGGGTTCATCCGATCGACGCGATTCGAGCGGTTGGGCGTCTTCGCCTACTCGAAGGAGGGCGGGACCGTTGCTGGAAAGATGGAGGCCCAACTCACCGCCAAGCTCCGGCAGAAGCGCCGCGAACGCGCCATGGCCGAGCAGCACGCGGTCGCCACCTCCGTCGCGGAATCGTTCGTCGGACGCGAGTTGAAGGTCCTGATCGAGTCCAAGGCCTCGGCCAAGGAACTTCAGAAGGCGAACGTCTCCTCCTGGGAACACGGGTTGATCCGCGAAACCGATTCCGGCACGGCCGCCCTCAAGGGCAACTACCTGGTCGCCCGGGGCGAGGCCGACGCGCCTGACATCGACGGTCGCGTTTACATCCGCGGCAAACTGCCCCTGAGCGAGTTCGCCCGCGTCCGCATCATCGGCCACACCGACTACGACCTGATCGCCGAGCCCTGCTGAATTCCTTATGCGACTCCGCTACAGCGAGGATCCCCGCGAGTGGCGGAAGTTCACCTGGGCTTCCATGGCGGCCCCGACGTTGTTCGCCGTCCTCGGGGCTTGGCGCGGACGCTGGAGTTGGGCGGTGGCGGGGGGCATCGGAGCCATCGCCCTCGTGGTTTGCCTGATGACGATGGTGTTCCCGGATGCGTTCCGCCGCTGGTACCGGGGCGGGCGCTGGTTCGGGCATCAGATGGGGCGGTTGATGGGGGCCGTCCTGTTGACCCTGCTCTTCCTCTTTGCCCTGGTTCCACTGGCGCTCGTGCTCCGGCTGCTGGGACGCGATGTCCTCGGAATCAAACGTCACCCGGAGTTGAAGACCTACTGGACCCCCTCGCGTCCCCCGGGCGAATTCAGCCAGATGTTTTGAGGGGCGTTCAGTCGCGTCCGCCCTCGAACACCTGCGGCGGCTTGACCGGTTGTCGTTCGCGGTCGAGCACGTGGTTGCCCACCACGAGGTAATCAATGGCCGAGTTCACGAAACAGCGGTAGGCGTCGTCGGGACTGCACACAATCGGCTCGCCCCGCACATTGAAGGAAGTGTTCACCAGCACGGGACAACCCGTCTGCGCGTGCCAGCGATGCAGGAGACGATGAAATCGCGGATTTCCCTCCGCCGAGACCGTCTGGATGCGGGCGGACCAATCCACATGGGTGACGGCCGGGAGCGTTGAGCGGACTTGATTGACCCGCGCGACCAGATCCTCTCCCCCGGCACTTCCCGGCGCTGCGCCGGAGTCGTCCGAACGCCTCAACGCCGCCCGGACCGGAGCGACCAGCAGCATGTAGGGCGAATCGATGTCGAGCTCGAAGCACTCCGCCACATGCTCGCGCAGGACCGCGGGCGCGAACGGCCGGAAGGACTCTCGGAACTTCACCCGCAGGTTCATCTGCGACTGCATCCGGGACGAACGCGGGTCGCCGAGAATGGACCGCGACCCCAAGGCCCGGGGACCGAACTCCATGCGTCCCTGGAACCAACCCACGACTTTCTCCTGCGCCAGCCAGCCGACCACCCTTCGATCCATCTCGTCGTCGTCCAGCCGCTCGAACACCGCCCCGAGCGATTGCAGGGATGATTCGACCTCGGCCTCGGAATAGTCCGGTCCCAACCGGGCTCCCTGCATCTGATCCTGGGTCGGGCGCGCTTCGGAATCCGCCTTCTGCGCCTGCGCGGCATGCCAGACGGCGAGGGCTGCGCCCAAGGCACCCCCGGCATCCCCCGCCGCCGGTTGGATCCAGATCTCGCGAAAGGGTCCTTCACGCAGGATGCGTCCATTCGCCACGCAATTGAGGGCGACCCCCCCGGCGAGGCACAGCCTCGATTCGCCGGTGCGCGCATGGGCCTGACGGACGAGCCGTAGCAGGACTTCTTCGGTCACTTCCTGGATCGACCGCGCCAGATCCGCGTGCCGCGCCTCGATGCGCTCTTCCGGACGACGCGGGGGTCCGCCGAAGAGCCGGTGGAACCGATCGTTCGTCATCTGGAAGCCGCGCAGGAAATCGAAGTAGTCCAGGTTGAGGCGGAAGGATCCGTCCTCGCGCAGATCAAGGAGTTCATCGCGGATCCTCTGCGCGTGCACCGGGCGTCCATAGGGCGCGAGGCCCATGAGCTTGTACTCGCCCGAGTTCACCCGGAAACCGCAGTAGGCCGTGAACGCCGAGTACAGCAGGCCCAGCGAATGCGGAAATCGAATCTCCTCCAACGGCTCAAGCCGGTGTCCTTCGCCCCGGCTGAGGGTAGTGGTCGCGTACTCGCCGACGCCGTCCACGGTGAGGATGGCGGCCGAAGGAAACGGCGACGGAAAGAACGCGGAAGCGGCATGTGCCTGATGATGCTCGGTGAACAGGATGGGCACCGATTCGGGCAGACCCTTCAACTCCTCGCGGATGTGCCCACGGAGGTTGAGCTTTTCCGCCAGCCACGACGGGGCAAAGCGCAGGAAGGTTCCCAGCCCGCCCGGCGCGAGCGCCAGAGTGGTCTCCAGGAAGCGGGCGAACTTGGGGATCGGCTTGTCGTAAAAGACCACCGCATCCAGACGATCGATCGGAAGGCTGGCTTCCCTCAGGCAGTAATCGATCGCCCGCAAGGGAAACGCGTCGTCGTTCTTCCTCCGGCTGAAGCGTTCCTCCTGTGCCGCCGCCATGATCCTTCCGTCGCACAACAGTGCCGCGGCCGAATCGTGGTAGTGGGCAGAGATCCCCAGAAGATGACGCATGCTGTGGGTGGCTTCGATCCCTCACATGAACGGATACATGAACGGAGCCAGCGCAGAGCTGGAACTGAACACGATGATCGCCCCCAGCAACAGCAGAAGAGCCACCACCGGGATCAACCACCATTTCTTCTCCCGTCGCAGGAAGAGCAGGAATTCACGGAAGGCGAGCCACATGACAGGTCTTTCGTTCAACCGATCAAACGCCGGTAGGTCGCCACCCGGCCCGCATCGACCTGATTGTGACTGAACTCCGGGGCCCGAAGGTCTCGACCCATGGGCACCCGCGTGTTCCGGTGTTCCATCCGGCTTTCCACCGAGCGACTCCCGCTCACGTGGATCTCTCGCGCACCGGTCGTCGCCACGACCTTCTCCACATTGCGCTCGCGGATGCCGCCTCCCGGCATCACCACGATGCGGTCACCCGCCTGCGTCACCAGCGAAGCAATCGCGTCGATTCCCTCCAACACCGTCGATTCGCCCCCCGACGTCAGGACCCGGTTTACTCCCAACCCGATCAGGGTCTCCAGCGCCTCGCCCAGGTCCCGGGTCACGTCGATCGCCCGATGAAAGGTCCCCGTCAAGGGGCGAGCCAACCTCATCAATTCGCCGGTCCGTCCGGCGTCCACGGTTCCATCAGGGTTCAAGATGCCGAACACCACCCCCGACGCCCCCAGGTCCCGGGCGATCCGAACGTCCTGGCGCATCACTTCGAACTCGTCCTCGGAGTAGCAGAAGTCCCCGCCGCGCGGCCGGATCATGACGTTCAGGGGAACGGCGACCGTCCGCTGAAGCGCTGCCAGGAGCCCGGCGCTGGGGGTCGTGCCCCCTTCAAACAGGTTTTGGCAGACCTCCAGCCGGTCGGCACCGCCGTCCACGGCGGCCCGACCCGACTCCACCGAATCCACCAGGACCTCGAGAATCATCCGTCGTTGCATTGATCGCTGGACCGTAGCCAACCCCCGCGTGGCGTGGAATGCGGAAAGCGAGCGGGGGCGCTCTCTCCCGGGACCGCGGGCGTCCCCGCCCGCCTCTCTCCCCCCTGCTCCTTCCAAGCCGCCGGGGACGACCGCGCCCCAGGTCCCTTGGGCTCGTTCCCTGCGCCCCAGGCCGTCTCCATTTCGTTGCTTCCGAACGAACCCGCCTTCGGCCTAGCCTCATCCGCATGAACCCCCCTTGGTGGCAATCGACCACCACCCGACGCGCCTTCGTGAGCCTCGCCGGAGCCGCGGCTGCGACGGCGGCCCTGGCCCCCGTCCGGTCCCTGGGAGCGCACACGCGTCACCCGGCCTTCAAAGATTACCCGTTTCAACTGGGCGTGGCTTCGGGGGATCCGGCACCGGATGGCTTCGTGATCTGGACCCGTCTGGCACCGGCACCTCTGGACGGAGGCGGGATGTCTAGTGAATCGCTGGAGGTCCGCTGGGAAGTGGCCGAGGACGAGCACTTCCGCAACGGGTTGCGCCGGGGAACGACCATTGCCTCCGCCTACTGGGGGCATTCGGTGCACGTGGAAGTCGCGGGACTGAAGCCGGACCGCTGGTACTGGTACCGGTTCTTCTCCGGTGGCGAAGCGAGCCCGGTAGGACGCTCGCGCACTGCTCCCACCGCGGGCGCGGCCGGGAGCCCGCTGCGCTTCGCCTTCGCCTCCTGCCAGCATTTCGAGACTGGGCTGTTCACCGCCTATCAACACATGCTCGCGGATGACGTCGATCTGGTCGTCCACCTGGGCGACTACATCTATGAAGGCCCGGCCGTGAAGGATCGGGTCCGCATCCACCGCGGGCCCGAGATCAAGACCCTCGAACAGTACCGGAACCGATACGCCCTCTATAAGAGCGATCCGGCCTTGCAAGCCATGCACGCGGCCGCGCCTTGGATCGTCACGTGGGACGACCACGAAGTGGACAACAACTATGCGGGCGCGATTTCGGAGGAGCTGAAGGTCGGCCAGATCGAACTCCTGAAGCGCCGGGCGCTGGCGTACCGGGCCTACTACGAGCACATGCCCCTCCGCCGGGCGCAGCAGCCCGCCGGACCGGCGTTGCAGTTGTTTCGTCAGCTCGACTGGGGGCGGCTCGCGCGATTTCTCGTGCTGGATACCCGCCAGTACCGCACGGACCAACCCTGCGACGATGGCAACAAGCCCCCGTGTGCCGACTCCCTCAGACCCGATGCCACGATCCTGGGCAACCGACAACGGGACTGGCTCTTCAAGCGCTCGGCCGCACCCGGCGCGCAGTGGAACGTCCTGGCCCAGCAGGTCATGATGGCGCGGGTCGATCGGAAGTCGGGTCCGGAGGAGGCTTTCAGCATGGATCAATGGCCCGGATACGAAGCCGACCGTCGTCGGGTCCTGAACCATTTCCACCAAGCCAAGGTTCGGAATCCCGTGGTGCTCACCGGGGACATCCACACGAACTGGGCGAACGAATTGGATCGGACGTTGGATGGCTCCGGCCCGGCACCGGTGGGAGTCGAGTTCGTGGGCACCGCCATTTCATCCGGGGGCGACGGCACCGAGAAACCCACCTATCTCAGCTCGCTCTTGAGAGAGAACCCGTTCGTGAAGTTCCACAACGCCGAGCGCGGCTACGTCCTGTGCAACGCCTCGGAAGCCCATTGGCAGACCGAGTACCGGACCGTGGATTATGTTTCGCGCCCAGGGAGCCCGATGCGGACGCGGGCGAAGTTCGTGGTCGAACCGGGCCAGTCGCGTTTGCAGGCGGGGTAAACCATGGACGGAGCCGTCGGACGGCTCTGGAGGGACGAGCTCCGGAGGAACGAGCTCCGCGAGTCCGTGACCTCACCTCGTGATCTCGTAATAAACGGTTCCCGCCTGGAGTTGGATCTTCGAGCCGTCGCCCATGGGAGTCAGTGGACGACCCTGGAGATCCAGCGGGGTGACGCGGAGCTTCACCGCATCCGACCGGAGGAACTCCACCGTTCCCTGCGCCGGCCGGATTCGCCACGGGTTCGTGCCCAGTTGCGTGATCTTCTTCAGGCCGGGTCCGGCCGGTTCGGTCGCCCAACCGGTCGTCGCTTCCTCGGTCATCACCTGCAACAGAAGGCGCGCGGAGTCACGGAGGGGTTTCCCATCCAGGCTGACGACGAGGACCGTCAGCACGTCGAGGTCACTCACGATGCGGAGGTCGGGAAGCGTCACCGGCCCAGAGGCTCCAAAGTCGCCACTCGCGCCCTGGGCGGAGGGGGCTTTCACCTGGAGCAGACCCTTGCCGTAATCCAGTTCCAGTTCACCGGTGCTGCTGGTCACCCGCTTCGCCGTGCGATCGATCAGACCCGACAACGGACGCAGATCCACCCCGGAAGGTCCCTCACCGAAAGTGACGCGCGAACGTCCGGCCAGATGCAGGAGGGGATCCAGCCGTTGGCCTTCGCGAACCGGCGCGGAGCCATCAGGAACATCCTTCAATCGCAGTTCGTCGAAGGCTGCATCCTGCGGAAGCGGAGTTCCCTTCAGATCGAGGACGTCCTGACGCTTCAATCGGACGTCGGCCAGCACGCTTCCCGCCTTCACCAGTCCCTCGCGAAAGAGGAGCGCCGTGGCGGGGAACTGTCCCATCTGGGTGGGAGCCATCAGCGTCCAGGGTTGCATGAAATAGCCGGGCTTCACCGACCACTCCGCGCCATCGAGGGCGAAGTGGACGACGGCGTCGGTCTCCTGCAACGCCCCGTAAGCCGCGTAGAAAAGGGGCGCCTCGCCCCGATGCCGATTGGGTCGGGTCCAGGTCGTCTCCGAGATCATGGAGGGCAGACCGTTGTACTCGGGGTCCATGGCCGGGTGGACGAAGCTCCTCGGGCCACCGGCCTTTTCGGATTCGAACTTCAACGCGCTCCGATCAGAGTACGTGTGGCCGGAGCGGATCGACCATTCGGACGCATCCCCCTTTACCGACCCAGAGAAGTATCCGTGGCGATCGATGAAATCGCCTTCGAGATAGCTCAGCTTCTCCAGAGGTCCCAGCACCCGCGCATCGGCGGTGGTCCAGTTCGACGCCGTGATGACGCCGTGGAATCCGCTGCCGCGCAGGTAGGTGACGGTGTCGCGATAGAATCCCGACTGCTTCTCAAACAGGAACGCGGCGGTATCGCGGTCACGTGCGGTTCGTTCATTGGCGATGTTCCACAAGGGGCGGAATCCCAGCCGCCCCTGGGCGGGGAGATCCCGCGACAACGGAGCGCCGCCCCACACAGCGAGAGCCTGGGCAATCGAGCCATGCTTCTTCCCGACCCAGACGGCGAACTGGGATTCGAGCATCTCCAATTGGGGCGCAGGAATGTTCTTCTC
This sequence comes from Verrucomicrobiota bacterium, assembly GCA_041688515.1. Lineage (GTDB taxonomy): Bacteria > Verrucomicrobiota > Verrucomicrobiia > Limisphaerales > UBA9464 > UBA6176. Next base: position 19,043 of record JBDNHZ010000373.1, read on the forward strand.
GCTGAAGGTCCAGAAGAAGAACGAGTCCTCGTTCTGCACTTCAAGGCCCATTACCGCCGGATCGTCGATCAGGCGCATTCCGACGCTGTCCTTCGATTCCAACAGCGCTTCCCACCAGTCATGATACCGCGCCTGAAACTCCGGGTTGAACATGAGCGAGGCGAAGGCGTGCGTCTTGCCGTCATAACCGCGCAACCAAGTGGAGTCGGGCCTGGGATCCAGCCAGAGCGGAAAGTAGATGGAGAACAACGAATAGATGCCCTCGGACTTCAAGGCTTCCACCGTTTCCCGCAAATGCCGGACCTTGCCTCGATCCACGGCGCCGTTCTTGTCGAACACCGCTCCGTGCAACCGTACCAGATTGACGCCGTAACTGGCCAACGAGCGGGCCACCGCCCTCAGCTTTTCCGGCGAATCCGCCGAGGTTGGAGGTCCATTCACACCCCAGAATCGAACCGGCCTTCCATCGCCGGTGCGGATGAATCGTCCGTCCATCGCTGCGATCGGTCCGTGCTCGCCGGCCCGAGCCTCGTTCAAGCGACGGAGATTGATCACGCTGTCCGCGGCCAGGGCCGACGCCCCCGGATCGAACTTCACCCATTCCTGGGCGAACCCACCGTCAGCAGCCAGGACACACGCCGACAACACCGAAAAGAATACCTTCCGTCGCATCTCCTCATTGTGCACGGAATCGAGGGCCGTGGCCAGAGTCGGGAAGCATCGGGAGCCTGCCCTCCTGGGACCGCGGGCGTCCTCGCCCGCTGCTTTGCGTTACAAGCTCGCGCGGCGTCATGCGATCGGAGATGACGATCACACTTTATGAAGTGTGATCGCCTCACTCCTCCGGAATGAAAACCCCAATCCCGGCAAGGACCGCGCCGTCGCCCTGCCGTTGGAGACAGGAAGGAATCCCGCGCAGAGGCGCGGAACCGCGGAGAAGAGCGCAGCCGAATTCGTGAATTCATCCCGAAAGGAGGCCTCACGTGAAGCCGAGATGCCGAGAAGAAAGACGCCCAAACCCGAAGCGAAATGGGTCGCCGTCTAGCGAGTGGGAATCGATCTCGCGCCAAAGCCATCACACGCGCTGACTTTGCATCTTCAAGCCTTCACGGGACACCCTTTCCAGTTTCCCAAATGCAAGGATGCGGCCAAGCCACCACTTTAAGCTTGATCTAGAGCCGTCCAAAGAGGGGTCTAGTCATCATGCCTCCCAGCCTCTCCCAGTGGATCCTCCAAGTCCTCTTCTGTCTTCTGTTGATCCCGTCCTCAGGACCGGCGGAAGCCGGCGTGCGCTATTTCGCTCCGGACGGTACCGGAAGTGGCATTACCGTCGATTCGCCGGCAGATTTCACTCAAGAAGCCGTGCGGGGCGCGATCAACAGCGTCTATTATTCC
>JBDNHZ010000374.1:0-13236 GCA_041688515.1 Verrucomicrobiota bacterium
CAGTACGATTCAGACGCTGCCGCCTGCCTGAATTTCCTGCGCGAGTACCACCTCCTGGAACACTTCCAGCTCAACCTCGAGGTCAATCACGCCTGGCTCGCCGGCAAGACCATGGAACACGAACTCGAAGTCGCCGGCGCCGCCGGTGCGCTCGGTTCCATCGACGCCAATATGGGCGACTATTTCCTCGGCTGGGACACCGACCAGTTCCCCACCGACCTATACCTCACCACCCAGACCATGCTGCGCGTCCTGAAGTACGGCGGCTTCACCGCCGGCGGCGTCAACTTCGACGCCAAGGTGCGTCGCGAGAGCTTCCAACTCGATGACCTCTTCATCGCCCACATCGCCGGCATGGACGCCTTCGCCCGCGGTCTCAAGGCCGCCGCCGCCATCCGCAAGGACGGCCGCATCACCGAATTTGTGAAGAACCGTTACCGCACCTGGGACGCGGGCATCGGCGCCAAGATCGAGTCCGGCGCCGCCACCTTCGCCGACTGCGAGAAACACGCGTTGAAGCTGGGTGAAGTCAGCGGCCTGGAAAGCGGACGCCAGGAGCTCCTGGAGTCGATCCTCAACGAGTACATCTGATCCCGTTCCGACCCGATCCGACGGATCCACCGATCACACGAATCACCTGAGAGAAGGCAGTGTTATCCGCAGATGACGCAGATCACGCAGATACAGAGGGATCAGGAACCGACACCCGGTTCGCGCTTGGGATGATCTTCCGGCGGCACTTGCCATGGCCCCTTTCCCGCTCTCCATCTGCGCCATCTGCGAGATCTGCGGATAACTCAACCCAAGCGCTTCCCCAACATTCGTGACGTCCACCTTCCGCCGCCGCTCCGCGGCGGGGGGCCTACGGGCTTCGTCCCTCAGCCACGGCTCCGCCTCTCCGGCCCGACCGGACGCTCCGCGTCCCCGGACTGCGGCTCCGCCGCCCTGAGATCCAGACCTGCGGCCAGCCGGAAACCCAGGTTGCGGGCGCGGGAGCCAGGGGCAGCGTGGTCGCGGAAGGCGGCGCGGCATTCGCGCGCGAGGAAGAGCCACGAGCCGCCGCGAACCACACGGGAGGCGTCGCCATCCACTGCCGCACGCAGCCACACGGAAGTGTTCCAGTGCTCCACTGGGCCGCGAACGACACGGGTGGCGCCATCCACTGCCACGGTCTCGGGATCAGTCGCGCCGTTGGCCCGGGCGGCGTAGGCCTTGTCATCCCACACGTCACGGCACCATTCCCACACATTGCCATGCAGGTCGTAGAGCCCCCACGCGTTGGGCAGCTTCTCCTTCACCGGATGGGTTTCGCCGCCACTGTTCCCGTCGAACCAGCCCAACCGATCGAGCGCCGGGTCCTTGCCCTCGGGTGGCGTGGGATGGCTCATGCATTCTCCGGCGAACCGCAAAAAGCCAAATTTTGACCACTTGGATCGCCCGCTGTCGTGGCACAGCGTTGAGCTACAGGACTTCGTCGATTCGCGACGGCAATTGCTTCGGTACTGACCAGACATCCTCGCAAGGCAGTCTCCTTGGCGGTGGCTGGATGAGCGTCTACTCACCGTGAGCAAGTAAGGTTGTTCTAAATTCGCGTCGAGGGCTCATTTCAAGAGTTCTCCGTGAACGTCTCGTCGATCCGAAGCTTTAGTTCTGGCGCGTTTGTGCATCCCAACGATACCAGATGCTGGCAGATGCTGTTCAGCCTAGGCAGAAACTCCCTCCTTTTCGGCAACCGGAACAAGACCAACTTGATGTCCTCGAATGTCATCGACTGCCCACCAATGTCTTTCAGGAGCCAATCCAACAACTGCAGCACGGCATCCGGGAATATCTCTGGAGCCTCGTGCTTTTTTAGCATGTGGATGACCTTTCCCAGTCCTCGTTGAATTCTGGGTCCTCGAACGGCCAGAGCAACAGCTTCGGGAAAGGCCGCTCCGACCAAGAACGCCCAGTCGAGCATGGCCCCGGCCTCCTCAGCCGCAAGCGGACATGGCCTCCCATGAAGCCGATCATCCCAGTAGCCATTTATCCAGCGTTTCCAAATTTGAGCCCGTCCCTCATCCGGTACTCCACGAAGTACTAGTTCAAGCTGCCTAGCCCAGTTGGCTCTTTCTTCGTTGGAAAGAGTAGTTAAGAAATCCCTGAACCAGTTGTCTTCGTTCACGTCGAACAAACCCGAGCCTACCATGTTGGCAATCTGGCGGTAGAAGCCCGTCTGCAGTCGGTTATCTGCGTCATGGAAGTGTTGGAATGCCTCCCGGTAGATGGGCTTCATGAGAAAGATCACTTCGCGTGACAAAGCGTCTACACTCGCGTGTGGCTCCCACATCAGAAAAGCCTCCTCGCCAACCTTCGAGAACTGAAACTTCGGGAATAGCTGCGCGGCGGCCCAAGCGGGATTTACCTGGCAAATCAAACGAACGTGTAATCCCAGCGTCACTCTGCCGAGCTGGCTGGCGAGGTCCGCCCCAGTGATCATGTCCGCAAACGGGTCCGTCAGCCAGTCAGGGAAGCCAGAAACTTGCGGACCTAAATTCTGCCGGTTTGATTCGCAGCACGTCAGCCAGAACTTAGCGACAACGCCAGCAGGATGATTGATTGCTAGGTAGGTCCACTCCTCGTTCTTGAACCCGTCCGTAACACGAGCCTCCTCACCCTTCATCCTCTCCCATATGAGCAATGACACGCGGATCATCAGGTCAAGGTTCTCGGGCGAATGCCGTTTTTCATCAAAAACGTCGACGCCAAGGAACAGAAAGGTCGTTAGATCATGGAGGCTTGAGGTGTCAACAAGGTGACCCTCAACAGCCTGCAAAAGCCACGTCAGCTTGTGTGTTGGCATGGCGGAGACGTTCATTCGCCGGAATGCCGCGGCCCATAGATCGCTATCCCATGCCTGTCGCGCTCCGAGTTCCTCCAGCAGTGAAACACCCCAGGCACACCTTTCGGCGCAGGCAGCGCCCACGGCATCAAGCAATCCCTGCCGCGATTCCTCAAATGGGGCCTGCCCGCCCCGGTAAGTCAGCAACCAGTCAATCTGTAACTCGGGTGGCGAGGAGAGCAGGTCGGCCGCCGACTTTGGCGTCTGTGGGTCTTCAAATTTCGCACATTTCCCGAAGCTAACTTGATCCATACCTTCGTAGCCGCGAAAGCCGGGTTGGCGGGCCTCAAGATCATCAATGGCCCGCTTCGCAGCCGGACACGCTGGGTTCTTCTCTGCGAGGAACCATGTCAACCTGTCGATCGCATTCGTCCGATGCTTTTGCCACGCCTCCGGTGCGAAATTCTCAGATTGTTTTTCCTCTGGCCCTTCGTTCACAGCGTGCCACAGCGAAACTCTCTCAGATTCGTTCAGTTCTGGATAGCACGCAGCCAGAACCTGCCATGCCTCGTGGGTCGCGCCATGAACCTCTGGGTGCACGAGCTTGTGATCCTTGACCAGCATGACCTTCTTGGCTTCGGAGATCCTCTTGCTTAAGTGAAGGGAGTGTAAACCCACTCGCACCAAAACCGGCACACGAGATTCCAGCCAGGACTCGATCCGTCCGGCGGTCAAACCGGGGCCTAGATTGCTGTGCGCCCGAACGACACCCATCAAACAATCCAGCACCGCGCTCATGCCACGCCCTGTAGGGTAGGCTTCGCGTTCGTAGATACGTCCCCGAAAGTAACTTGGATCGCAGGTCCTGCCCCCCTGTTCTGCTGTACGGTAGATCTCGTGGCCCTCTCGGATGCGGTTTTCCAGCAGCACAATCAAGGGTTCAGCGAGATCGGCAAAATGATGGCTCAACAGGTAGTCCACGGCGAAAGCCAAGACATCCGCCTCAGCGGCCAGTATAATTTCAAACCGAGCCGTCTCCTTGGGTTCGATGGTGTCGCCGGGATTCATGAAGGCTTCGAAATCAACTGCCGTCGTCATTTCGGTGCGTAGTGATGTCAACCGGCGCAGAAGCACCATTCCGACTCTGTCCGGAGCACACTTCAAAATTTTTGGAAACAGGTGCGAGAGCTCCGCCATCGAATTCCGGGGGCAGTTCTCCAACAGAACGAGCACCCACTTCTGAATCAACGGACTGGTCCACTCCACCATGGTGTCTGAGTCCAATCGCCGACAAAGGGCGGACCACAGACGCCTTCCGACACAGCATTCGTATTTTTTCACAATCAGCAATCCGTCGTCGGACGCCTCTGCCAATAGTTCTCCAGCCAGCCAGTCGGCCAACTCCAATTGTGGTTGGGACAACTCCCGTTGCGATGGGTCAAAAAGTGCGTGCAGCAGCCCCTCTTCTTGCAGCCATTTGACCCACCGCCAACCCTTCGCATTCCTTGTGAAAAAGTGGCACGAATCTTCGCGATCCAAGCATCGCTTGAGCAGGCTCGTTTGGAATCTATCCGTCGCGAGGGCTTCCGGGGCGCAAACGATCGCCCGCACGCGCTCGGCGATGTCGGTCGGCTGTTGGCTAGTGAAATCAGCCCACCTCTTGACCCCTGCGTAAAGATTTTCGAACGGATTGGAGCCTGTCGTCTTTCTAAACGTGATTTCACGGATTCTCAGGGAGGCCCATGGCCCGATCTCGCCCGCGGCAGCGAGTGCAAAGCGCGGCGCGGTGGAGTTGCCCGACATTCCACGTGCAAGGTATTCCATGGGAAGATCATTGTGGCTGTAGCCAACGAACAGGGTAGTGAACTCCGAGAAGAGTCTCTGGAGGAACACCCTCGCCCACCCTTCTGTGAGGTAGGCCCGCCCGAAGTCCTCGTCCGTCAACACCAGCGGTTCCGGCCTTTCAATCAAACCGTGGAGATAGACAAGACCGCAAAACTGATGGCCTAGAGGGAGAGCTGGGGCATGATAGCAGTCCGTCTTCCAGCCGCGCTTCTCGACAGCCGTCAGAAAGTGGCGATCAAAGTTCGTGGTAACGATTCGGACGTGCTCTGGCTTGATGAAAAGGTCCACGATCGAGCGGTGGAGTTGGGTAGGTCTTGAGCTGGGGTTGTCGATCGTGGAGCGACACAACGCTTGAACATCCACATTCGATCGCGACAGCTCACCCAGAAATCGATCCATCTGACCCTGGAAATCGTCGATCTTTCCAGACAGGGGGTGTGATCCGGCGATCTCAGAAGCCAACTTTTTGAAGCTCGGAAGATTGCCAGGCTCTCCCATCGACACGCCAGCACCAGCGAAGACCACCAACTTGCCCAGTTCCTGAGCTTCGAACAACTCGTCGGGTATGTCGATCGGGTCAAAGAACATGAACATCTAGTTGTTTGAAATGGGTCCGCTAGCGTTTGGCGGGGTAACCGTGATGCCTACCGGATCGGACCGCAGGCCTGCAGTAGGATTTGCCCGCTGGGCATTAGCGGTCCCCTGGATTAGGCAACCGCCCAACTCCGTCTTGATGGTCTGATTCGCCCGCGGTCGTGCCGCCGCGGGGATCAGACTTCCTCGAACCGCCCGTTGCTGATTCTCGCCGGCAATTGTTTCACTACTGGCGCGAAATTCTTTCCGGGCAGCTTCACCAATGATGCGGAAGGCTCTGACTTTCAAGGACTCGGCGACGGAATGGAAGGAGGCGGTTTCACGGTGAGTGAGTTGCAGGCTAGGAACCGTCCAGGTGCTGTGCGAGCCGCCGCCGAGGCCACGGACAAAGACGATGTCGGCCAGTCGGTCAGCCCGATCGGTTCCTGGGACCAGATAGATGCCGTCCATGTCCCGCGCGGGCGGTGAAGACTCGGTGGACGATTGGGCGTGAGCGCCAGAGGGCATAGGAGGTCTTGCGAACGCCCATTTCATTATCGGGGATTGTCCCCACTGGCAAGGTCCGGAGCGGTGACGGCAGGCCAATGGGTGCATCTTGGCACTGTCCCAATGCGAGAAGTGGGTTCTCGGACCGTGCCGGGAGAAGCCTGGGGGCGCGGCCGTCCCCGTCCGCTCGGGCTCGTGGTGCAAGGCAGCGGGCGAGGACGCCCGCGCTCCCGGGCGGGGCAATGTCACGATGCGCCCCAGGCCAATCGCGCCGGCGTGGATGGCGATCCCCACCCGAAATCCGGCTGCGGAGAGAAAGCCGTGCCCACGAATCACCTGAGAGAAGGCAGTTTGATGTGGAGTAGGCGAGACTGGGAGAGCGGAGTTAAACAGACCGTAGTTGTCAGTTTCCGATCCCAGTCTCGTCCCTCATCAAACCGGACGTGCGGTTTTGCCGCATCCGGCTTTCCGAGGGCCGTTCGTCGCATCGCTTCTCATGCTCGCCTGTGGCTTTGCCCACCCGACGGTTCCTTCGGTCTCCCGCTTGAGGTTCAGCCTTACTGCTTCATCCTGGAGACCGTGTTTCGGTCGCGAATCGTCTAATTCGACCGGTGGGACTTTCACCCACGTAGCAGCCAGCTTCACTGGCGCACCCACAAATTACACAGATTACACAGATGGGCCGGGATCTGGCGGAATGGAAGCCGCGCTTGGACGTGCACTTCCACGGATGATCTGGGCCAAAATTTCATCCCCTCTTCCCATCGGTGTCATCGGTGGATCCTCAGCAGCGGCTTCTGGGATCACACCTTTGGTTCAACCGCCATAGTGGCTTTCCAGATCGGCACCACCCGCTTCATTTCATCGATCAACCATTGGCAGGCGGCGAACGCCTCCCCGCGGTGGGGAGCCGTCACTTCGATCCATAGGGACGGTTCCCCGATCAAAACCGGGCCAAGGCGATGGATCAGGCGGACTGAGGTAATCGGCCAACGGGCGGGCAGCGCGTGCATCAACCGTTCGAACTGATGTCGGGCCATGGTTTCATGGGACGTATAGAGGAGACCTCGGATCGGAGCCCCATCTTCGCGGTCGCGCACCACGCCAAGAAAAGTGATCACCGCGCCATCGGCCGTGCTGCCGGCACGCGCCCGGACAAGGGCGATCTCATCAATGGGATCGTGGGTCAGGATGATTTCGCGTTGCATACGTTTGCCTCAGCCGCCTTGGACGGGTGGAAACAGGGAGATCTCGTCGCCTGCCTTGAGTTCGCGGTCGGGATCGGCGTAATCGACTCCCACCGCCACCAGCGTGCACCCCTTGAGTGGTTCGAGCATCGGCCACCGTCGATGGATCTCGCCGAGCACCTCCGAGACCCGACTGCCTTCAGATATCTCCAGCGTCTCGGACGCCGTTCCGGTCCGCTCCTGGAAATAGGACCAGAACAACACGCGGATGGTCATCGGACACGCTCCCGGGCCGCGGCGGCAATGACCTCCGGTCGGAGGACCCCGATAAACGGCAGATGCCGGTAGCGCTCGGCATAGTCGAGGCCGTAACCGACCACGAACCAGTCGGGAATCTGGAACCCAATATAGTCCGCCCCCTGCTTCACCACCCGACGCGAAGGCTTGTCGAGGAGGACACACGTACGGATGCGCTGGGCCCCCAGCGATCGGAGTCGGCGGATCACCTCGGAGAGCGTTCGCCCGGTATCGAGGATATCATCGACGACGAGGACATCGCGTCCGGCAACCTCCAGTTTGAGATCCTTGGTATAGACCAGATTTCCGCTTTCGGTGCCGTCGCCGTAACTGGAGACCCCGATGAAATCGAGGATCAACGGCCCATGAAGTTCCCGGACGAGGTCGGCGACGAACAGCACGGAACCGTTGAGGAGCGCGACGACGACCCATTCGCGGTCGCCGAAATCCGATTGGATCGCGCGCGCGAGTTCGTGAACGCGACGCCGGATCTGGGCGGGCGTGACCACAACGCCGGAAACGATGCCTTTGTGGGCGGCTGGCACCCGGGGGCTCAGTCGGCTCACGGTGGGAACCTCGTCCACGGACGGACTGCGACGCGGGCTGGGAGCACGCTTTGACGTTTTTTCGGCTGCCTTGGCTTTCATGCTTGGAAAAGCAGTTGGATCCACCGATTTCACCGATCTCACCAAGATCTCACGCGGAGCCGCGGAGAGCACGGAGGGACGGGAACTTCATTGATCCACAGATGACACGGATGACACAGATGGGACGGGAGTGGGTGGGGAAGGAAACCACGCTTGGGCGATCGCCTCCAGGGTGAGGAGGGCCAAAGCGTTATCTCTCGGGCAATCCGAGAAATCTGTGAAATCTGTTGATAAAACTGCCTTTTCAAGGTGCTCAGATGTGGGCGGAATCGGCGGCGTCCTTCTGGGTATAGCCGCTGTCCTGACGACGCAGGTTCACCTCGTTCTTCTTGAGATAGGCCTGGAAGAGATCGTCGGCCGACATCCCGAGGACCTGCGCCATGCTGATGAGGAAGTGAAGCATGTCGACGACCTCCACCCGGGCGTTCTGGCCGTCGAAAGTCTGGTACTTCGCCCACCACTTCCACGGGACCGAATCGGTGAGCTCCGCCAGTTCCTGGCCCATCGCGCGGGAGTAGTTGAGGAGCCACTTGGTCTTCTCCGCCTCGTCCATGGACGCTGTATCGACCCCGATCCGGAGGTTGAGCGACTGTTGCATGCGGAAGAGCTCCCGCAATTGGTCGGCCTGTTGCATGGCCGCACCATGTCAATCGTCCCGACCGGTCGCAAACGCGATCTCGCGGGGGACGCGTCCAGATGCGCCCCACGGTGGATTCACCGAGGATTCGTGGTCGCCAATCCCTCGACGGCCCCCCACCGTTCCAATGCACTCATTGATGCTGTGACACCCCTTCGAAGAATCCTGATTCTGGGAACACTCCTGCTGGGCTGTTGCCTGACTCCCAGTCGTACCTGGGCGACCGCCTTCGACCGCGAGCACGGCCTGTTGGATGCCGTTCTCAAGCGGCATGTCCGCAACGCACGGGTGGATTACGCCGCGCTTCGATCGCAACCCGAGGGATTAAAACAATACCTGACCGCGGTGCGCCAGGTCAGCCGGGCCGAGTTCAAGGCCTGGAGCGAGGCAGATCAGATCGCCTTCCTGTGCAATGCCTACAACGCACACACCCTGCGCCTCATCCTCGACCATTACCCGGTCAAGAGCATCCAGGACATCGGCAGCATCCTGAAAGGACCCTGGGATCAACCCGTGGTCCAACTGTTCGGCGACACGCGGACGCTGAACGACCTGGAGCATCGGATGCTGCGCGTGGACTACGCCGAGCCACTCATCCATTTCGCGCTGGTCTGCGCGGCCAAGGGCTGCCCTCCCCTTCGGGCCGAAGCGTTCGTCGGGTCCCGACTGGGCGAGCAGTTGGCCGATCAGGCACGGGCATTTCTCGCCGAGACCGCCAAGAACCGGATCGATCCCGAGAGACGAACCGTTTACCTCTCGCCGATCTTCAAGTGGTACGGCACCGATTTCGAGGCGAAGGGCAGCTCGGTACTCTCCCGACTGCAACCCTACTGGCGCGAGGAGTGGCGCGCGCTTTCCCTGAAAGGCTTCAAACTCCGCTACACCAAGTACGATTGGTCGTTGAACGACCGGGACCCATGACTCCAGAAAAGACTCCTTCCAACCGGCCGGCCATTCCGTGGAAATGGCTCATCGTTGCGGCCGTCGCCGTCGCCGCGGTGTTCCTGGTCCGTGAACTCCCGCTGCAGGACTGGCTCAGGACCGCGCTGGAGTGGGTGGGCCGACTGGGGCCGTGGGGGCCGCTGCTGTTCATCCTTCTCTACATTGTCGCCACCGTGCTGTTCCTGCCCGGGTCCCCGCTGACCCTGGGTGCAGGCGCCCTCTTCGGCGTGGTCTGGGGAGCGGTTTACGTGTCGATCGGCTCCACTCTCGGGGCCACGGCAGCGTTCCTGATCGGCCGATACTTCGCTCGGGCCGCCATCGCTCGAAAGATCGCCGGCAATGCCCGATTCACGGCAATCGATCGGGCGGTGGAGGCGCAAGGGTGGAAGATCGTGGGGTTGACCCGGCTCTCGCCGGTGTTTCCCTTCGCCCTGCTCAACTATGCCTTCGGCATCACCCGCGTGAAATTCAGTCACTTCGTCCTGGCCTCCTGGATCGGGATGATGCCCGGCACCCTGCTCTACGTGTACCTGGGCTCGCTGGCACAGGTCGCCACGGGCGCGCGCACTCGAACCACCGGAGAATGGGTGCTGTATGGCATCGGCCTGCTGGCCACCCTGGCCGTCACGCTCTTCGTCACCCGCATCGCCCGACGCGCCTTGGGAACCGCCATTCCCGCTTCGCAACCCCCGGCAACACCGTGAGCGCACCCAATCCTCCCCCCATCCTCCCCTGGGATGAGCACAATCAGAACCTCGTCTCCCACGTTCACCCGGCCGACTGGAAGAACCCAACGTCCAGCGGGAACTATAACCTGGTGGTGATCGGCGGCGGCACCGCCGGCCTGGTCACTGCCGTCGGGGCGACGGGCCTCGGGGCGAAGGTTGCGCTCGTCGAGAAACACTTTCTCGGCGGCGACTGCCTGAATGTGGGATGCGTTCCTTCGAAGGCCCTCCTCCGGGCGGCCCGCGCCATGGCCGCCGTGCGCGGGGCCAACGAATTCGGGATCCATATTCCCCCCGGTGCCTCGGCGGACTTCGGCCGGGTGATGGAACGGATGCGTCGATTGCGCGCCGAGATCAGCCCGCATGACTCCGTCCAACGGCTCGCCGGCCTCGGGATCGATGTGTTCCTCGGTGCCGCCCGATTTGTCGGAGACGATACCGTCGAGGTCGGGGGCCAGACGCTGCGCTTTGCCAAAGCCGTGATCGCGACCGGTGCCCGGGCGGCGGCACCGCCCATTCCCGGACTGGACGAAGTCCCGTATCTCACCAACGAAACGCTGTTCTCGCTCACCGAACTTCCCCGACGCCTCGGCATCATCGGAGCAGGTCCTTTGGGTTGTGAAATGGCCCAGAGTTTCGCCCGACTGGGCTCGGAGGTGTCCTTGGTGGAAACCGCCCACGGCATCCTGCCAAGGGAAGACCGGGACGCCGCGGGTCGGGTCCAGGCCGCTTTGGAACGCGATGGGGTCCGACTGCTCTGCTGCGGGAAGGATCTGAGGCTCTCGAAATCCGGCAACCACGTTCGCCTGCGCGTGGATTCCCACGGCCGCAGCCAGGACGTCGAGGTCGACCACCTGCTCGTCGCCGTGGGACGCGCCCCGAACGTCGAAGGCCTCGGGCTTGAACGTGTCGGGGTCGAGTTCGACCGGAAAGGGGTGCAGGTCAATGACCGGCTTCAGACCACGAACCCGCGCATCTTCGCCTGTGGCGACATCTGCTCGCCCTATCAATTCACGCACGTGGCCGATTTCATGGCGCGGATCGTGATCCAGAACGCGCTGTTCAAAGGTTGGGCCAAGGCCAGTTCGTTGCTCATCCCGTGGAGCACTTATACCTCGCCCGAGATTGCCCATGTCGGTCTTTACCCGGAGCAGGCCGCGGCCCGTGGAATCGCCCTGGTTAGCTTCACGCAGGAACTGCATCAGGTCGATCGCGCCCTCCTCGACGGAGAGACCGACGGATTTGTGCGGGTGCACGTCCGCAAGGGGACGGACCGGATCCTGGGGGCGACCGTCGTAGCCGCCCATGCCGGCGAACTGATCGGTGAACTCACCCTCGCGATGAAGGCCGGGGTCGGCCTCAAGACCCTCGCATCCACCATCCACCCCTACCCGACCCAGGCCGAGGCCATCCGGAAGATCGGAGACCTCTACAATCGCACCCGCGTGACCCCCTGGGTGAAAGGCCTGATGAAACGTTGGCTGAGCTTCCAGCGCTGATTCCGTCTCGATTGATTTTCATGGCGCTGGACTCAGGGGAGAGGCTCGCGTGCCCGACTGACTCCGCACCGGAGGCCCATTCCCACCCCGGCATTGATCCCGCTCTAATAGCTGTAGATCAGCGAGATCGTCCCGAACACCTGGCCTTCCTTCTGGCCGTCGAACTCCCGCGACCGATAGACCAAGGCAAACGCGACTCCGGTGTTGTGGTAGTTGACCGCCACGCCGGTGCTCAGGTCGGCGACGAACACCTTGCGCTCGACCGAATGGCTGTTTCCGAAGGTGTTTCCATCGATGAAGATGTTGTGGGCGACGGCGCGGCCATCGACCCGGGCGAAGACATGGACCCCCAGATCGAAGCCCGCGCGAGTCGCACTCATGGTACCATCGACCGGAGTGGGCGTGACGAAAGACGTGCTGATCGCCGAGGTGCCGAAGTCATCGGGCAGGTTCAATCCGAACCGAAGTTCGGCCCCGAGATTGGCGTAGGTGGCGACGTTGCCCAGCGCAGCACCCGCATGGGGAAGGAATTCCCACCCGATCCCGCTGCGACTTTCACGTTGGGGAAGCCGCCAGGTGCGCTCATAGGTCCCAACAAAGCCGAACTCGTTGTGGAGTTGGTTGTCCCAGCCATCGGGATGGCCGTCTTTCAAGGCGTCATGCACCAGGCGCTGGGACTGCTGGGCAAGCGACCAGGGACCCACGATGCCGAGGTCGAACACGATGGAATTGCGTACGCGGGCGTTCTTCCAGACGACGCCCGCGCCCACATAGAGCCAACCCGCATAGGGCCGGTCATCGGTGATGAGGGTCGAGGTCTCGGTGTCGTTCGGCGTGTAGATGTTCTGTCCGAGCGCCAGTACCAGGTTCTTCTGAAAGGCAGGTTCGTTGATGAATGGAGCGACATCCAGGACCGGGAGAAACGGCTTTGCGACCGGCGTGTCACTGAACTTGCTGAGGTCAGCGGAACTCCAACCGAACTTGACGCCGCTGGTGTAATTCCGGTCGGTGTTCGCGAACGAATCATTCTCGATATAGAGATTGACCGTTCCACCGCTCTTGGGACGGGGTTCGTTGGGCAGGTCCAACGGGGCGGACTCCGCCAGAAGGGCAGAAGTGAAGCAGACGACAACGGGAACGAGGGGAAGGGTGCGCATGACGATTTATCAAACGTTACCTTGCTGCGTCACGGAGGAGCCTCCCATGGGGACTTACCCGATCCCGCGGTCATCTCGCGACCTGGATTCTTTGGGCTTTCCAGGGACGAACTCCGCGAGGCCGTGATCGTCCCCCGCCCGATGGGAATGAGCCTCCTTACGTCGTCGCCTACCCGTAGGAGACGACGTCAGGAGACTCTGACTTCCATTCGGACGTCCCCCGGCCCACGCGCGTCCCCCGCCCGATTGGAATGAGCCTCCTTACGTCGTCGCCTACCCGTAGGAGACGACGTCAGGAGACTCTGACTTCCATTCGGACGTCCCCCGGCCCACGCGCGTCCCTCGCCCGATGGGAATGAGCCTCCTTACGTCGTCGCCTACCCGTAGGAGACGACGTCA
>JBDNHZ010000375.1:0-11618 GCA_041688515.1 Verrucomicrobiota bacterium
CCATGTCGGTGACCTCCTCGGGCCGCTCATCAATCAGGAGGATGATGAGGTGGGACTCCTTGTTGTTGTGCAGGATGGCGTTGGCCAGCTTCTGCATCAGCACGGTCTTGCCGGTGCGGGGCGGGGCGACGATCAGGCCGCGCGTGCCCTTGCCGATGGGGCAGATCAGATCGACGACACGGGTGCTGAGTTCGTCCGGGGAAGTCTCAAGCAGGAACCGCTTCTGGGGGAAGAGCGGGGTCAAGTTCTCGAAGTGGGTCTTCTCCTTGGCGATGTCGGGATCCAGGTTGGCGACCTTCTCGACGCGCAGCAGCGCGTAGAACTTTTCCTTGTCCTTGGGCGGCCGGACCTGGCCTTCGACGTCGTCCCCGGTCTGGAGGTCGAAGCGCCGGATCTGCGACGGAGAGACGTAGATGTCCTCTGGGCAGGGCAGGTAATTGAATGCCGGGGACCGAAGGAAGCCGAAGCCCTCGGGCATGACCTCCAGAATGCCGCGGGTGTAGATCGTGCCGCCGGCCTGGAGGTTTCGCTGGACGATCTGGAAGATGATCTCCTGGCGCTTGAGCGTGCCGTAGTTCTCGATCCCGAATTCCTTGGCCACCTCGCTCAGGGGCGTGATCGGCATCGGCTGTAACTCGTGCAGATGGATCGTCCGGGGCGAGACCTTGAACTCAGGAACGACCGGAGCCGGGGGCGCGGGCGTATCCTCGTTGGGATTCTCCATCCGTTCCCGGGGGCGCGGCGTGGATTTGAGGACCAGGGGGGCTTCGTCTTCGAGATCCGGGGAAAGTGGTGCGTCTTCAAACCGCTCCACCGGGGCGAGGTCGGCTTCCGGAGTGGGTACAGGAACCTCGACGGCCTCCGCGGGTTTCGCACTTCGGGCAGGGGCACGGCGGCCCTTGGTTGGCTTCGGAGCCGGGGTGGGGGCGGCGGGCGGCGGGACCTTAACCGCAGCGACAACGGGTTCGGATTCCTCTTCGGCCGCCGCTTTGCGGGGCGCACGGGCCTTCTTGGGCGCCGTGACTTCTTTGGGTGCTCTTGCCATGGATGAAAGTAGTCGTGTTTCGCTGTCGCCTGTGAACAGGGCCTCCTGATGTCGAAGCGGCGGATTACCTTCGGGGGAATTCACCGGCAAGGGGGAGAGCGAAGTCCGGGCTGGAACCGTTGGAGGTGAACCCGTGGACGACAGGGGCAACATGAAGGGCCGAGGAGGGCGTGCAAACAGAAATTTTCCCGGAGTTCAGGGCAGATCATTTCCTCAGCTTGGCCGCTCGTGGGACCGCGGGTGTCCTCGCCCGCCTTGCTCCAGGAGGGCGAGTTCCGCGAGTCCGAAGCTTTGCGTATCCGGCACGGGGACTCGTGGAACTCGTCCCTCCGAGGCGGGCCCGCCACTCGTGGCCGCGCACCGCAGTCCTTCCCGGTCCTGCAAATCCGGTGCTGCACATCCGAGGGCGACTCGGGCAGGGTCTGCCCGGGTGAATCAGCTGATTGCCAAGATCGAGGAAAACGCGCGGCGCCGTCTGGTGCTCCCGCCGTTGAGCAAGCCCTCGGAGGAACTGCCGCGCTACCGGCAGTTCCTCAAGGTCGAATCGCATCGGTTGAAGATCCTGCACCGCGGCGGTGCGGGCGGTTTGGTCGTCTGTCAGGGACGGTCGGCCATGATGGATGTCCTGGTGCGCTATGTGTGGGAGTCGGTTCAGCGGGCGTTTCCGGCACGGGGATTGGAACCCCGGGTAGCCCTCGTTGCTTTCGGAGGGTACGGACGCGGGGAACTGAATCCGTGGTCGGACATCGACCTGATGTTCCTGCACGCCGGCGGATCCGATCTCTCGGTGGAACGGCAGAAGGTTCTTGCCGATTGGACGAGCGGGTTGCTGTACACCCTGTGGGATATCGGGCTGAAGGTCGGGCATGCCGTTCGGACCGTGGAGGACTGCGTGGAGGTGGCCAACGGCGACATGCAGTCGAAGACCTCCTTGCTGGAAGCGCGCCGGGTGGCCGGGGACGAGAAGCTGTTCCATGACTTCGCGTCCTCTTTCCAGGCCCGGTGCGTGGAGGGCCATGCGGAGGAGTACATCCGGCAGCGCCTCGAAGATCAGCGGGTGCGCCGGCAGAAGTATGGTAATTCACCGGCGCTGCAGGAGCCCAATATCAAGAACGGGGTGGGCGGACTGCGCGATTACCAGAATCTGCTCTGGATGGCCTATTTTCAGGAAGGCTCGCGGACGCTCGAGGAGTTGCAGTCCCGGGATCTGCTTGGTTCACCGGAGCGAAAGCAGTTGGAGGCGGCCTATGACTTTCTCTTGTGGACCCGGACCGAGCTGCATCACGTGGCCGGAAGGGCGGTGGATGTGCTGGCGGCCAACGTGAAGCCGGCGGTGGCACTCGGACTCGGTTACAGTGAGCGGTCGCCCCGGGCGCGGGTGGAGCGCTTCATGCGCGATTACTACACCCATGCCCGCAATATCTACCTCATCACCCGGACTCTGGAGCAGCGGATGGCCCTGGGGCGGGAGCCCTCATCGGCATCGACGGCTCCGATGCCAGGGGCTCAGTTCGATGGGTTCCGGGTGGTGGATGGTCAATTGCGCCACGTTTACAAGACGGCGTTGCGCGATGATCCGCGGCGCTTCCTGCGGGCGTTCCTTCATTGCCAGCAGCGGGGCCTCGCCTTGCACCCGGACCTGGCGCAGTTGATGCGCCAGCAGTTGCAGATCCTGGACCGGAGCTTCCTCGCGGACCGGCACAATCACGCGACTTTCCTCGAAATTCTCAATCAGAGGGGCAACGTGGCGGCGCATCTCCGCGCCATGCACGAGGTGGGATTCCTCGGCAAGTTCATCCCGGAATTCGGCAAGTTGACCAACCTGGTCCAGCACGAGTTCTACCACCAGTACGCGGTGGATGAACACACGCTGACCTGCGTGGAGAAGGTCGATCAGGTCTGGAACGCCACCGAGCGGCCGTACCGCAATTACACGGATGTTTTCCGGGCCCTGGAGCGGCCCTTCGTCCTCTATCTGGCCCTGCTGCTGCATGATGCCGGAAAGGCAGCCGGCACGGGTCACCACGAGATCGTGGGCGGCGAGTTGGCGATGAAGGTTTCCCGTCGGCTGAAGCTGGATGCGGGTACCACCGATTCGCTCCGGCGCATCATCGAATTGCACCTGCTGATGGTGCAGGTCTCCCAGCGCCGCGATCTGGAGGACGCCGGGGTCATCGCCGAGTTCTCGCGGGCGGTGGGCAGCTTTGAAAATCTGATGCTGCTGGCGCTGCATACCTTCGCCGATTCGATGGGGACCAGCGACACCCTCTGGAACGGTTTCAAGGATTCGCTCCTGTGGACGCTGTACCACAAGGCGGAGGCGGTCATGACCGGGGCGACCGAGTTTATCCAGGCCCAGCGTGCCGTGCTCGAACGTCAGCGCGGGCAGGTGAGGTCGCTCCTGCCGAAGACGTTCGCTCCCGATGAGGTGGACGCCCATTTCGAAGGGCTGCCGCCGCGCTACTTTCAACTGCACAGCGCACGGGACATCGTCCGGGACCTGACGCTCGCGCACCGTTTCATGCACCTGCAATTGACCGAGGCGGAGCGGTCCCTTGAGCCGGTGGTGGCCTGGCAGGAGGAACGGGATCGTGGCTACGCGGCGGTACACGTCTGTACCTGGGATCGGGCCGGGTTGTTTGCCAAGGTGGCCGGGGCGTTGACCGCCGCCGGACTGAACATCTTCGGGGCGCAGATCTTCACCCGTCAGGATGGGATTGTACTGGATACATTCTACGTGGCCGAGGCGCGTACCGGGGTCATTCCCGCCGAAGAAGTGCGGGATCGGTTTGAGAAAATCCTGCTCCAGGTGCTCACCGCGGCCTTTGATCTCGATCGCGCCATCTCGCAGGCGCCGCGATACCCTTCGCTGTTCCGGGCCGATGGCGAACGCATGCCGATGAAGGTGCGGGTCGACAATGCCGCATCGCCCAGGGCGACGGTGATTGATCTGGAGGCGGAGGATCGTATGGGTCTCCTTTACCGGGTCTCCCGGCAGCTTTACGGGCTGGGTCTTTCGATCGCCCTGGCCCGCATCAGCACGGAGCGGGGGATGGTGTTGGACACGTTTTACGTGACCGACGTGGAGGGAGAGAAGATCACGGATGAGTCCAGGCTCGCCCGGATCGAACCCGAACTGCTCCGGGCGTTGGCTGGGTAATGCAGGATTCCGGCGTGAGCACCCCTGTTTCCCAGTTCGATGCCGCCCTGCAAGGGGTTGAGCCGGTCTTGGCGCTGGCTCCCATGCAGGACGTCACGGACCTGCCGTTCTGGCGGCTGTTGTCCCGGTATGGCGGGCCAGACGTGTACTGGACCGAATACTCCCGGGTTCATGCCACCAGCACGCTCGAAAAGGCCATCGTCCGCGCCATCCGTGAGAATCCCACCGGACGTCCCGCCATCGCCCAATTGATCGGAAATGACCCGGAGTCGCTGGTGCGGGCGGCGAAAGAACTCGAGCAGATGCCCATCGCTGCGGTGGATCTCAATCTCGGGTGCCCCGCTCCGGTCGTGTACCGCAAATGCGCCGGCGGCGGGTTGCTGCGGGAACCCCGACGGATCGACTCGCTTCTGGGGGCGCTGCGCGACGCGATCACCCGGGTCCGCTTCACGGTGAAGACGCGGCTCGGTTTCGCCGATGACTCCGGTTGGGATGAGTTGTTGGCCGTCTTCGCCCGGCATCGGATCGATCTCCTGACGGTTCACGGACGCACGGTCGCGGACATGTACCGGACCGAGGTAAAGTACGGTCTGATCGGTCGGGCGGTGCAGGCCGTGAGTTGCCCCGTGCTGGCCAATGGCAATGTCTGGTCACCGGAGCGGGCGTCGGAGGTGCTGGAGGTCACCGGAGCCCGCGGTTTGATGATCGGGCGAGGGTGTATTCGGAATCCGTGGCTGTTTGAACAGATCCGGGCACACCGGGCGGGGAGAGAACCGGTGCTTCCGACCGGACGCGAGGTGCTGGCCTACGTCGAGGCGCTCTACGAGGAGACCATTCCCTTCGGCGAGTTCCGCGAGCGCCTCCAGGTGGAGAAGATGAAGAAGTACATGAACTTCCTCGGGGAAGGGGTCGAGGATCCGGCCAGCTTCCTCCACTGGATCCGGCGGGCAGAGGATCGGGCCGGCTTTTTCGCCATCTGCCGCGATCATCTGGATCACGATCGCCCGATGCGATTGGTTCCTCCCGGAAGAGCAAGCATCGGAGGGACGAGCATCGGAGGGACGAGCATCGGAGGGACGAGCTCCGCGAGTCCCTGACCTCCGTACAAGGACTCGTGGAACTCGTCCCTCCGAACGACGCCGGGACGATGCGGCGGACAGGGCGGCTCGCCAGCGCGGATCAGCCTCGAAACCGGAGTTGGGGATCCGCAGCGGGCGCAGATTCCGCAGATGGGGAGGCCCTTTGGCAGGTGCGGAGCACCGAAGGAGTGTCGCCCACAGCGGCAGCTGTGGGTTGAAGGATCCCTGACGCAAAAGGAGTCCCGGAGGGGCGAAGGATGCGTGTTTCCTCCGCCCCTCCGGGGCTGCCGTGTGTCTCTGCAACGGGTGACCCACAGCTCCCGCTCTGGGCGACACTCCCACGCCGCTCCGCGGCTAGGAAAGCGGGAACCGCCTCCCCATTCCCGGGGGCAGTGTCAGAGCTCGTCCGGTGACGACAAGCCAGCGAGAAATCGCTTGGTTATCTGCGCCATCTGCGGTTGGAACTCCGTTCTCCAGGTTCAACCGCACTCAGCAACCCGGTTGCTGCATCGATTGAGTGGCCCGGGCGAACGTAAACCCCAGGCTGGCCCCGAAGCCAAGTCCGTAGAAGAGTCCCCAACTCAGCTTTGCAAGGGTGCCGATCTGGGACTTTGAGAGCGCCGGGAAGGTTTCGATCCAGGAAGGGCCGGTCAGCCACTTCACGGACGCGTCGCCAAGGAAGTACCCGGCGGAGTGCGTTGCGACCAGGACCAGAAAGCTCGCCGTCGGAGCCCGGGGACGCCCCAGCAGGGTGCAGACGATGACGGCGAAAGAGGAGGCAGCCCAGCGCCGACCCGATCCATTCGCCCGTCTTGTTGCGCCAAAGGAACCAGGCAGCGCTCCAGCCAACGGCATAGGCGAGGAAGGCCGGAAGGAAGGCGATCTGGAATCGTCGATAAGCCCTCGGCCCGGGAATCAACGGATGCAACCAGGCACCAGAAAGACCGAGAAACATCGCCGCAATCGCGACGTGAAGTCCGACCTCTCCCACTGTCCGGTAGAACCAACGGCCGACGAAGGCCCACCCGGACAAAGCCGGCAAGGTTGATCCCGGCAAATGCCCTGGCGCCGCGGAATACGGCGGCTCCCAGGCCATGGGCGACGGGTCGCCCGGTGGATTCATTCATTGCGCCAGCTTAGGGATGGGGTGATCTGGGGGTCGATTGAGGACACGGGAGACGTTCCGGGAGGGGAGATTCACCTTTGGAGGGAGTGCGGTTTTGGATCGCCCTGGCGGGCTCGGATTTTTTCGGTGAAAGCCTTAGGTTCAGGAAGGATGCAACCTGTTGGGAATCAGTGCTTGTAGTGGCATTCCTGAGGGTAGTTTACCGGGGGTGCTTTCAACCACGCGTTTCTTTGATGGAAACCGTGACCGCAACTGGTCCCGTTGACTGGAAAAATTCCTTGAGTCTCGACTCCCCTAGCTGTTAGAACTCCGGGGTCAGAAGGGGTTAGTAAATATTATGAACAAGAAAAATCTCACAATCGCCTTGGCGCTGCTGGGGGTCGCCGCGAAGACGTTCGCGGCTGTTGAAAATGCAAATTCGGGCATCGTCCCGAATGCGTTCCTCGTCGGCCCGCCTCCGTCCGGTGGCGTCAACACCTTTCCAGCCACCTCGATCAATCTGGTGGTGCCTAAATTCAGTGGCGCTGGGACGCTCCTGAGCGTCGCCTACACCTTGGATGTGTACACCTACTCCACTTACAACGTCACCAACAACAACAACGATCCGACCTCACACACGGTGACGTGGGGGTTGGACGCTAGCTCCAGCCTGAAGCTGCCCGACCTGACGGTCGTCAATGGCATTGCTACGCCGCTTTATGCCAATCCGCTGGGCATCCTCAACGCCGGGGTAAATGTGGTTGGCACCACGGCTTCCCAGTTGTTCACCACTGCCTCGGCGGCGGATGGTGCTCTCGCCTTGTACCAAGGTGCCGGAAACGTCACCTTCGTGTTCTCTCCGAACTCGGTCAGCGGTGTGATCGGCTCCACCGGCAACTCCAACCCCTTCGTCTTCGCTGCGGCGCGGGTCAACGTGGTGTACACCTACACCAACGAGATTCCTGAGCCCTCCACCTACGCTGCGGGCGCAGTGGTGCTGGCCGGTGCTGGCCTCGTGCTCCGTCGTCGGATGCAGGCCGCCAAGTAATTGACCAAGGGCTAAATCCCCCTTCGGAATGCCGATCCTGGGTCACCAAGATCGGCATTTTGCATTGCTGGGTCCCGAGGAAATACGATCCCACTGACGAAGTCGGGGGAGGGGTGTTGAGAGGCCCCCCACGTTCACCCGACCCTCCTTGGTAGTGGGTTTGAAGCAATGCCCTGAACCGTCTTACTCCCCTTGGGTGTAATCCGTGTCGTCGGTGGAGGGGTCACCCGCCCTTTCCTGGGGCAAAAACTCAAACCCTCCAAGACGCCTCAGGCGGATGCCGGCAATTTCTGCACCAGATCGGCCAGCGTGACGCGGCCGGAGCGGCTCTCTTCCGCCGCGAGGATGGCGGAGAACTCGGCCTGAACGATGGGGCGACTGGCATCCGGGGCGGTGGGGAGATCGGAGCCCTGGCCGGTGCGGAGGGCCTTCAGAATGTCACGGGTGGTGATCTGGTCGAGCGGCCGGGCGGGGGCGTAGCCCGGGTCTCCTCCGGTGGTTTCGGCGATCAGATGGGCTTGGGTCAGGCTCTGGAGGATGCCGGTCGCCAGACGGGCGGGAACGGCCATCTCCGATGCCAGACCGGAAAGGGGCGGCGGGGGAAGCTGGTGGGCGAAGCAGCGCCCGATTTCGGCCATGAAGCGGAGCGCGACAAATTCCCGTGCCTGATGGTGGACGCGTTCGGCCAGGCGTTCCTGGAGGTAGGCGCGGCGATTCTGGAAGACGTAGGCCACCTGTGAACCGAACAGGACGATCATCCACGAGAAGTAGAGACCGAGTAGGAACAGGGGAACGGCACCGAGGGAACCGTAGATCTTGGAGTAAGTGACGACCTTGGTGTTGTAGAGCACCCCGAGGCGGTTGTTGAGCCACCAGAGGATTCCGGCGACGAGCCCGCCGATCAGCGCTGCGGGCCATTCGACCCGGGTATTGGGCATGACCCGATAAAAGGCACCGAAGGCGAGACCGACGACGATCAGAGGCAGGAGTTGGGCCTGGAGGATGGCTGCACCCGGGACCTTGTGGACCCAACTGCTCTCGCTCGACAGGGCGTTGAGGTAGCCGGAGGTGGTGGCGACCAGGAGAACGATCGGGCCGAGGGAAATGGCCGCCCAATACAGGATGATGCTGTCGAACCAGGTGCGTCCACTGGCTACCCCCCAGATGTCGTTGAAGGCGGATTCGATGGTTCGAAGCAGCGAGATGGCCACGAAGATCAGGCCGACCATCGCCGTGACGCCGATGGTGCCGAAGTG
The DNA here is from genome assembly GCA_041688515.1 of Verrucomicrobiota bacterium. Lineage (GTDB taxonomy): Bacteria > Verrucomicrobiota > Verrucomicrobiia > Limisphaerales > UBA9464 > UBA6176. Next base: position 8,694 of record JBDNHZ010000375.1, read on the forward strand.
AATGTTGCCAACGAAATCGAGGATGCTTTTGGCGACGTCCCCGCGGCGCGACGCGGCGGCATCGACCTGGATATCGCCCGGAGACGGCGGCCCGATCGGCGCGCTGGAGTCGGCATCGGAGAGGCCCAGCGTGGGGGCTACATTCTCGACGAGGCGTTCAATCATCCCGGCGAGCTTCTGGCGCGAGGCATCGCTCTTGGCGTCGAATACCAGGGAGGCCACCGTGATGGAGACGGCGAGGAGCGGGACCAGGGCGAGCAGGGTCGTGTAGGCGAGTGCGGAGGCGCGGACCGGGCAACGATTCCGCCAGAAGAACCGCCCTACCAGACTCCAGAAGTGCAGGAAGCGTCCCGCCCGATCGAGCGGCATGGGCGTTTGGGTCGCGCTGCCCGTGTGGGAGTCGTCCCGCAGGGACGCCGCCACATCGGCCTGCAACCGCTTCAATTTGCCCACCGATTCGTCGAGCATGGTCGGAGGTTACCGGGTGACTTCGGCCAAAGGAAGGATGCAGAGCGACCGGGCGCATCCGGGATTCGACTTTCATCGATGCCGTTGGCTAGCGTCAGACGCATGAACTCGTGCGATGGAACCGTCGAGCGCCGTCCTGGCAGTGCCCTACTGATCCGTGAGTTGCTGAATCGCGTCCGCACCTGGGCACCGGAGGGAACCGTCACCTATCGGGATCGGCTCACCCTCAGCTATCGAGAGTGGCTCCAGCGGGTGGATCGCCTTGGGGGCTGGCTGAAGGCGCTCGGAGTCGAACCCGGGGATCGGGTAGGGGTGCTGGATTACGACAGCCACCGCTATCTGGAGCTGTTCTTTGCCGTGCCGATGTCGGGGGCCGCGTTGCACACGGTGAATGTCCGGCTCACCCCGGATCAGATGGGATACACGATTGCCCACGCGGCCGACACGGTCCTGTTCGTCCACGTGGATTTCCTGCCGCTTCTGGAGGCGATGGCCGGGCACCTGACGGGGGTGAGGCAGGTGGTGGTCCTGACGGACGGGGCTTGGGCGGCCCCAGTAGGGGTGTCCTGTGCGGGCGAGTACGAGGAAGGGTTGGCCAAGGCGGAAGCGGTGAAGGAGTGGCCCGACTTTCCCGAGGATTCGATGGCGACGTTGTTCTATACCACGGGAACGACGGGGGAGCCGAAGGGGGTCAGTTTCTCCCATCGTCAGATCGTTCTCCACACACTGACGGCCGGGCTGACGCTGGCGGTCCACGATGATCCGGTGGGATTCCGGGCGGACGACGTGTACCTGCCGCTGACGCCGATGTTCCATGTGCATGCCTGGGGTTTGCCCTATCTGGCGACCATGCTGGGTGCGACCCAGGTGTACCCCGGCAAGTATGAGCCCCAAATGCTGCTGCACCTGCTGGCGAAACATCGGGTCACATTCTCGCACTGCGTCCCCACCCTGCTCCAGATGCTGCTCCATCATCCGGCCTCGGGGACGGTCGATTGGCGACGGCTCAAGCTGATCATTGGCGGGGCAGCATTGCTGCCCGCGCTAGTCCGGGAAGCCCAGTCGCACGGGATCCGGATTGCCGGGGGCTATGGCATGTCCGAGACCTGCCCGATCGTGGCGGTGGCGCACATCAAGCCGTCGATGGCGGGCGGAACGGAGGAGGCACGGGCCGATCTGGCGTCGCGGACGGGTTTCGCCCTGCCACTGGTGCAGACGGCGGTGGTCGATGCCGATGGGCAACCCGTGGAGCCGGGCAAGGTCGGCGAGTTGGTCCTGCGGGCCCCCTGGCTGACGAACGGCTATCTGGGCGATGCGGGCTCCTCAGATCGATTGTGGCGTGGGGGTTGGTTGCACACCGGGGACGGGGCGTACGTGGACCCCGACGGCTACCTGCGCATCACCGATCGTCTCAAGGACGTCATCAAGATCGGGGGGGAGTGGATCTCGTCCCTCGAGATCGAGTCGGCGCTGGCCCGTCATCCCGCCGTGCGGGAGGTGGCCGTGATCGGGGTTCCGGACCTGAAGTGGGATGAGCACCCCCGGGCTGAGGTGGTTTTGCGCGAGGGGATGTCCGAGGTCACGCCGCGCGAATTGTCCCGGCACCTGCACGCGGTGATCGAATCCGGGGTCATCCACAAACGGGCGTTGCTGACCGAGGTGGTCATGGTGAGCGCCATTCCCAAGACCAGCGTGGGCAAGGTGGACAAGAAGCGGATGCGCGCCCACCACGCGGCGACCTCACCGAAAGACTGAGGCGGGAGATCAGGCAGATGCCGCGGGCGCACCTTCGATGTGAGACTCATCGCCCCGCCGGGACCGGTCGGGGGCGGAAACGGGCCGGGTCGAGAACGACGTGGCGGATGCGCTGACGTTTCCAGGTGTAGGTGATGTGGACGTCGCCGTTCGATGCCTGGATCACGGCGGGATAAGAAAATTCCATGCCGGGTTCGTCTTCCAGCACGGCGACCTCTTCCCAGGTCGTACCCTCCCGGGAAACGGCCACGTTGAGGGGCGACCGGGCTCGCTTTGGGGCGGGAACATGGTTGTACACCAGCAGCGCCCGACCATCGCGAAGGCCGACGGCGTCCACCCCGGAATTGGGGTTGGGCAGCATCGTCGGGACCGGAGGCGTCCAGTTGCGTCCGCCGTCAGTCGAGCGGGTGAGGTAGATCTGCCCGGCGCGACTGCGACAGAAGGCGAGCAGTTGATCGCCGCCGAGAAGGGCAATGCCAGGTTGGATCAATCCCATGGTCTTGGGATCGCCCAGATCCGGAGACTTTTGCCAGGTGACCCCCTGATCGCGTGAAGTCTCGAAGTGCACCCGCCATCCGCCGGCCTCATCTGAACTCCCGGAGACAATGGTGCCGTCACTCAGCGTGACCGCGTGGTTCTTGATGGGACCGAGGATCCCTTCGGGAAGCCGTTTCGCCGCGCCCCAGGTCTTGCCACCGTCGG
>JBDNHZ010000045.1:0-7427 GCA_041688515.1 Verrucomicrobiota bacterium
GCCCAAGCACTTCGCGGCCCGCCGGTGCGTCGTCACGACAGGAGAACGGGACGAAAGGAGCGAAAGAAGACGAAAGAAAGGGAAGCCGCATGGCTGTGATTCCAGACGTCGGAAGCACGCGGTCGCTCCCGTTCCCTTCTTTTGATTCTGCGCTTCTTTCGGCTAATCGGCTGCGGAAAGCCCAAGCACTTCGCGGCCCGCCGGTGCGTCGTCACGACAGGAGAACGGGACGAAAGGAACGAAAGAAAGGGAAGCCGCATGGCTGTGATTCCAGACGTTGGAAGCACGCGGTCGCTCCCGTTCCCTTCTTTTGATTCTGCGCTTCTTTCGGCTAATCGGCTGCGGCAAACCGGGAGCGGATTCACCGCAGCGAGGAGTCAATCGGTCCTCCCATGGCTCTGCGTTCGCCCCGTCCCTGCGGTCAAACCCGTGGGTCTGGGACTCGTAGAACTCTTCCCTCCGGAGGATTAGGGGCGGCCGACCAGTGTCAGCCACCACGCCCGGACGTCGAGGGTCCGCGCATACAGCACATGCTCGGGCACCGGCGGCAGGTCGATGCCCAGCAATCCGGTCATCCGGCACTCGTCAAGATCCACCTGGGCTGACTGCAAAGGCCAGGGCGCATGCGCGATGTCGCCGCGGTACAGCCGCCCCTTCGCATCAGCGGAATAGAGGCAGTACCGTTCCGTCAGCCAGTGATCGAGGGTTCCGGGCCGAGATGAGAACACCGGACCCACCGGCCGGTATCGAACGCGCAGTTCCGCCGGCACGACGTGCCGGTGCGTGCGGCGACTCGCGTAGGTGACGCTCCCGTTACTGGCGACGTCGCATCGCATGGCGGCATCGAAGTAGGGCAGATGAAAGGTGGTCCGCGCCATCCGCACCGCGAGACGACTGGCGGCATCCAGACTGAAGAACCAGACCCCCGCCTGACCATTGGCCCGGACGTACGTGCGGAGGTTCAACTCGGGAAAGGCGGAGATCCCCGGGATCGGTGGGGTGAACCGCGGACGCACTCCACTCATCTGGAAGGGCACGACGCCCAGCCAGGCCTCGCCGTCGCAAAGATCCAGTTCCAGACCGGACGGCACCCACCGGCGCAGGACCGACGCATCCACCCGCCAGTGGGCGAACAGGAGATCCTGCCAGCGCATCGACAGAACCCAGGGCCCGTTGCGAACCGACTCAGCCATGCAAGAAGCATCCCCGGATGGATCGCAAAGGGCAACCGGTGAGGTGGCTGGACGCGGCCGGATGAAAGACTCCCGCTTCCAGATTCAAGTCGTCTCTTGCGGGTAGGCGACGAGGTGACGAGGCTGATTCTACTCGGGCGGGGATCAGCCACGGACTCGTGGAACTCGCCCCTCCGAAGTAAGAATCTCCTCACGTCGAACGATGGACGCCGCCCGTGATCCACGCTTGTCCTCGCCCGATCTATTCCGCACAGGTTTTAGACGCGTTGGTCACTGCGTTGAAGCTGCGCGGCGGGAGTTCCTGCGGGTGAGGTAGAGCCGTGCCAGCTCAGGCATAACACGGGAAATTAGGTTCGCCGCCTAGGGTGTCGGGCCTAACACGACTGGCGACACTGGCAAGCTGCAATCCGGGGAGGATCGCGGATCGAACCCAGCCACCCGTGCTCACGGCGCTGGACGGACGCGAAACACGTGCCCCTCGTCGGCCGACGACGGAACCGAGATGGACGTTCTCGGGAGGGAGAACGTCGGGTCAGATGCATTCTCCAAGGCATGCCATGTGACTTCAGAATTCAGGATGCCCTCTTCGACCACGACCCCAGCAACGGCCGGTCGCCAACTCAACTCCGCCCGCCGTGCCACCCGGCTCAACGGCATCGACATCACCAAGGGCGGCCCGGTCTTGGGATCGCCGGCGACGATGGGAGCGGGGATCTCTCGTGCGTAGCCCCAGTTGAAGGGGTTCGCACAACCCCGTTCGCGGGCAAAGCACAGCCACCCATGGATCGGGGCTTCAGAGTCGCCGAGGCGGATCCCGATGTAGGCCCTCGTTGGACTTCCAATCCAGACGGAGCCCGGCGGCCCGTTCAAGCCAGAGGGCTCGATCCGGTGCACCAGTGTCCTATCACCCTTCGCCCAATGCGTCCCAAGGGGCGCGGTGCCGATCAGGGAACCCCGGGTAAGGATCGGAACGTCGCCCAACACTGGATTGAGCTCGTCGGAGACCAGGATTCGATTGTCACCGAGAGGAACCATCGAGATCCGGGTCGTCGTGTACGGGATCCATCCGCCGATGCCATCCAAGTAGGTGGTCACCTCATGCTACACGATTTCGAAGTCGATCTGGCTGTCGACGTCCAGGTCCAACCGATTCGTCGAACTGGACACCAAGTCAGGCGGTGGGCCTGCCACCGCCGCGGAGATGCAGGAAAGCACGGCAATCAGGAATCCACCAACCCCGGCCGAACCTGCCCAGCTTCCCCCAGGTCCGCCGCCGATCGGCTTTTGTGGAAGCTGCAATGGGATCATGGATAGACACCACCGAGGCACGCCAGACTTGTCAAGATGCGCCCGTGCCCAGGGGCGCACCCGGACCGGGCCCACGCGGCGTCAGGCGATCTGGAATGGCGATCACACTTTGCAAAGTGTGATCGCGATCGAGGCGTCGTGGAACGCGGGAAAGGACCGTCCGGCCGCTACCCGCGCTTCCCCGCGCTTCCCCTCCGATTCGAGGCGGTTTCCCTCCCCATGGACGGGGCGCATCCGGACGCTGCCCCTTCGGCGTCACGCGATCCGCGAGGGCGATCACACTTTGCAAAGTGTGATCGCGATCGGGGCCTCGTGGAACGTGGGAAAGGACCTTCCGCCCGCTCCCCGCGCTTGCCCACGCTTGCCCTCCGATTCGAGGCGATGCCCCCCAGGGACGGGGCGCATCCGGACGCTGCCCCCGCGCCGTCACGCGATCCGGGATGGCGATCACACTTTGCAAAGTGTGATCGCGATCGAGGCGTCGTTGAACGCGGGAACGGACCGTCCGCCCGAACCCAACGCTTCCCCGCGCTTGCCCACGCTTGCCCTCCGATTCGAGGCGGTTTCCCTCCCCATGGACGGGGCGCATCCGGACGCTGCCCCCCGCCACGCGGGGCCGCGGTCCCAGGATTCTTTCGGCAAGGCCCGAGAATCCACTCCGCGCATGGGGGTAGTGTCAAAATGCGCCCAGACGGAAGGGTTCCCGATATGCGGTCTTTCGTCCGGGCAGATCGCCCGCTACGGTCCGCGCCCACGCACATGGCCAGACTGGTGTTCGACATAGAGACTTCCGCCCTCGGACTGGAGAGCTTCGATGAAGCCCAGCTCGAGTACCTGTTCCGGGATGCGGAGAAGCAGTCCGACGACACCGCCCGGGCCCTGAAGCGGGCCGAGATCCAACAGCAGTTCAGCCTCTGGCCGTTCACCGCGCAGGTCGTCTGCATCGCGATGGTCAATGCCGATACCGGCCGCGGTCAGGTGTTGTTCCAGTCCGACGATTTTGAAGAGGAGGGCGGCGGTTCCGGCGGGGTGGAGTTCGCGCCGCAGGTCGATGAACAGGAAATGTTGACCGCCTTCTGGGACATCGCCCGGCGCTACGACGACATCGTCACTTTCAACGGGCGCGGGTTCGACGTCCCCTTCCTCTACCTCCGCTCGGCCCTGCTCAACGTCCCCATCAGCCGCAAGGACTGGCTCGGGTACCGCTTTCAGACAGAGCCGCACTGCGATCTGGCCGAGCAGTTCACCTTCTACAATGTCAGTGGCCGGGAGGGTGCCGCCCGCCGCTTCAATCTCGACTTCTACTGCCGCGCCTTCGGCATCCCGTCGCCCAAGGCCGAGGGGATCACCGGGCGCGACATCAACGATCTCCTCGCCGAAGGACGTCACCGCGACATTGCCGAGTACTGCCTGCGCGACGTCCGCGCCACCGTCGAACTGTACAAGCTCTGGAAGGATCGTCTGGCCGGCGTGAAGTGAGAGCGGGGACGCCCGTTCGCATCATTTCAGGTAACCCCGGTCCGGGAACACCCCAGTTGTCGGGTGTATGAACTCCTCCTCGCCGGCCAGCACCTGTCCGCACTGTTCCAGTCGCATTCCTTCGGGGGCCCCCGCCGGTTTGTGCCCGCGCTGTGTCCTGACGTCGGCCGCCACCCCGACCGACGCGGGGCAACCCCCAGGACAGCCGCGCTCCCAACCGCCGTCGCTGGCGGAGGTGGCGTCGGCGTTTCCCGCCCTGGACCTCCTCGCGCTGATCGGCACCGGCGGCATGGGCTGTGTCTATCACGCCCGCGAACGCGCCTCCGGCCGCGAAGTCGCCCTCAAGATCCTTCCCCGCCATCTCGCGGCAGATCCGATTTTCGTGGAGCGCTTTGATCGCGAGGCGCGGACGCTGGCCCGACTGGACCATCCGAACATCGTCCGGATCTACGGGCACGGGCAGTCGGGTGGGTTCTGCCATCTGACGATGGAATACGTGGACGGCGCGAACCTGCGTCAGGCGATGCGGGCGGGGCGATTCACACCGGCACAGGCGCTGACGATCGTGCCGGTTCTGTGTGACGCCATCCACTGCGCCCATTCGCAAGGGGTGCTGCACCGGGATATCAAGCCGGAGAACATCCTCCTCGACTCGCAAGGACAGGTGAAGATCGCCGACTTCGGCATCGCCAAGCTCCTCGACGACTCGGACGGCACGCGCGCCGACATCACCCTCACCCAGACGGGGCATCGCCTGGGGACGCCGCACTACATGGCTCCGGAACAGGTGGAACGTCCTGCCGACGTCGATCATCGAGCCGACATCTATTCCCTCGGAGTGGTCTTCTATGAACTCCTGACGGGCGAACTTCCCCTGGGCCGGTTCCCCGCCCCATCCACCAAGGCGTACATCGACAGTCGGGTGGACGACATCGTCTTCCGGGCCCTTGCCAAGGAACGCGAACTTCGCCAGCAGAGTGCCGGCCAGGTGAAGGACGAGGTGGAAGGGTTGAACCACCACCCCAGGACGACGGACGAAGCGCCGATCGCAACACCCCTTCGAACCGCGCTCTGCTTCCGGAGTACGCCCGAACATCTTCGGGCTGTCGCCGGGCAGGCCTTCCTGTATACCGACAGCGGCACCCTCGTCCTTGAACCCGAACGTCTGGTCTTCTCAGGCAAGGATGGCGTGGCCGTGTTCTCCCTCCGAAACATTCTCGCCACCAGCCTCGGGGAATACCCACGGCTGATGAAGCCCTTCGGTCTTTCGTACCTAGCCATCCAGATCAAATCAGAGAAAGGGGACCCGATCCTCCTCTTCACTCCTTACGCCTCCCAGTGGAACGCGACCTGGACCACGAACGCCGTCGTTCGGGAATGGCATGAAGCGGTTCGCAGCGCCGTGCGGGGAATCCGCGGAAAGGCACCCGCGGAGATCAACCCCGCCGAACTGGCGACGCCTTTCCAGTGGAGGTGGTTGATCCTTCCGGCCGTTGGCTGCATCGCGATGGCGTTCTTCCTGCGATGGGCGATTCCCCTGCTGGGCGCACCCTTCGGCAACGCAACCCGGACGATCTTCCTGTTCCTGGGATTCTATTTGATGGCGGCGGGCCTGATCGCGTGGCGAAGGCGTGGAGTGTCGGCGGGAGGTTGGCCGGCCACGCTCATCAAGGTGGTTGCTCTCGGCTTCCTGCTGCTGATCGCCATCCTCCTCCTCAGCACGACATTTTATATGGCCACACTGCGCAACCCGGCGGCGCCCACCGTCGCGCTCCCCACCGTGGCCGCCCCCGGAGGCATCCAGGCTGATCCGTACAAAGCCCCACTTTTGCTGACCCTTGCCGAGGCCGGTTCGAACCCCCCTCCAGGTGCCATCCTGGCGGTCTCGTCACCCCAAGGTTCCGGTGAGACCGCGATGCGCTCGGTCCGCCTCGGTGATGGCTCCATCCACGACATCACCGAGTCTGATTTCCTGTCTCGCCTCGCCATCAGCCCGACGAATCAGCACCCGGCGATCGGAGCGTTCCTGCTGGGGCCGGCGCTGGATCCCAAACAGGCGGAGACGCGCCTCGCCCAAGGGGCGAGCCTCAGCCGTTCGGCCGATCAGGAGCTCCACGAACTGCAGGTGGACCTCGCGGGGGCGTTCGTACAGGCGGGGAAGGGCCATTTCGATCTCGCCGTTCCTCCGCTTCACGCCCTGCTGCGCGTTCTCCCGGCGGATCCGGATCGCAGGTACTTCTTTCTTCTGCCCGGACCGGATGCCAAACGGGGTCCTGACTTTCACGAGGAACTGCAGTCCCGCAATGGAGGTCTGCTCGCGATCCTGGTCGTCTTCGCCGCCCGCGCCGGCGACACCGAGGCCCTCGCCTGGGCCCAGGCGCAGGGACGTGCGCTCTGGACCCCACAAACCCAGCTCCAACTCTGCCAGCGTCGGCTCAATGGCGACTCCGATCAGGACTGGGAAGCGATGTTCGTCCACACCGCGGATCTTCTCGCCCTCCCACTTGGAGGTCAGCTCCGCATCACCGTCATCCATCGGACCAAAACGTTCGGTGTGCCGCCCCGGACCAATGTCGTCGATCTGGCGTGGCCCCGGCTCCCATGAGTGACAGTGCCGGCCATTCGCCCCTCTTTGCGCCCACCCGCTGGTCGCTGGTGCTGCGCACCCGCGGCGATTCGCCCGAGGCGCGGATGGCGTTGTCGGAGCTGTGCGCCGCGTACTGGGATCCGGTCTTCCGTTGCCTCCGGAGTCGCGGACTGGAGGCTGACCACGCCCGCGAGGTCAGCCAGGATTTCTTCGCCCATCTGTTGACCGGCGGCCGTCTGGATGGGGCAAACCCGGCCCGGGGGAAGTTCCGTTCCTATTTGTTGGGCGCATTGAAACACTTCCTTTCAGATGCCCGGGAACGGGCCGGTCGGCGGAAGCGCGGGGCGGGCGCTGAATCCGAATCGCTCGACGACGAAGACGCCCCCTCGATCGTCGATCCGGGATCGGGGATCGATGACCGACAATTTGATCGGGAATGGGCGCTGGCCTTGATGGCGCGTTCGATCGAGACCGTTGGACGCGAGTACACCGAGGCGGGACGCACAGCGTGGTTCGACCGGCTCAAGCCCTGGTTGGCCGGTGCCGAGCCGCCCGCGCATCAGTCCGAGGCGGCCCGCCAAATCCACCTCAGCGAAGGCGCATTCAAGGTCGCGATCCACCGGCTTCGAAAACGGTTTCGCGAGGTCATCCGACAGGAAATCCGACAGACCCTCCCCGAAGGCGGCGATGCCGATGAGGAGTTGCGCTATCTGATCGAAGTTTTGGCGTGCGGGTAGCTGCCGAGGTGACGAGGCGGATACGTTCACGGACTCGCGGAGCTCGTCCCGCCAAAGTTAGAGTCTCCTCACGTCGTCTCCTACGGGTAGGCGACGAGGTGACGAGGCTCACTTCAATCGGGC
>JBDNHZ010000376.1:0-12710 GCA_041688515.1 Verrucomicrobiota bacterium
GACACCGCCTCGAATCGGAGGGGAACCGTGGGCAAGCTTGGGGGAGCGTGGGGTGCGAGCGGACCGTCCGTTCCCGCGCTCTACGACGCCCGGACCGCGATCACACTTTGCAAAGTGTGATCGCCTTCCCGGATCGCGTGACGCCGGAGGGAGCAGTGGCCGGGTGCCCCCATGGAAGCGGGCGTGCATTCGTCGGCCGACTTCGCCAGAGTTCTCGGGATTCCCATGAACATTTCCTCCCGATCCGCTCTGCGGTGTCTGTTCACGGCGACCGTTCTCGGCCTGGCCTCGACCCAGGCTCAAACCGTCCCTCCCCCAACCCCTCCAGCCGCACCCCGGCCCGCCCGCGGCGGACCGGTGGTCTCCCCGGAACTCAAGTCGGATGGGAGCGTCACCTTCCGACTGCGGGCACCAAAGGCGACCGAGGTCAAAGTGTCCGGTCAGTTCGGACCGGAACTGACGTTGACCAAGGATGACCAGGGCCTGTGGTCGGGCACCGTCCCGAACCCAAAACCCGGAGTGCACGAGTACCGCTTTGTGGTGGATGGACTCGGGGTCATGGATCCCCAGAACTCGGCGATCAAACCGCAGCGCTGGCCGGGCAGCAGCATCCTCCACATTCCCTCGACGCCGGCAGCGCCATGGGATCTGCAGGACATCCCGCACGGAGTCCTCCATGAGCACCTGTACAAGTCGACGGCACTGGATGCGTGGCGGCGGATCATCGTCTACACCCCGCCCGGAGTCGCCAGTGCCGGTCGATTGCCAGTGCTCTACCTCTCCCACGGCTACAGCGACAACGAGGCGTCCTGGACCGTGCACGGCAAGGCCCACTGGATCCTCGACGCCCTCATCGCCTCCAAGAAGGTGCGCCCGATGATTGTGGTGATGCCCGATGCCCATGCCATCGCCCCGGGCGCAGCCGGCTTTGAGGACTATGGCCCGGCCAATTCCGCTGCCCTGTGCCGGGAACTCGTCACGGACATCCTCCCGTTGGTGGAATCCTCCTACCGGGTCGTCAGCAAACCCTCCAGCCGGGCGTTTGCCGGGCTTTCCATGGGGGGACATCATGCACTGACCGTGGCGCTGAACCACCACGACCAGTTCCAATGGATCGGTGCCTTCAGCTCGGCGCCGCCTCCGACCAACAGTGTGGCGGGTGGGCTTGCCCACCCCACTGCGGTCAACCGCGATCTCCGGTTGTTCTGGGTTGCCTGTGGCGACAAGGACTTCCTCTTCCAGCGCAACCGCGAATTCCACGGCCTGCTCGAATCCAAGGGCATCCGACACGACTACGTGGAAACCGAAGGCGACCACTCCTGGCCGGTCTGGCGTCGTTACCTCGTGGACTTCGCGCCGAAGCTGTTCCGCTGAGGTGGCCCCACGTCGATCCGCTGGGAGAGACGAGCTCCGCGAGTCCGTGAGCGGGTCTCAGTTCAGTCCCGTCAGGGCATTCCACGCCGATCCATAGGCCCCGGCGATGTCCCCCAGTTCCGGCGGGATGATCCGTACCTGGGCTCCGCCCGGACGCCATTCAAATCGATCAAGGTGCGCCTGAAGCGGAGCGAACAGGGCGGGACCGGCCTTGGCCACGCCTCCCCCGATGATCACCGCCTCGGGATCGAGGACGTTGATGATCGAAGTCACACAGGCCGCCAGTGCCTTGACGGAACGTAGCCACAGGCGCGTGGCCTCAACGTCGCCTGCCAGATGGGCTTCCACCAACTCACGGCTCGACCGGAACCGTCCTCCGCTCCGCGCGGCAACCGTCTTGTGTCCGATCTCCAGTTCGATCGTTCCCGGCGCATTCACATCGTCGAGTGGACCATTGAAATCGACCGAGATATGCCCCAGATGTCCAGCGCGACCGATGTGCCCCTTCAACAATCGGTGATCCACGATCGCCGCGCCGCCCACTCCGGTTCCGAGTGTGAGCATGGCGACGTCTTCCATTCCGCGGGCGGCTCCCAGCCAAGCCTCGCCGAGAAGCGCCGCGTGGGCGTCGTTAAGGACCGGGACCTCCTGGCTCCGCCCCAGATACGTCGTCCAATCCAGGTTCTCCAACCCCTCCAATCTTCCGGGCAGATCGGCAATGCAACGGCCGGATCGCGCCGCCAGGCCCGGTGCCGAGACGCCCACGCCGTCGGCCTTTCCGTGGCGTTCCTCAAAGCGGACCACCAGATCGCGGATGGCCCGTGCCCATTCCATGTCCCGGTCCACGAAGGGCTGATTGGATTGCTCCAGAAGCTGGCCATCTTCCTTCACCACCACCGCCTTGATGGCGGTCCCCCCGAGGTCGATCCCGATCAATTGCCGCATACAGGGGCGTACCTGCCACAGGTCACCCCTGGGCGGAAGGGCAAAAATGGGAAACGATCCAGTTCGCTTTGAAAAACACACTTGCACCACACAGCTTGATGCGTAAGGTGCCCGCCCGCGCTGAAAAGGGTCGGTAGCTCAGCGGTAGAGCAGCGGCCTTTTAAGCCGTTGGTCCAGGGTTCAAATCCCTGCCGACCCACCATCAGCGCTGCATTTCGGTGCGAAGTTTGGTCCGAAAGGAATTACGGCGTGACAACCGTCGGTCTTAACGGCTAATCGAAGCACAACGTTCTGCGACCCCATCGTCTAGAGGCCTAGGACACCGCCCTTTCACGGCAGTAACCGGGGTTCGAATCCCCGTGGGGTCGCCATCGTTGCAACGGATCAGTCCCTGATCACTCCCGCGCTTCGCCGCGGGACTTTTTGTTTTCCTCGTGCTCCTGCCGGTCATCCGCTCCCCTCCAAGGCTTACGGTTGCCCCGGGACCGGGAGGCGACTAGATAGACGCCTTCGGGCCCGGCACCGGCCTCTCGCCTCACGCGCATGCACGCCTCCACCTTCCTCCAGGACCTCGCGATCGTCATGATCGTCGCAGGCTTGGTAACCCTGTTGTTTCACCGACTGAAACAACCCGTCGTTCTCGGCTACATCCTCGCCGGACTGATCATCGGCCCGCACACACCGCCCTACGCCCTGATCCGGGACCAGCACGCCATCGAAACCATGTCGGAGCTTGGGATCGTCCTGTTGATGTTTTCCCTCGGGCTAGAGTTCAACCTTCGAAAGCTACGAACGGTGGGCGTCCCCGCGCTCCTCGCCGCGGTACTGGAAATCGTCCTGATGGTCGCCGTTGGGTACCAACTGGGGCGCTGGTTTGAATGGAGCCACATGGACAGCCTGTTCCTCGGAGCCATGCTCTCGATCTCCTCCACCACCATCATCGTCAAGGCGCTGGGGGAGTTGGGACTTACCAAACAGCGCTTCGCCGGGCTCATTTTCGGCATCCTCATCATCGAGGATATCCTCGCCATCATGATGATCGCCCTGCTGTCCGGCATCGCGATGACGGGCTCCCTCGGACTGGCGGATGTCGGTCTGACCCTGGGCAAGCTGGCCATTTTCCTGATAACAACCCTCATCCTCGGGCTGATCGCCGTCCCCCGACTGCTCGGTTACGTCGGCCGGTTCAAGAGCAACGAGATGCTCCTCATCACGGTTCTCGGACTCTGCTTCGGGTTCTCGCTCCTGGCGGTCAAACTCGGCTACAGCGTTGCCCTGGGTGCGTTCGTGATCGGCGCGGTGATTTCCGAGTCCCGGGAGATCGGCAAGATCGAGCACCTGATCGAGCCCATCCGGGACATGTTCAGCGCGGTGTTCTTCGTGAGCATCGGACTCCTGATCGATCCCCGCCTCCTGTGGGAGTACGCACTCCCCATCGCAGCCATCAGCATCGCGGTCATCGTCGGCAAGGTGGTCGCGTGCTCGTTCGGAACCTTTGTGGCGGGCAACGACACGAAAACCTCCATGAAGGTGGGGATGGGGCTCGCCCAGATTGGCGAGTTCTCCTTCATCATCGCCTCCCTCGGTCTCTCGTTGAAGGTGACGAGCGGATTCCTTTACCCGATTGCGGTCGCGGTTTCGGTGATCACCACCCTGTGCACGCCCTACTTGATTCAGGGTTCCGACCGGTTGGTCGGGCAGTTCGAGCGCAGGGCTCCGCACTCCCTCATGGGCTATCTCAACCTCTACACCGAGTGGGTCGGACGCCTGGGCGGGGGACGGCAGATCAGCATGGCCCGACGACTGGTGAGGAAATGGTCGTTCCAGATGCTCCTGAACCTCGCCCTGATCGCGGCGGTGTTCATCGGGGCCGCATTCCTCGGGAGGCGCGACTGGCGGTGGCTTCCCGAACCGATCCGAGAGCCCCAGTTCTACCGGACGCTGGTGTGGCTGGGTGCCGTCATCGTCGCGCTGCCGATGTTGATCGCCACCTTCAGAAAGCTCCAGGCTCTGGGCCTCCTCATTGCCGAGGTCAACGTCACGCGGGCCCGGGCGGGAGAGCATGCCGAGGCCATCCGCAATGTGGTCTCGCACGCGGTCCCCCTTGCCGGACTGGCAGGGTTGGTAGTGTACGGCCTCGCGCTCAGCTCCACGCTGCTCCCCCCGTGGGAAATCCTGATTGTTCTGTTCGGCGTGGTGGGCTTGCTGACCTGGCTGCTCTGGAAATCTTCCATCCGGGTCTATTCGAAGGCCCAGGTCGCCTTGGAAGAATCGCTGGCCGAAACGCAGATCGAAGCGCCAGAACCTCCTCCCCCTCCCGCCGCCGAGTTGTTGCGCAACGCCCATCTTTCGCGCATCGAGATTACGATCGGTTCAATTGCCGCCCGACGACTCATCCGCGAGATCGCCCTCCGGGCCGAAACGGGTGCCAGCATTGTCGGTATCGCCCGAGGGCAGCAGTCGATCGTCAATCCAGGCCCGGACGAGGAACTGCTCCCGGGCGATCAGGTGTTGGTTCTGGGCACCGCGAAGCAACTGAATCTAGCATCGAAGAAGCTGCGTACCGAGATCACCGACTGACGACGGTCAAACGCCACCGGGAAGAATCACGTTGCTTGCATGGCCTGTGCCCAGCTAGGTTGACAGGCCGATTTGGAGTGATTTGGGAATGAACTCGGAACTGACAAAGAGAGCCTTGGAGAAAGTGGGTAACCCCCACGTTCTGGTGAACCTGATTTCCCGCCGGGTGCGGCAACTCAATGGCGGTGGCGGCTTCAGCCGTCCCCTCGTTGAAGTCGCCCCGGGGATGGGCTTGGCGGACATCGCCTTGCTCGAGATCATCGAAGAAAAAATTGGTTGGGAACTGAAGGACAAGGAGATCACCTGACCCACGGTTCCCTCGGGGAACCGCTCCTGTAAACTGCCAGACAGCCGGGGACTGTGTCTCCGGCTTCTTTTTTGTGCCCGACATCCTCCACAACGCCAAGGCCCGGCGCGACTACGAGATCCTCGAGACGGTCGAGGCAGGTTTGGTGCTGCGCGGCACGGAGGTGAAATCGTTGCGGGCCGGACGTGGCCAGATTACCGAGGCCTTCGCGCGGATCGAGAAAGGCCAAGGGTGGCTGTACGGTGCCCACATCGACGAATACTCGCATGGCAACGTCTATAACCACATCCCCAAGACCCCACGGCGACTGTTGCTGAACAAATCGGAGATCCGCCGGCTGGAGGGGCTTTCCAACATCAAGGGGCACGCCTTGGTGCCCCTTGCGTTCTACTGGAAGGGCAACCGCGTGAAGGTCCGACTCGCCGTCGGACGTGGCAAGGACTTCGGCGACAAGCGCGAGGATCTGAAGAAGCGCGAGGCGGACCGCGAAGTACAGCGGGTCCTGTCGGACTTACGCAAGGGACGATGATCGGTTGAGCCAAGGGTCCGGAGGGACGTCCGCCCGCCCGAATGGCTTCGCGATGATGGGCCGTTCCAACAAAACAAGGCCGCCTGAGGATTCAGGCGACCTTGACTGATTTGCACCTCTCCCCGCATCTCCAAGCCTCTGGTCCGGTGGGACCGAGATGCTTGGCTCGACGCGAAACGAGGGGGAAATCGGAACTCGGAGCGGGGCCTTGGAGCGGGGCCTACTTGGCGACGGCCACTTCCTTCTTCCAGGTGCGGGGCGGCGCTTTCACGACCAACCCCTTCTTCAAGGCAGAAACGGCAACGCGAATGTAGCGAACCTCGCCGGACGGGAGCAGAACCTTCACCCGCTGCAAGTTCGGAAAGAACCGCCGCTTGGTGATGGCCGTCACGTGCGTGCCGATGCCGCCTTTCTTCTTCGCTTTACCCGACCGCCAGATGTGATTGCCCTTGATGGGGCGTTTTCCGGTCACGCTGCAAATCCGAGACATAATTCAGAACCTTTTCGAAAAGAGGCGCAGTGGGTACCAGTGCCACTGATTGTCAGCAAGAGATAATTTCAGCTTGGTGCAGACCGCTCCCTTTGCTCTCCTGACATCTCACACCGCGCGGGCGATCCGATATGCATCTGACAACGATTGACTGGTCCATCATGGCGATGGCTTTTGCCGTCTACCTTGCCATCGGTCTTTTCGTCGGCAGAACTGCCGGGAAGGACTACGACAGCTACTTCCTGAGCGGGCGCACCATGCCGTGGTGGTTGCTCGGAACTTCCATGGTGGCGACCACCTTCGCGACCGATACCCCCAACCTGGTGGCGGGGATCGTCCGGCGCGATGGCGTGGCGGGGAACTGGGTCTGGTGGGCCTTCCTCCTCACCGGCACGACGACGGTCTTCCTTTTCGCCAAACTATGGCGACGAAGCAATGTCCTCACCGACATCGAATTCTACGAACTCCGCTACTCGGGGAAACCCGCCGCATTTCTTCGAGGCTTTCGGGCGGTTTACCTGGGCGTCTTCTATAACGTCCTGATCATGGCCAACGTCACCCTGGCCGCCATCAAGATTGGAGGAGTCTTGCTGGGACTCTCCCCCCTCGAAAGCATCCTCATCGCCTCGGTCGTCACGGTCGCCTACAGCATGGTTGGAGGACTGACCGGCGTCCTGGTCACCGATCTCGTCCAGTTCGTGGTGGCCATGCTCGGATCGGTCTGGGCAGCCCACTACATCGTGGGATTGCCGGAGATCGGGGGCCTCACGGGGTTGATCAGCCATCCCGAGGTGCAGCTGAAGATGCCCATGCTGCCGGACTTCTCCCAGATGAACGGGGAACCGTTCCTCGCCCTCTTCCTGCTTCCGGTGATGGTGCAATGGTGGTCGGTGTACTACCCGGGAGCCGAACCGGGCGGCGGCGGGTACGTGGTGCAGCGGGTGCTGGCTGCCAAGTCCGAGGGACATGCGGTTGGTGCGACCCTGTTCTTCAACGTGATGCATTATGCGCTGCGGCCCTGGCCCTGGATCCTGATCGCCCTGGCATCGCTGGTGATCTACCCGATGGATCCTCCCGACCGGATGGCGGCAGCGCAGGCCACCATCGAACGCGCAGGTGGACCCGACAACGTGGACGAAGGGACCCGCCTTGCCTCCCGCGGAGTGACTTCCCTGAGAGCCTCCTTTCCAGCCATGCCCGAGCAGCAGATTGCCCATGATCTCGCCTACCCTGCCCTTCTGACGCGACTGCCCGCAGGACTGTTGGGAATCGTGGTGACCTCGCTGATCGCCGCCTACATGAGCACCATGTCCACCCAGGTCAATTGGGGCTCCAGCATTCTGGTAAACGACGTGTACCGAAGGTTTCTCAACCCGGCTGCCTCCGAATCCCAGATGGTCTGGATCGGCAGGTTCTCGACGGTGGGACTGATGGCGGCGGCCTGCGGAATCGCGCTCCTGCTTCAAGACGCCCTGAGTTCATTCAACCTGCTGCTGCAAATTGGGGCGGGAACCGGTCTCATCCTACTGCTCCGCTGGTTCTGGTGGCGGATCAATGCCGCCGCTGAAATCACCGCCATGTTCGTCTCGTTCGGGATGGCCGTGATGTTTTTCCTGTGGAGGCGATTGGGTGAGGACGCTCCCACCGGTGCAGCCCAGATGCTCTGGGGCGTGGGCGTCACCACCGCTGCCTGGGTCTTGGTCGCGCTCATCACCCCGCCCACCGACGAATCCACGCTCCGGGAGTTCTATCGTCGAATCCAACCCGCCGGACCCGGCTGGGCCTCCCTGATCTCGAAAGCCGAGCACGAACGCCTCCAGATCCGCGACCCCGGGATGAAGTCCGATCTTCCGATCGGATTGCTGGCCTCGGCTGCCGCGACGGCCGGCATCTGGTCACTGATCTTCTGCGTCGGCTTCCTGCTCTACGGAAAGCCCATGGCGGCGCTCGGAATGGGATCCGTCAGCGTGGCCGGTGCCGTCGCCGTGGGATTCTGCTGGAAGCACCTTTCCTTCTCCCGGAGCCCTGCGGGAAAGAATCGATCCGCTCGGTGAGCGGGCCGCGGGAGCCGCTCAGGGAATCCGAACCGTCGTCCGCGCGCTGAACATGAGTTGACGGTCTCCGCGTTCCGCGAGCGATTCGGCGAGGGCGGCAATGGTCCGCTCCACCCGTCCGTCGTGAAGCGTCATGGGCGGGTCGTTCAAGGTAACACGGACCGCCTGATCCAGATCGGCCATTCCATCGCTCCAGAGGACCGTCAACTCCTTGACGTCCGAGGACTCGATCCGAACCGCCTGACCATCCCGACTCGCGGAGATCTGTTGTCCGGCCTTGGCCGCGGAAAGCGGTACCGCCAGCCAGTAGTGCCTGGCATGCAACACGTCGTCCTGTCGCCAGGCCAAGCGGTCGGGCAACGGTTGCCGTGAACGCGCCTCCATCCAGGGAATGGCCACCCGATCCTCCAGATCCATCCAATGTCCCTTGGTCGGAATCCGGACGAGATGATCGTACCCCTTGGGGTCCGCCTGACGCAGGGCTTCCAGCGAGGTCTTCCACTCTCCGGCGATCCGATTGCGGTTGTAGGCAGCGTCCAAGCCACCCACCTGGAGGGCGAAGGGAACGTTTCGCAGCCCGAAGGGCAGGGTTTCGTTGGGATGCCCGGCGCTCATGGCTGCCGCGGCCCACCAATCCGACATCCGCGGTGCCAACTGATAGACGCCATCGCCTCCGGCCGAATACCCCATCAAATAGACCCGATTGGGATTCACCCCTTCCAGGGCGACGAAATCCTCGATGAGCCGGGCAAACAACACATCGATGTGGGGCTCGTGCCACAGGTTCCACGTATCGGTGGGTCCCCGAGGAGCCACGTAGATTCCTTCGCTGGGGGCGTAGCCCCGGGCGAGGCGAATCTGGTTGGTCCATTGGCCATCATTGACCCGCGCCGGAGCTCCACCGCCTCCATGCATCGAGAGGAACAGGCTCCTCCCGCCCATCGGTGCCGTTTCCACCGGGCCAAACCGGACCACCTCGAATCGCATCTTTCGACCGGCGGCGTCGAGTTCACGGGCCTTCAACTCGGCCGCGCGTGTTTCGCGGAGCCAGGTCTGCCGGTCCGACCAGAGGAGATCCGCCGCCAACTCCGCGTCCCTGCGGGTCAGGCTCACCCTTGAAAACGCTTGGTCTGCCACGAAACCGCGCTCCTGGCGCGGACGATCGAGCCAACTTCGCAAATCCAGCAGCGCACGCCGGGAGTCTGGCGCTGCCGCAGACCACACGTTCCCCACGGCAAGGCCGAGGGCGAGAAAGGAGACGAACCAGCGCCTGGTTCCCGAAGAATGGCTCCGCATGGGTGAAAGCTTCACGGGGATGTCCCAGCCGTCGAGCCTGAGAACTCCAAATCCCGGAGGCAAAGCGCATGCTTGCCAAAACTTCCGCCATTCCTAGGCTTCGGCTTCATTTTTCACTGACGCATGTTTGATCCGCTCATTGCCTCCCTGCTGGCGCTCACGCCCCCGACCGCGAACGCGGACCCCAACGCTGCCAAGCAACAGATGATCTACCAAATCGGGATGATCGTCGTCATGGGCGTCGTGTTCTGGGTCCTGCTCATCCGCCCTCAGCAGAAGCGCGCCAAGGAACAGGCCGAGTTGTTGAAAAACGTGAAGGTGGGCGATCGGGTCACCACCTCCTCGGGCATCATCGGCATCGTCAAATCGGTCCGGGACACGAGCATCACGATCCAATCCGGCGACGCCAAACTCGAGGTCCTGAAGTCCGCCATCAGCGAAACCGCCAAGACCACCGAGACCAACGGCTAAACCGCTGACCGCGGCCAACCAGTTCACCTCACCCGACCTCTCAATCCGGGCATATCGCTTTCCTAACGCCATGAATCGCAGTCACCTCTGGAAGTTTCTATTCATCCTTTTCACCCTTGTCTGGGCGACGACCGAAATCCTTCCCTACAAGGCCCGCAACCTGATCGATCAGTTCGACAAGACCGCGGTGTTGAATCCCGACGCTTCGCTGAATGAGATCATCGACCGGGCGCGCGCGCTGGACGCGAAGAATCCGACGGGGATCGACGCCTCGACGCTGACCTACACCAACCTGCTGACGGCGATCGGATCGAACGATATCCGGAAGTATTTCCCCTCGAACTACGTCCTCCCGGGTTCCTCGTCGCTTCCGATGAACCAGGCGATCCTCAACCGTGTGCAGCGTGAGTCGGCCGGACAGTTCAAGCTGGGAATCGATCTCAAGGGCGGCACGTCCTTCCTTCTGGAACTTGATCTGAGCAAGCTCGCCACGACCAACAGCGCCGGCACCAACTCCCTCGCCGGTGCCACCAATGCGCCGGTCGAAGAGAGTTTTCTGACCCGCCGCGGCTCCTCGTTCCTGGTGGAACAGGCCATTTCGGTGCTCCGCAAGCGGGTGGACGCCCTGGGGGTTTCCGAGCCGGTGATCCAACCTGCGGGCGAAAAGAGCATCCTGGTGCAACTCCCCGGCCTGACCGAGGCCTCCAAGCAGGAGGCACGGGCCAACCTGCGTCGCGCCGCCTACCTCGAGTTCCGTCTGGCGCACCCGCGCAGCGATGAACTCATCAGCCGCGGGGTCGTGCCCCCGGGCTATGAACGCAAGTTGATCGTCCACAAGGACAAGAAATCCGGTCAGCAATACCAGAGCCCGATCATCATCAAGCGCGAGGCCGAGCAGGGGCTTACCGGCGAGTATGTTTCCAAGACCGATGTCCTCCTCAACCCGATGACCGGGCAGCCCAACATCCATTTCAACCTCAACAGCGAGGGTGCCAGGATCTTTGCTCAGGTCACCACCCGCAGCGTCGGCCAGCGACTCGCGATCCTGCTCGACGGCGAAGTCCTTTCCGCTCCCACCATCAATTCGGCCATTACCGCCGGGTCCGGTGAGATCACCGGTGACTTCGATCTCAAGGAAGCAAACGACCTCGCTTCGGCATTGGACAACCCGCTCAAGACTCCGCTCCGCATCATCGACGAACGCGGCGTCGATCCTTCGGTGGGTGCCGACTCGGTTCGCAGTGGTGTCCGTGCGGCGGTGATCTCGGTCATCGCGGTAGCGTTCTTCATGCTGGTCTACTACCTGGTGGCCGGTGTGGTCGCGAACATCGCGCTCATGCTGAACATCCTCCTGTTGCTGGGGATCATGTGTTCGCTTGAGGTCACCTTTACCCTGCCGGGCATCGCCGGCATCGTGCTGACCATCGGCATGGCGGTGGATGCCAACGTCCTGATCTACGAGCGAATCCGCGAGGAACTGCATGCCGGAAAGTCCGTCCGAGGCGCCATCGCCGCCGGTTATAACAAAGCCTTCGGAACCATCTTCGATTCGAACCTGACGACCCTGATCAGCTCCGTGCTGCTCATCCTGCTGGGCACCGGCACCGTCAAAGGCTTCGGCATCGCCCTTTCCATCGGTATCGCCGTCTCGATGTTCACCGCCATGGTGGTCACCCGCCTGGTGTTTGATACGTGGCTGGCGCTGGGCGACCGCAAGTCGCTCCCGATGATGAACATCATCAAGGGCTCCAAGGTGGATTTCCTGAAGCTGGCCAAGCCCGCGTTCATCCTGTCCTGGCTGGTGATCATCGTCGGAATCGGCTACGGCGTCTTCGTCCGCGGCCACAACATGCAGGGCGTCGAGTTCGCCGGTGGCGACTCGCTCGTCCTCAGCTTCGACAACGCCAGCAAGGTCGACACCAGTGCCATCCGCAAGACGCTCGAGGAACTCAAGATGGGCGAAAGCGGGGTCCAATATCAGACGGACCCGGGGTCGGGAAAACAGTTCCTCAACCTGATCACGCCGCACAGCGACGAGGCGACCCTCAAGGGATTGCCGAGCAATGGCTCCCGCGCCGAGGAACTCCTTCAGAAGACCTACCCACAGGCCAAATTCATCCGTGTCGGTCTGGATCTGGTCGGCCCATCGGTCGGATTCGAGGTCCAGAAATCAGCCATCGTCGCGTCCCTGCTCTCGCTCTTCGGCATTCTGCTGTACGTGGCCTTCCGTTATGAGTTCAGCTTTGCCGTCGGTGCCGTCATCGCTGTCATCCATGACGTCCTGATGACCATCGGCATCTACTGCCTCACCGGCCTTTTCCATGAAGACCATCTGGGACGTCAGTTCAACGCCACCTTCGTTGCAGCGCTGCTGACCATCATCGGGTTCTCCATCAACGACACGATCGTGATCTTCGATCGAATCCGGGAAGACCTGAAGCTGGGCAAGCGCGGAAGCTTCCGCGAGATCATCAACACCGCGCTCAATGAAACCCTGAGCCGGACGATCATCACCTCCGGCACGGTCTTCATCTCGACCGTGATCCTTTACCTGTTCGGTGGCGGCGCGATCAACGACTTCGCCTTCACGTTCCTCGCCGGCATCATCAGCGGCACCTACTCCTCGATCTATATCGCGGCGACGCTGGTTCTCTGGTGGCACAA
>JBDNHZ010000046.1:0-23999 GCA_041688515.1 Verrucomicrobiota bacterium
CGCCGCCAGCACCCGCTCCCCGTCCCGGCAGGCCCGCGCGGCGTCCATGCTGAAGCCCGAGGCAAACATCTCCGGCAACACCACGCACGACCCGGGCACGGGCGGATGCGTCAAGAGCCCCTCCGTCACGAGGGCAACATTCGCCGCCGCATCTTCCCAGACCAGATCCAACTGCCCGATGAGCACCTGCATCTCCCCCAGTACCGCGGAAGGCGGTCCTCTTTGAAGTTCCAACTTCCTCCTGAGTTGCCCCAGAGCCTTGGGTTCGTTCACAGTGCCGTCATGTTCCGCCGCTTCTTGCTCTGTCTTTCTGTCGCCGTGCTCCCTCATCTGGCCAGTGCCGCCGACAAGGAGATCGTCCTCTGTGCCGGCCGTCCCAGCCATGGCAAGGGCGATCACGAATTCCGCGCCGGCTGCCTGTTGCTGGCCGAGTGCCTTAACAAGGTCCCCGGCATCCACGCCACCGTGGTCAGCAATGGCTGGCCCACCGACCTGTCGGTGTTCAACAACGCCAGTGCCGTTCTGCTCTACGCCGACGGCGGCGACGGTCACCCCGCCATCAAACCCGAGCGACTCAAGCTGCTCGATGAACTCTCCAAGCGCGGCGTCGGCATCGGCGCTGCGCACTACGGGGTCGAAGTGCCCAAGGGCGATCCCGGGCTCGCCATGCTCCGCTGGACCGGCGGCTACTTCGAAACCTTCTGGAGCGTCAACCCCCACTGGACCGCCGAGTTCAAGTCCTTCCCCCAGCATGCGGTCACCCGCGGCGTGAAGCCCTTCGCCGCCAATGACGAGTGGTACTACCACATGCGCTTCACCCCCGATCTCGCTGGCGTCACTCCCATCCTCAGCGCCGTTGCCCCCGACGAAACCCTCCAGCGACCCGATGGTCCGCACTCCGGCAATCCCTGGGTCCGCGCTTCCGTCGCCAAGCGGGAGCCCCAGCACCTCATGTGGGTGCTGGAGCGTCCCGATGGCGGCCGCGGCTTCGGCTTCACCGGCGGCCATTATCACAAGAACTGGAACAACCCGGAACTCCGCAAAGTAGTCCTGAACGCCCTGGTCTGGATCGCCAAGGGCGACATCCCCCCAGACGGGATTGCGTCGACCGTCAGCGTCGACCTCCTGAAGGCCAACCTCGACCCGAAGTAGGGGTTCCAGGCTTCGCAGGGGCGAACTCCCGGAGGGGCGGGCTCCGCGAGTCCGTCACCGTTCCCCGCCCGAACCCGCTTCAAGCCGTCTTGCCATCCCGGATGTGCACCCAGCAGTGCACATGGGGTTCACCGCGGAAATACCACAGCATTTGCGGTCCCTCGATCTGCCACACGTCCCAGACGCCGTCGTTGCCCAGGTCCTGCTTCTTGAAATAGGCGATGTGCAGATTCTCCAGTCCCTGCGAATCCACCAGGCGCATCGACTCCTCCGCGTCCACTGCCCGGAACGGTTGAAGCAGGTCCACCATCACCTTTCGCACGAGGTCCCGTTGATCCGGGCTGACCTCGCCCAGACGCAGTCCAGGCAGTCCGGTCCGTTTTCCGGTGAGCTTCACGGTCTCCGTCGCACGCTCACCCCGGCTCCGTCCATCGATCAACGCCGCGTCCCGCTGCTTACCGTCCAAGGCCTGGAACACCTCGTTCACCCGACGCGCCTGAAACCAGAACACATTGCCGGGATGATCCGCCGGTTCCTCATCCTTCGGACCCGACTGATGCCCGTAGAAAATGGGACCGCCGAAGGCCGCGCCTGCCACCGCATCCCCATCGCACCGGCGGGTGCAATGCCGGCCGGTCAGCACGAACTCGAACTTGCCCGTACCCGGTTCCCCGAACAGCGCCACCGACGTACCGCCCTCGAATCCCTTCCCCTCCGAATCCTCCACCATCTGCCGCATCATGGCGTCGGCGTGTTCCTCGCGGTGGAGCTTGCGGAAGATCTGCCGCACCAGGTCCTGTTGATCGGGGTTGAGCGCCTCGCGAATCGACTGCCGGGTGATCATCCAGTTGTTGTCGACCTGGTCGCGCAACGGATCGTTGAAGGCGAAACAGAGCCCCTTTCGCTGGGCTTCGCTCAGCGAGCCATGCAACTGCGCGGCCAGGGTTTCCGAGGTCGCCTGCGTCCGTTCCCCAGCCCTGCTGCTTCCCGTCCACAGCGGCAGGCTCGCTGCTGCCAAGCCGGCCGTGGTCGCTCGCAGGAATCGACGCCGATCCAGTGAAGACGCGGAAAGAAGACCGGAAACCGGAGAAAATGCGGGAGTCATGTTCGAACGCTACGCCGGCCATTCCGGACTGGAAAGAGGCGAGTTCACGCCCTCCCGTCACAGGCGCATCTTGACGCTGCCCCCATGCGCCAAGTGGATTCGCGGGCCTTGCCGGGACGAGGGTTTTCATCCCGGAGGGATGGGAACGACTAGCCCGGGGTCAGCGAAGCGCCTCCCCGGGATAACCATGGAATGAACGATCAATCCCGGAGGGGTTGCAGATCTGCAACCACTCCGGGGGAAGAATCCATCGAGGGCGTGTGACCCGGGGTATCGCTTCGCTCACCCCGTATTGGCTCATGGCTGAAACGCCTCCGGCGCAGCGGACACCCGAACCATCCCATCCGCTTACCCCCGCACCTGTCCCTGCCCGTACCCGAGCCATTTGTAGGAGCACAATTCTTCCAGGCCCATCGGCCCGCGCGCGCCGATCTTGTCGGTGCTGATGCCGATCTCCGCCCCCATGCCGTACTCATATCCATCGGTGAACCGGGTCGAGGCATTCCAGTAAACGGCAGCCGAATCCACCTCGCGGAAGAAGCGGTCTGCCGTGGTCGCATCCGCCGTCACGATGCTGTCCGAATGGGCGGAACCGAATCGGGCGATATGCTGGATCGCGTCTCCCACCCCATCGACCACCCGGACATTGATCACGTAATCGTTGTACTCCGTGGAATAGTCGGCATCGGTAGCCAGACGCACCACGTGCTTGCTGCCGGCCAGGCCCTGACGAACCAGGGCTTCCGAGTCGGCGTCCACGTGGAACTCGACGTCCTTGGTGGCCAGACGCGAGGCCATGATGGGCAGGAACCGCGCCGCCACCGGGCGATCCACCAGCAGGGTCTCGGCGGCGTTGCACGTGGAAGGCCGCTGGCACTTGGCGTTGAACACGATTTCGCCGGCCATCTTCAGGTCAGCCGCCCCATCGACGTACACATGGCAGACGCCCTTGTAATGCTTGATCACCGGCACCCGACTGCTCGCGGTCACCGCCCGGATCAGGCTTTCGCCACCGCGAGGCATGCACAGATCGATGTACTCGGTGAGGGCCAACAATTCGGGCACAGCCTCGCGATCGGACGTCCCCACCATCTGGATCGCGTGGGTGGGAAAACGATCGCCCAGGACCCGACGTCCCGCGGCCACCAGCGTCTCGGCGATCAACCGGTTGGAGTTCATCGCCTCCTTGCCGCCACGCAGGATGGTCGCATTCCCGGTCTTGAAACACAGTGAAGCCGCTTCGGCCGTCACGTTGGGACGTGATTCATAGATGATGACGATGACTCCAATCGGCACCGCCACCTTGACCAGGCGCAGTCCATTGGGGCGGACCCGCTCGTCGAGTTGGCGTCCGACCGGATCCGGCAGGGTGGCCACCTCGCGAAGTCCACGCGCCATGGCGGCGATCCGTTCCGGGTTGAGGGCCAGACGATCCATCATGGCCCCGGAAAGCCCGAGGGAACGTCCCACCTCCAGGTCGCGGGCATTGGCCTCCATCAGGACCGGAGTCAGGGCCAGAATGGCATCGGCCATGGCAACCAGGCAGGCGTCCTTGTCCGCCGAATTCAGGCCGGCCAGCGCGCGCGATGCAGCGCGCGCCTGCCGGCCCAATACGATCATCTGTTCACGAAGCGTCACGGGGCGTGAGGCTAGGCGGGCCGCCCCGATTTGGAAAACCCAACCTCGCGGGACGCCTCACCCGTGCAAGGTACGTCCAACGGCCTGGGCCAGGGGCCGCAGGTCCTTCATCAGGCCGGCGAACCCTTCGAGGTCGAGTTGCTGCGCGCCGTCGCTCCAGGCCTCTTTCGGATTGGGATGCACCTCGATGATGAGCGAATCCACCCCCATGGCGACCGCACCCCGGCAGAAGGCGGCGACCAGGTCCGCACGTCCTCCGCCTTGACTCGGATCGATGACCACGGGTAGGTGCGACTCGTTCTTGATGATGGGAATCGCACCCAGATCCAGGGTGTTGCGGGTATAGGTCTCGAAAGTCCGAATGCCGCGTTCGCAGAAGAGGACGTTCCGATTGCCATTGGCCAGGATGTATTCCCCGGCCAACAACCATTCGTCGATCTTCATGGAAAGCCCGCGCTTGAGCAGGATCGCCTTGCCGGTACGGGCGGCGGCAATGAGCAACTGGAAGTTCTGCGCGTTGCGTGCGCCGATCTGAAGGATGTCCGCATGCTCGGCCACCAGATCGACGTGCTCCTCGGAAAGCAGCTCGGTGACGATCTTGAGTCCGGTCCTCTTGCGTGCCTTGGAAAGGAGCTTCAGGCCCTTCTCCCCCAACCCCTGGAATTCGTAGGGCGACGTCCGGGGCTTGTAAGCTCCGCCGCGCAGGATGCGCGCACCCGCCTTCGCCACCGACTCGGCCGTGGTGAGCAACTGCGTCTCGCTCTCGACCGAGCAGGGGCCGGCCATCACCACGATTTCCTTCCCGCCGATCTCAACGTCGCCCACCAGAACCGTGCTGGAAGCCGGATTCGCCTCGCGACTGACGAGCTTGTGACGTTTCTGGATGGGGGTGACGGACTCGACCTGAGGCCAGGCCCGGAGGGTGTCGAGGGAGGGATTCTTTCGTTCGTCGCCGATGGCACCGATGACGATCCGTTCCACCCCACGCATCACGTGGGGTTTGTAG
This sequence comes from Verrucomicrobiota bacterium, assembly GCA_041688515.1. Taxonomy (GTDB): domain Bacteria; phylum Verrucomicrobiota; class Verrucomicrobiia; order Limisphaerales; family UBA9464; genus UBA6176. The sequence goes on from JBDNHZ010000046.1 coordinate 4,902, forward strand.
CCGAGCCGCCGGATCTCGGTGAGGACGGCCTTTTCGTCGCGGGCGGTGGTTCCTGACTTGAGCACAATGATCATGGATGGAGTGGTATTGGTTTTGAACCTCCCGGCACCCAGACCTGCGAAAACAGAAAAGCCGCAGGCCCGGGGCCTGCGGCAGGTAATTCACACACAGAAGTCATGCATTCACCCGCCGACAAGCCCGGTTCACGAAGAACCAATAGCTAAATCGATAGGCCAACACACGCGCGTTCACGGGCAAAACCTCCCCGATGCCCACCCCGATCGTCAAACAGAGATTTCAAGCGAAGCATGAATGCCGTGCATCTCGACACTGCCCTCCCGAGGCCGCGGGCGTCCTCGTCCGCCTCTCTCCTCCCTGCCTCCCAAGCGGTCCCGCCATGCGGACCACGCCCCCAGGATTTGCCCGGCAAGGCCTGAGAACCCGCTTCTCGAATTGGGGACAGTGTCAAGATGCGCCGCCCGCAAGATCCCTCCGCCCTTTCCCCTTTCCCCTCCGCCCCAATCTGGCGAAACTTCGGCGCATGCTCACCCGTCTCCCCGCCCGGGGTCTCTCGACCTGCCTCGCTGCCGTGGTCACCGGGATCTGCCTCGCCCAGCAACCGGCGACGCCCCGGTCGATCTCCCCAACGCTTCCCCTCCCTGCCAATCGCCCCATCCCACCGCAAGGCCCGGGTTCGCCCTTCGCCGCCCGACCGGATCTCCTTCCGCCCCCGGCCTTGGGGGTCCAACCCACCCGTATTCCAGACGACTACCCCATCGCTCCCGAGGCGGAATCCCGTGGACCGAACGTCCCCCCGGGCCGGGTCGAGACCTTCCAGTTTGCCGAGTCCAAGGTCTTCCCCGACACCACGCGCGACGTTTGGGTGTACATCCCGACCCAGTACACCGCGGACAAACCCGCGGCCCTGATGGTGTTCCAGGACGGGCACGCCTACGTCTCCACCAACGGCCGGATGCGGGTGCCCCTCGTATTCGACAATCTGATCGCCCGCGGCGAGATGCCGGTGACCGTGGGGGTGTTCATCAATCCGGGTCATCGTGGTGCCGACGGACCGCCCGCCGGCGGTTGGGGCAACCGAAACAATCGAAGTCTCGAATACGACGGACTCGGGGCAGACTACGCCCGGTTTCTGGCCGATGAACTCCTTCCCGCGATCTCGGCGCGGTACGACGTGAAGCTCAGTTCCGACCCGGCCCAGCGGGCCATTGCGGGAATGAGTTCCGGCGGGATCTGCGCCTTCACCGCGGCCTGGGAGCGCCCCGATCTCTTCGGCAAGGTCCTGTCGCACATCGGCTCGTTTGTGAACATCCGCGGCGGCCACGTCTACCCGGCCCTGATCCGCAAGACCGAGCTCAAGCCGATCCGGGTGTTCCTCCAGGACGGTTCCAACGACCTCAACAACCTCCACGGCGACTGGCCCCTCTCCAACCAGCAACTCGCCGGTTCGCTCGCCTTCGCCGGGTACGATCACCGCTTCATTTTCGGTGACGGGGCCCACAACGATCGCCACGGCGCGGCCATTCTTCCCGATTCCCTCCGCTGGCTGTGGCGTCCGGTGACCTCACCGCCGTCCCCGAGCGCCAATAACGGAGCCGGCGACGAAGCCCTGATCAAGGTCCTGCCCGACGGCGGAAAACCGGGGGACTGGGAGTTGGTATCCGGAGGACACGGCTTCACCGACGGCGCCTGTTCGGACGCAAGCGGGACGCTTTACTTCTCCGACCTGCCCAAGGCCGAAGTCTGGCGCGTTCCGGTCGGCGGCAAGCCGGAACGTTGGATCGCGAACGGACCCAAGCTCTCCGGGTTGAAGTTCGGTCCCGACGGCCGGATCTACGCCGCCTCACAAGGCGGTCCCGGCGAGCAGAAGCAACGCATCGTCGTCATCAACCCGGCCACCAAGGAGATTGAAACCGTGGCCTCCAACGTGAAGCCCAATGACCTGATCGTCACCCGCGACGGGCACATCTACTTCACCGATACCGCGGCCGGCCAGGTCGTCACCGTCCCGATCACGGCACGCAACCTCTCCGGTCCCCGCCCGATCGCCGGTGGGATCAATACTCCCAACGGCATCGCCTTGTCGGCCGACGAACGATTCCTCGCGGTCTCCGAGTACCAGGGCTCCCACGTCTGGTCATTCCGCCTTGCCGAAGCCGCCGCGCCGGGCCACCCGCTGGCGACCGCCGCGGAGACCACGCCGCTCATCCGTCAACTGGTCGGGGGCGAACGCTACTCGACCCTGACCTTGCCGGCTGATCGCAAGGTCAGCGGGGGCGATGGCTCCACCACCGACACCGACGGCCGGGTTTACGTCACCTCTCACGCGGGCATCCAGATGTTCGATCGCCTCGGCCGATTGGGCGGTGTCATTTCCAAACCCGGCACCAACTCACCCGTCAGTTGCGTGTTCGCCGGCCGGGATCGGTCCTTTCTCCACGTCTGCGACGGCCCTGGCGTGTGGCGGCGACGCACCCTCGTGCACGGCAAGTGAGCGAACTGCCGAAACCCGTGGCCCACGACCTCGCGTCGCCGGGGTCGCTCGACGCGATGCTTTCGGCCCAACTCGACGCATTCGCCGCCGCGGGACTTCGGCGTGAACTGCGCCGGATCGAATCACGGGAAGGTCCCCGGGTGCTCCTCGGGGACCGCGCCCTGCTCAACTTTTCCTCCAACGATTACCTCGGGTTGTCAGGACATCCGGCGGTGATCGATGCCGCCGCCCGGGCGGTGCGAGAACACGGCGCGGGATCCGCAGCGTCGCGGTTGGTGTGCGGATCCCTCGCCCTCCATCACCACCTGGAAGAGGCGCTCGCCGACTGGAAGGGAACCCCCGCCGCGCTCGCATTCAGCAGCGGTTTTTCCGCCGCCTTGGGAACGATCCCCGCGGTGGTGGGTCCCGATGACGTCATCCTGATGGATCGACTCGCCCATGCCTGCTGCATCGACGCCGCCCGCTTGAGCGGAGCGAAGCTCCGCATCTTTCGGCACAATGACCTCGAGCATCTCGCCGACCTCCTGCGCGCGGCGGAGTCGCTCCCGGGAAAACCACGCCCGAACATCCTCATCGTCACCGAAAGCGTCTTCAGCATGGACGGGGATGTCGCGCCCCTGCGCGAACTCATCGAACTGAAGGATCGTCACGGAGCCTGGTTGTTTCTCGACGAAGCCCACGCCGCCGGACTGTTCGGCCCCTCCCGCGCCGGCCTCGCCGAATCCCTCGGCGTCGGGAACCGGGTCGATCTCCATCTCGGCACCCTCGGCAAGGCGGTGGGGTCCGCCGGCGGATTCATTGCCGGATCCCGGCCCCTGATCGACTTCCTCGTCCATCGCGCCCGCTCCTTTGTCTTCTCGACCGCCCCCGTTCCCGCCGCCGCCGCCGCCGCGATCGCGGGCATTGGAGTCATCCGATCCGAAGCGGGCCAGACGCTCGCCGCCACCACCTGGGAACGCGCCGGGCAACTCGCCTCCGCGCTCCCGGGAGTCGGCCCCGCCACCAGCGCCATCCTGCCCTGGATCCTCGGGGATGAAGCCGGTGCCGTGGTCACCTCCGACGCCCTGCGCACCGCGGGAATCCTGGCTCCGGCAATCCGTTATCCCACCGTCCGCCGGGGAACCGCGCGAATCCGATTCACCGTGACCGCGAGCCACACGCCCGAGGACATCGCGATCCTGGCGAATGCCGTGAACGGATTGGGTACGGAACCCGCCCACCCGTAGGAGACGACGTCAGAAGACTCTGACTTCCATTCGAACGTACCCCGGCACCGACCTCACTCCGGCTCCGCCGCCTTCACCAGGCGCCGCAGCGTGAGACGACCCACTCTCAAGCCGTCGAGCTCATCAATGATCAATTCGTGTCCGGCGACCTCCAGGCGTCCACCGCGACGGGGAAAACGGCCCAACTGCTGGGTGACCCACCCGCTGACCGTGGTGACCTCGGAGTCGTCGAGTTTTTCACCGATCAACTCCGACAACTCGAAGAGCGGCAGCGTGCCGTCGAGTTCCCACAGGCCCTCGCCCTTGGGCACCAATCGTGGCTTCTCGTGATCAAACTCGTCCTGGATCTGGCCCACCAGTTCCTCGAGCACATTTTCGAGCGTCACCAATCCGACCGTGCCTCCATACTCATCCACCACGATGGCGAGGTGCGACTTCCGTTCGAGAAACAGGCGCAGCGCGGTCTCGAGGCGTGCAGTGGGCGGGAGATAGATCAGCGGCCGCGCCGCAGGAACCAGATCCGCCCCGGTCCTGGCCCGATCGCGCGCGGCCATGAGATCCTTGAAATGCACCACGCCTCGGGTGCGATCGGGATCGCCCTCCTGCGCCAGCGGAAACCGGGAGAAGCGGCTGGTCTCGGCCGTGCGCAGGCATTCGGCGATCGGCTCGGAAGTGCTGAGGCAGACGACATGGGTCCGCGGTGTCATGACTTCGCGGACGACCCGGCGACGGAGGTCGAAGGCATTGAGGACCAGATCACGGGCAAGATTGGATTCGCCCTCGGCATGACCCCGACCGGAGAGCATGAGTCGCAATTCCTCCTCGGAATGTTCGCCGCCGTGTTCGGAGGCCGGATCGATGCCGAGCCAGCCGAGCACCCGCAGCGAAGCGACGTTGAGCAGCCAGATGAACGGGAAGGAAACCCAGAAGAAGATCTGCAAGGGCCAGGCGACCCACAGCGACGCCGGCAGGGGTCGTTTGATGGCGAGGAATTTCGGTGCCTGCTCTCCCACCACGATGTGGAGGAAGGTGATCATCGAATACCCGACCACGAACGCCACCACGTGACGGACCTTCTCCGAGGTCACGTTGAAGAGGTTGAGCACCGGCTCCATCATGGCGACGAAGGCCGGTTCGCCGATCCAACCGAGCGCCAGGCTGGCGAGGGTGATGCCCAACTGACAGGCCGACAGGTAGGGATCCAGATTGCCCAGCATGTGCTTCGCCAATCGCGCGCTCCGGTTGCCCTTGGCGGCCAGCGGCGCAAGCTGCGTCTCGCGGATCTTCACCAGGGCAAACTCCGCCGCGACGAAGAATCCGTTCAATCCTACCAACGCCAGCACGGCGACCAACTTCCAGACCACGGACCAGGGATCGTTCATCGCGCCTCCCCTCCCGGTCGCCCGTCATCGAAGAGCGCCCGCAGAATGTCCCACAGCGTCACCAATCCCCGCTCGACGCCGTCCGCCCCCACTACAATCCCAAACTCACCCCCGCGCTGGAGTCGACGCAGGGCGTCGTCCAACCGCATGCTCTCATCCAGGAACACCGCGGGACGCAGGTGCCGTCCCGCCGGGCCCGACAAGGGCTGGGTGGAATAGAGCAGGTCCGCCAGCAGGACCACGCCCGCAATGCGCCGGCGTTTTCCGCCCCCCTGCCAGACCGGCAGCCGGGAAACGCCATGCTCCCGACACAGCTCGACCGCGGTTTCCACCGACGTCTGGGCATCGATGGTCACCGCCGAATCCAGCGAACGCGCGAGGCGCGCCACCGTGGCGTTCTGGAGATCGAGAACGCGGTTGATCAGGCGTCGTTCGGTCCCCGAGAGCGTTCCTTCCGCGTCCTGCATGAGCGCGCGGAACTCATCCCGATTGCCGAACAGACGGCCGGTGAATTGGGAACCGCGCGTCAGGCGCAGGAGCATTCGGGCGAACCACTCGGCCACCACCACCAACGGGGTCAGTCCGAAATGGACGACGCGGAACGGAAGGACCAGTTGCAGGCAGAGACGGTTTGGAAAGCGACGGAACAACGTCTTGGGCAGCAGATCGCAGAAGACGTACAAGCCCGCACACAGGCCGAGAATGCTTCCCCAGAAGACCCACGGCTGATCCGCAAACCGTCCCTGCAAATGCGCCACCAGCGAGGCACCCGCGGCGAAGTTGGCCAGCGTATTGCCCACCAGGATCGTCCACAGAAAGTTTTCCGGCTTGTCGAGGTAACGCTGCAGGTTGCGCGCCCCGGGACGCCCACTCCGCACCCACTGCCGGATCCGCAGCGGACTCAACGCCTGGACTCCCGCCTCCATGCCGGACATGAAGAAGGACAACAGCAGCCACCCGCCCACCGAGAGCCACAGAAAATAGGGAAGGTAGGAAGTCACGCGCCGCCTCCTTTGCCGATCCATTCGACGAGTACCTCGCGCACCCGCCGTTCATCCGCCTCCCGCACCGTCAACCGCAGGCCGCGGCTCTGGAACACTCCGCCCACCGGCGGCACCACCTCCGCCAGTTTCACCACCCAACCCCCGACGGTGTCGACGTCCTCGACCTCGCCCAGTTGGGGACACTGCCGACGCAGGTCTTCCAGGCGCATGCTGCCCGCCACCCGCCAACGTCCGTCTCCCAGTCGTTCACTGACAAATCCGGGGGCCTCACCCTCGGGCCGGATCCGCCCAATCACCTGTTCGAGAATATCCTGCAACGTCACCATCCCGGCCACGCCACCGAACTCATCCACGACGATGGCCAACCCACGCTTCTGCCGCTGCAAGGCCTCGAACAATTGCAGCAGATTCATGCTCTGCGGAACGAAGGAGGGAAACTCAATCGCCTCGGCCAGATCGCCGTCGGGCGACAGGAGCAACGTCCGGGTGTTGAGGATGCCCACGATGGTGTCCGGCGATTCGTCGTAGAGGGGCAACCGATGCCGGCGTGATTTCCGCGAAACCTCCAGCATCTCTTCCAGGCTGGCGTCATCCGCCATCATCACCATCTCCGCCCGCGGCCGCATGACGTCCCGTGCCGTGCGACGGTCGAGACTCAGGACTTGAAGCAGGATCTCCTTCTCCATCTCGGCCAACGTCCCCTGCTGGTGCGCCAACTCGACCAACTCGGCGTATTCTTCGTCTGACCAGACGGCCGGGGGCTTCACCGACTTGGGAGTTACCGCGCGGAGGATGGCGTCCACCATCCGCTGGGCCGCCCGATGGACCGGACCCGTGATGGCCATGAGGATTCCCAGCGGCCGCGCCACCCGCAACGACCAACGGTCCGGTTGCCGAACCCCCAGAGCCTTGGGGGTCACTTCGCAGAGGAACAGGGTGACCCCCAGCACCACCAGGGCGGAGACCAGCGTGGGCCAGCCACCCGCCATCGCCGTCATCAACCCCAGCACCACCAAAAGGAAATTCGCCGTCGCGTTGCCCATCACCAGCGTGGACAACAGATCCGGCGAATTCTCCAGCAGGCGCAACACCGCCCGCCCCCGCACCGGATCCGACTCCGCCAGCAGCTTCGCCCGCCACCGCCCCAGGGAAAACAGGGCAGACTCCGCCAGTGCGAAGAAAAAGCTCGCGAGAGCCGCCAGCAAAAACAGGGGCACCGCCGTGGTGATGGACAGTTCCAAGACCCGCGGACTATCCCGATCTGCGTCCTTGGAATCAATCCATGGCCAACGTCACCCGCGGAATCCACCCGGCCCGGACCCCGTCGAGGCTGACCTCGGCCCAATCTCCGTGGAACCGCAGAACCCTCACCTCGACGCCTTCTGCCAAGGGCCGGGTCTTGCGCGCCTCGACGACCGGGGCCTGGACCGCCGACACCTCCCGCTGAATGACCACCGCATCCGGCGACCAGCGTCGTCCCACGGCGGCGCTCCCCCAACCCGCCGCCGCCACGCACTGGACCACCACCGCCCCCAGCAACACGGCGAATCCGGTGCCAGGCCGGGTCCGTCGCCAGACCGCGGCTCCCAGCAGCGCCCCGCTGCCGACCAGCACCAGCGCCGCCCACTCCTCTTCCCTCAACCATCCGCTCATCATCGCCAACGGATGCGTCCCTTCGGTTCCCACGCGTTGCCGGACCTGCTCCAGGGCCGTTCGCACAGCGCGATCACGGGGATCCAACCGGTGTGCCCGTCGCCAGGCGGCCATGGCCTTGCCCGGCTCTCCCACCTGGAATCGGGCCTGGCCCAGGTTGAACCAGAGATCGGCGGACTGGGCGTTGGTGCGGACCACCCCATCAAGCACCGCCGCCGCCTCCGCCGATCGACCCAGGGCGAACAGTTTGCCCGCCTCCTCCACCGGTGCCGCCCAGGCTCCTGCCGTCAGCCCCAGACACACCCACAACGCCAACAGCCATTGGACCCCGCAGAATCCCGCGATTGAACGCGGACTTCGGGCCTGGGGCCGCGCCCGTCCCCGGGCGCACGGAAGCCCCTCCTGTTGCCGAGGCGGGCGAGGACGCCCGCGCCCCCAGGGAACAACAAACGACGCCGGACGATCGCTCAAATCCAGAGAGCTCATGTTCGTTCCTCCTCCCGCAACCGCGTCAGCAGGGCTTCGGTCCGACGCCTGAACTCCGCCAGATCGGCCTGGCTTCCTGGGGCGAACCGCAGGGTTTCATACGCCCCAAACCAGTCCGCCAACGCAGCGCACACTTCCGCCGGCATTCCCCGCGGCCGCAGGGATTCTTCGATCACCCCGGAGGAAATGCCGTCGGGCGATTGATCCAGCCACCACCCCAGCCAACAGCGGATCGACCGGGAGAGCTGCGCCAACTCGGTCGCCGGATCGGCCGCCGTCCCGCCAAGCGGGAGGGAGCGGCTTTCTTTCAACCAGCGGGAGCGCATGGGTTCGGCCGGTCGCAACGCCCGACGCCGTCGAAGCTCCGTAACCAGGGCGAATCCCATCCACGCCAGCCACGGGACCGCCGCCGCTCCCGCCACCCACCGGCCGGACCAGCCCACTCCCAGGATCGGCGCAGGGCCCAGCTTCAGCCGCCATTCCATCACCGGTGCCGCCCCCGTGAGGGTCGGACCATTGGTCCCGGAGGAACCGGACGCACCGCCCCCGGGCACCGAAGCATTCATCGTAGCCGCATTGGTCGCGGGCTTCACCAGCAGCACCAGGTCGGGAGCCGTCGCCGTCTCGTACCGACGGGTTTCCGGATCGAAATAAACCAGCGGCGGAACGGCCAGTCGCAGGGTTCCCGGACGTTCCGGTACCACGATCGACTCGATCGACTTGGTCCCGATCAAGCCGAGGGCGTCCTCGGACGCAAACCCGTTGGTCCCCGGATAGACCCGGAAGGACGGGTCCTCCGGCCAGGGGGCCAGATCCAACCGCTCGATGCCGCCCCGGCCCTCGACGTTGATCCGCACCGTCGCCGGGTCGCCCACGGTCAGTTGGGCCGGGGAAACCGTGGCCGCCATGCGGAAGCGTCCCACGGCACCGGCAAATCCGGCCGGACGCCCCACCGCCGGAGGTGCGATGGCCCGGATCTTGTGACCTTGGGTCTTCACGGTCATTCGCCGTGCCTCGCGCGGGGGACCAAAGAAATCGTCCATCAGCGAACCCGTCCGACGCGAACCCGGCGTGGCCAACAGCAGGGTCAGGTCGATCTCGGCCGGGCCGACCTCCAGTTCCCCGGGCTTGGTCGCCGTGACGGCGAATCGCCAGATCACCAGGCTCCAGGACTGATCCCCCCGCTGGGTGACCGCCTGAGTCGGCTGCGAGCTGCGTCCGAGCACAAATCCGTCGAGATCAAACCGGGGAGCGGACGGATCGCGGATCGACTGGAAGTACAACTGCAGCTCCACCGGAAAACTGTCGCCCACCACCACTTCATCGCGGTCGAGAATCAGCTTGGCCCACACCCTCTCCTCGTGTCCCTCGTAGGGCAGCACCCGGACCTTTGCGGGGGCGGTCGTCACCGTCTGATTGCCCACGCGGACTGGGATCGGCGGGATCTCCACGTCGTTGGTGGTATCGGGCTTCAACAGGAAACGGTGAACCACCTTCACCGAAGTCTGGCCATTGATGCTCTCCATCTGGCTGGTGGGTCCCAGGTAACGCGATCGCACCCCGGGAATGGCCGGCAGGGCCGGCTGCAAGGTGCGTTGGGTGCCATCGATCACCACCTGAAAGCCGAAGGTTTCCCCCGCCTCGATCGTCTCGCGATCGAGCACCAGACGCGCATCGACCGCCGTCAGGCGGACGGTCAGCCACAACAACCCCAGCACCCAGCCCACCCCCTGAACAGGGGCACCGGCGGCCCGCCGGGTCGAAGGCTTCATCCACCGCTTCCAGAGGTCTGCCACCGGCGATTGGGGATTGGGTTCCATCACCAGGTCTTCTTGCGTCCGCCGCCGGCCTTCTGCTCCCGCGTCGGCGACGCCGGACGCCAGATCAACGCCTTTTCATCCTGCTTGTGACCATCAAGCAACCGCTCGGCGAAGCGGACCGCCATCCGACCATCCGCCGAGTCCTCGCCCTCGTCCCCCGTCGTGCCGGCGGCACCGCGGCCCGGCTTCCCTTGGGGATTCCCCTGCCCGCCTTCTCCTTCACTGCGCTCTTCGGGTTCGCCGGGCTTGCCCTCCCCGGGCTTCCCGGAGCCCTTGTCCGGCTTCGATGGATCGCCGCCCTTGCCGTCCTGCCCTTCTTTGCCGTCCTTCGGGTCCTGGCCATTCTTTTCCCCGGGCTCGCCGTCCTTGCCGGGATCCCCCTTCTCCTTGCTGGCATCTGGACTGCCCATGCCGTTCTGCTTGGAATCCGGCGACGGCTTCGACTTCTTTCCGTCGCCCGGATCCTTCTGCTCACCGTTCTTGGAATCCTTGGAGTCGTCCTTGTCCTTCTCGTCCTTCTCGTCCTTCGAATCCTTGGGGTCGTCCTTCTGCTTCTTCTGATCCTTGGAATCCTTGGGATCCTTCTGCATCCGGGCCAACTCCTGTTGCACCGCCTCCAGATTGCCCCGGGCGTCCGTGTCCGTCGGATCCAATCCCAGCGCCGCCTGATATTGTCGCACCGCGTCCTCCCACATCCGGGACTTGTCCGCGGGCTCCTCCGCCGATTCCCCCTGACGGAACCGGGTGTTGCCCAATCCGAAGAACGCTCGCTGCTGCAACGGGAGATCGTCCGTCGCGAGCGTGGATTCGTAATGCCGGGCCGCGGCCTCAAAATCGCCCTGACGCTGGGCGGCGACGCCGGCGTTGAAGGCCAGTCGGGCATCGTCCGGACGCCGCGCCAACAATTGTTCGTAGTCGCGCCGGGCACCGGCGACATCGCCGCGCCCCAACCGCTCCAAGGCGGAATCGGCCGAGGGCGACGCTGCCCACAGCGGGGAGCAGGCAAGCCACGCTCCGGCCAGCCATCGCCACCCTGGTTTCGATTTCATACGCGAGTTCATTGAGTTCAGGAGGATGTCAGGTCGGCCGCTGGCTTCAACCCGGTGTTGCCTCTGGATTCAGGGGCCGGCGGCTGCCGGCGTTGTTCAGACAACAGGAATTCAAAAATCAGGAACGCGGCGACGAGCGCCAGCGGCCATTGGAACCGCTCCCGGGCCTGGCGCACCTTGCCCCCGGCGAAGTCCCCCTTCGGCAACAATCCCAGCCCGCGATCATACAGGGTTCGCATCGCCTGGGGATCCTGCATCGAGAGATAAAATCCCCCGCCCGCGTCCGCCACCTCTCGAAGCAACTCCTCGTTCAACCGACTCTTCACCACGTTCCCGCTTTCGTCGCGGACGAATACCGGGTTGCCGTAGGGATCACTCGTCCGGAGCAACTCGCCCTCGGCCGAGCCCAGACCCAGCGTGTACACCTTGATGCCGTCCTTCGCCGCTTCCTTTGCCGCGTCGAGCGCACCCGGTTCGTGATCTTCGCCGTCGGTCAGCACCACAATCGCCCGGGACGCCCCCGACTCCGTGTTGAAGGCCTGTCGGGCTTCACGGATGGCGTCGGCCAGGGCCGTGCCGGCCTCGGGAATGATGTCGGTGTCGAGCGCCGTCACCGACTGACGGAACGCCTCCGGATCCAGGGCCAGCGGACACTGGAGGAAGGCGGAACCGGCGAAGGCCACCAGGCCCAGGCGATCTCCCTTGGTCAACCGCGCCAGATCGTAGGAGCCGAGCTTCGCCCGTTGGAGCCGGTTGGGCTTCAGATCGGTGGCGAGCATCGAGCGGGACACATCGAAGCAGACGATGATGTCGAGGCCGGACCCGCGGCTCTCTTCCTCGATGAATCCCCACAGGGGCCGGGCCAGCGACAGCAGCAGGAGCGCGATGGCGACCGCCAGCGTCCAACGCTTGATCTGCTGTCGCCAGACGCTGACCCCGACGGTCAACTGCGCCAGCAATCGGGAGCGGACGAACCCGGCGATCGCCCGCTGCTTCATCCGCCACGTCCACCAGAGGAACAATCCCACCATCGGCGTCAGCACCACCAGGAGCACCAGGTACACCGGGACCGCGAAAGGAACGAACAGGGGTTTCACGGCAGCTTCCTCCACACGGTGTTGCCCAGCAGCATCTCCAGCAACAACAGCACCAGCGCCGGCACCGCCGCGTACATCATCAATTCCTCCCACGAGGCGAACCGCTGCGTCTCCATCTCCGTCTTCTCCAGACGATCAATCCCCGCGTAAATCTCGCGCAAGGTCCGGGTCGTATCCGCCCGGAAGTACTTGCCCCCGGTCCGCTCGGCAATCTGCGTCAGCGTCGCCTCATCGATGTCCACCGGCACCTGCCGGTACACCTTCCGCCCGAACGGATCGAACCCCACCGGCGTCGGGGCCGTTCCCCGGGTGCCCACCCCGATGGTATAGACCTTCACGCCGAGCGCCTTGGCGGCATCCGCTGCCGTCAGGGGCGGGATGCTCCCCGCGTTGTTCTGCCCATCGGTCATCAACACCACGATGCGACTCTTCGAAGGCAATTCCCGCAATCGGTTCACGGCGGTGGACAACGCCGATCCAATCGCCGTTCCCTGCTCATTCAAGGTGTCGAGCCGGGTCAGGTTCCTCAGCAGGAAATCATGGTCCAACGTCGGCGGTGCCGCGATGTAGGCGCGACCCGCAAACACCACCAGGCCGAACCGGTCGCTCGGACGCTGCTCGACGAAGGTCTTGAGAACGTCCTTGGCAATGGCGATGCGATTCACACGCTCTCCATTCAGTTCGAAGTCCTCCGCCAGCATCGAACCGGAAAGGTCCAGCGCCACCGCGATGTCGATTCCGCTGGCCCGGATCGGTGCCTTGCCCTGCCCTGCCTGCGGCCGTGCCAACGCCAAAAAGACCAGCGCCAGGGAAACCCAGCGCAACCCCCGCAGCACCGTTCCCGCCCGCGACCGGCTCAACGCCGTGATCCCCTTGACCAACCCGACCGACGAATACACGAACGTCGCTTCGCGGCCCCAGCGCTTCCGCAGCCACGACAACACCGGCAGCAATAGCAGACCCAGCAACCACCAGGGAGAATCAAACCGCATGGTCACCCCCCGTTCCTGGCGGTTGCACCGTCGGCGTCTTCCACGGTCCCGTGGGCGCCGTCTCGTCCACCACCCACACCGCCGCCGCCTCCAACCCATCCAATTCCTGCGCCCCCGGACGCCATCCGGCGAACTTGACCAGATCGCATTGCTCCAGGAACCCGACCAACGGTCCCTGATGCCGGACATCCAGCAGCGGCCGCCGGCTCAGTCCCAGCAGGAATTCCTCGGTCGTCTGTTCCGGTGCCCGCAGCCCGAAGCGACCCTCGAGATAATGTCGGACCGCATCGGAAACCTCCGCCGCGTAGGCCCGCGGGTCGGGCATCAAGCCCCGCGCCGTCTCGATCCGCGCCCGGGCCACCATCGCGGGATCCGGCAAGGGTTCCGGAGGACGAACGGCCGGTGCCCGACGACTCCAGCGCCACCAGGCCAGGACCACCGCCCCCGCCACCAACGTCACAAATGCCACCGGCCAGACCCGTCGCCAGGGATCCGGGATTTCCACCGGACGTTGCATCTCGCCCTTCAACGGCAATCCCGGAGCCGCATTGGTACTCCCTGCCGGAGCCGGAACCAGGAGGGGTGCCCGGGTGGGGCGCGTCGAGTTGGTCTCCGGCCCGGCCGCTCCCGCGAAGGGCACGACGCACAGGAACCACAGCCAGAGAACCAGACGAACGGAGGCAGCGGCAGGCCAGCCAATGGACTTCATCGGCGCCTCCTCTTCTCGCGCGTCTCGAAGAAGTCGGCCAACGCCCGCTCATACGATTCATCCGTGCGCACCCGGAGCGAATCGACTCCGGACGCCCGGAACAGGCGGTCGAGTTCTTCCTGGGTCTTCCGCGCGCGCGCACTGAAGGCGTGCACCCGACGTTGATCGTGGGTGTTCACCTCGACCACCTCGCCCGTCTCGGCGTCCTGCAACAGAAGCCGCCCGAGACTGGGCAACCCCATTTCGTACGGATCCACCACCTGCACCGCCACCACATCATGCCGTCGCGACAGTTGCCGGAGCGCCCCCGCCGAGATGCGCCCCAGCGTCTCGCTGTGCAGCACCTTGCGCTTCAGATGGGCCATGATCTCCGATCGGCTCGGATGGGTCTCCGGAAGGAAATCCGAAACCAACACCACGATCGCCCGGTGCGGCAGAACCCGACGGGCAAAATCCAGGGCGCCGTTCACGGAGGTGCCCCGGTAGGTCGGACGATGACAAAGGATGTCGCGCACCACCCGCAGGACGTGGCGGCGTCCTTTCTGCGGAGGCAGGTAATGTTCGACGGTCTCGGTGAAGAGCACGAGGCCGACCCGGTCCTGATTGCGGATGGCACTGAAGGCCAGGACGGAAGCCAGTTCCGCGGCGAGCTCGCGCTTGGATTGATCGACGGACCCGAACAATCCCGAGGCACTGAGATCCACCATCAACAGGACGGTGAGTTCACGTTCCTCCCGGAACTTCTTCACGAAGGGATGATTCATCCGCGCCGTGACGTTCCAGTCGATGGTTCGGACTTCGTCCCCCGGCTGGTACTCACGAACCTCGTCGAAGTCCATGCCCATGCCTTTGAAGGCCGACTGGTACTGCCCGGCGATGGAATCCGCCACGAGCCGGCGCGACCGGATCTCGATCTGGCGGATCTTGCGGAGCAGTTCCTTGGGAATCATCGCGGGGGGCAGTCCTCCGGGGGTGACGGTCGGGTCGGGTTCACGGCACCGGCAGTTCGTCGAAGATCCGCTGCACGATCCATTCCGCCGTCTTCTCCTCCGCCTCCGCCTCGTAGGTGATGCTCACCCGATGCCGGAGGACATCCATCCCGATGCTCTTGACGTCCTGGGGCGTGACGTAGCCGCGCCCACGAAGGAACGCATGGGCCCGCGACGCCAGGGCCAAGGCAATGGTCGCGCGGGGGGACGCCCCCGTCTGAATCAACCCTTCGAGCTTGAGGCGGTAGGCCTCGGGTTCGCGGGTGGCGCAGACCACATCCACGATGTAGTCCCGCACCTGCTCATCCATGTACATGTCGTTGAGCACCTGCCGGGCTTTGAGGATCTCCGCCGCCGTCACCACCGGCTCGGCCGTCGGCTGCCCACTGGTCCGTCCCATTAGATCCAGGATCTGACGCTCTTCTTCCCGCGACGGATACCCGATCTTCAGCTTGAGCATGAACCGGTCCACCTGCGCCTCCGGAAGCACGTAGGTCCCCTCCTGCTCGATCGGGTTCTGCGTGGCCAACACGAGGAACGGTTCGTCCAATCGGAACGTCTGGTCGCCGATTGTCACCTGCCGTTCCTGCATCGCTTCCAACAACGCCGACTGCACCTTCGCCGGTGCCCGGTTGATTTCATCCGCCAGCACCAGATTGGCGAAGATCGGCCCCCGACGGATCGAGAAGCTCCCCGACTGGGGATTGTAGATCTGCGTGCCGATCACATCCGCCGGCAGCATGTCGGGGGTAAATTGGATGCGCGAAAACCGCACGTGCAACCCCGTGGCCAGCGTCTTGACCGACAGCGTCTTGGCCAGACCGGGCACGCCTTCCAGCAGGACATGGCCGTTGGCGAGCAACCCGATCACCAACCGTTCGACCAGGTATCGCTGGCCCACGACACACTTGTTGATCTCGGTGAACAGCGGTCCCAGGAAGGCGGAAGCCTCCTGGACAGCGGCATTGGCGGCGGCAGGACCGGAAATCATCCGCGCGTGTATGCCGCACCCACCGCCCCAAGGGCAACGGCGTTCAACCAAAAACCGCATCGGAAGCCCCCCGGAGGGACGAGTTCCACGAGTCCCCATCCCCCTCGCCACCTGAGAACTGGCCTCTCGCCTTCCAATTCTCCACCCTCCCCGGGATGCGCGTCCTCTTCCTCGCCACCGGCAACGCCCACAAGATCGACGAGGTCAAATCGATCCTCGGCCCGGATTTCATCGTCCTTTCCCAACGTGACACCTCCGTCCGGTTCCACATCCCCGAGACCGCCGACACCTTCGAGGGCAATGCCGCCCTCAAGGCCCTCGCCTGGGCCGCCTACCTGCGCACCGACACCTGCAACCTGGGAGCGGAATGGGTCCTGGCCGACGATTCCGGCCTCGAAGTCGATGCCCTTGGCGGCGCTCCCGGGGTCCACTCCGCCCGTTTTGCCGCCCTCGACCCCAGTGTCTCTGGCAACTCAGCCGATGCCGGCAACAACGCCACGCTGCTCCGCCTGCTGGGCGGGGTCCCCGATGCTCAGCGAAGTGCCCGGTTCCGCTGCGTGCTTGCCCTGGTCCCGGTTGCAACCCCGAGACCCGATGCCGTCCGTCACTTCTCCGGGGTCTGCCCCGGGCGCATCCAGCGTGAGGCGGCCGGGGGGGGGGGCTTTGGATACGATCCCCTCTTCGTCCCAGTCGGCCACCCTCTCACCTTCGCTGAACTGGGTGCCGCGGTGAAAAACCAACTCAGCCACCGCGCCCAGGCCCTCGCCCGATTGAAGGACTGGATCCGCAACGGGTAGGCAGGCGATGGGGTCCGCTCTGAAATTCGCACGATCTGATCCCGCTCGGGAGCCATCGCTCGATGGCGAGACCGTTGCGGACGGAATTTGCGGATGCCTGGAACCCGATCGTGGGCCGGGGCAACACCCGCATCCGCACCGGCCACGGTCCCCTTGGTGCCGTGTACCCGCTCAGCGGCGCGAAACCGAAGATTCCCGGCGTCATCGAGGGCGGCTCTCCCTCCTTGCTCCACCTCGTCCGTGTCGTGCGCGGCCTCAACAGTCCCGAGAAGCCCGATCAAACAGGCTGGGGCGGCCAGTTCGTCCGACGCGACCCGGCGCGCAATCCCTGGTTCGATCACCCCGCCGGTGGCCGCGCGCTCTGGCAATGGCGGCGCGAGGTGCAAGAGGACGAGGGGCGCATCCTGGCACTGCCCCCGCCCGGACTGGAATGCGCCTCGCAACCTCGTGCCCGAAGGAGACGTCAGGAGACTCTGACTTCCATTCGGACCTACTCCGGCCCACAGACGCTCCCCGCCCGGCTGGCGTCAGCCTCGTTCCCTTGGCACCCTCTCTTTTCGGCAGGACCGGGCGATCGGGTCAGAGTGTCGGGACAGCCGTACGGCGGAATCGCGTCGCTGTGCCGGGGAGCCGGATCGTGTCTCCGGTAGGAACTGAAGACGGGAGACCGGCCAACACCCCATGGCGGGGCCATCGCAGGGCACCGCACGATGCGGTCTGGCGTGGGTCTCGCCTTTGCGATGACCATTGCCGACCGTGTTCCAATTGGAGCTCCCGCTGAATACCGAGTTATGCAACGTGCTTGGAAAATAATCACAGTCACGTTGACAGGACTTCATCGAACAACCCAAACAATCGAGTGAGTACCAGCCTATGAAACCAACCGATCGCGACCGGGAAAATTCGCGCGACCCACGACAGTCCGCTCCCCGAGGCAACTTCAACGACCGTGCCACGCTCACCGCCATCGCGCGGCGGGCAATGCTCGAGCGGGGACTGGAGCCGGACTTTTCCCCGGCCGCGCAGCACGAATTGACGGCGATCCGCGGACCGGCGACCGCGACCAGCGGCGCGCTCGATCTGCGTGATCGACTCTGGACCTCGATTGACAATGACGACTCCCGCGACCTCGACCAACTCACGGTTGCCGAGTCGCTTCCGGGAGGGCGGGTACGCATCCTTGTGGCCATTGCAGATGTGGACGCCCTGGTACACCAGGATTCGGCGCTGGATGACCACGCGGCGCACAACACGACCTCGGTCTATACCCCCGCCGTCATTTTTCCCATGCTCCCCGAAGCGTTGTCCACGGACCTCACTTCGTTGAACGAGGATCAGGACCGGCTCGCTGTGGTGGCCGACATGGTGTTTGGGGTGAACGGAGCGCTCGCCGAATCAACCCTCTACCGGGCACAGGTGAGGAACCACGCCAAACTCGCTTACCGGAGCGTCGCCGCGTGGCTCGACGGCGCAGGCGTTGCGCCACGGCGCGTCCAGGAGACTCCGGGACTCGACGACAACCTCCGCCTTCAGGATCGCGTCGCGCAGCAGCTCTCGGAACTGCGGCACCGCATGGGCGCATTGAGCCTTGAAACTCTCGACGCGAGGGCGGTCTTCAATGGTGATGCCGTCTCGAATCTCGAACTCGATCGGAAAAACCGCGCCAAGCAATTGATCGAGGACTTCATGATTGCAGCCAATGGGGTGACCGCGACCTACCTCGAAGCGAAGGGGCTTCCTTCCCTCCGCCGCGTCCTACGAACTCCGGAACGATGGAACCGCATCGCGCAGCTCGCGTCTGGATTCGGGAGTCATCTTCCCGCCCAACCGGACGCCGCTGCTCTCGAAGCCTTCCTCGCCGAGCGACTCAAGGCGGACCCGGACAAATTTCCCGACGTTTCCCTGGCGGTGGTGAAGCTGATAGGTCGCGGGGAGTATGCCCTTGATCTGCCCGGCGCGCAGCCTCCCGGACACTTTGGGTTGGCCGTCAAGGATTACACGCACTCCACCGCGCCGAACCGACGCTTCCCCGATCTCATCACTCAACGCCTTCTGAAAGCGGCGTTGAGGGGCTCGGCACTGCCTTATACGCTGGCGGAGTTGACGGAGCTCGCCAAGCACTGCACCGCGCGCGAGGACGATGCGACGAAGGTCGAGCGGCGGGTTCGCAAGTCCGCCGCCGCGCTTCTCCTGTCCGGCCGAATCGGAGAGTCCTTCGACGCCATCGTCACCGGTGCCACCGAAAAGGGAACGTGGGTGCGACTCTTCCAGCCTCCGACGGAAGGCCGGTTGGAACGTGGCTTTCAAGGTCTCGACGTGGGCGACCGTGTCTGCGTCAAGTTGCTCCGTACGGACGTAGAACGTGGTTTCATCGACTTCGCGCGCGATTGA
>JBDNHZ010000377.1:0-23677 GCA_041688515.1 Verrucomicrobiota bacterium
ACCCGGTAATCCTCCACCTCACCGTCGTTCGCCAGTCCGGTCGCCCCAAGCCCACCGGCGGAGCTCAGGCGAAACCGTGCGTAGCTGGGCTTGTTTTTTGCGCCTGCCGGGACCGTGAAGGTTAGAAGGTTCAGACCGTTGTTAACGGTTCGCGAAGCAAACACGTGTTCCCCCGCATCGATCCAATCGCCATCGGCGTTGTAGTCGATGAACGCATCCAGACGGACGGGATGGGTTGGGGTGCGCACCCGCACGGCGACGGTGGCCGATCTACCGGCGATCAACGGCGTTGGGAAGGCCACGCCGTCGTCGTCGTCGATGCCGTTGAGATCGTCCCCGAGCGCGAGAGGGGCCGGTTGCCCATTGCGCTCTGGATCCAGGAACCGTCCGAGGCGCAGTCCGGGGACGATCCGATGCCGTGCCCCGGCGCGACTGGCAAGGGTCGGGTAAGCCGGATCCGGCGCATCTCCCCAGTCGAGGCGCACCGCGGGTTGAATGACGCCATTGGCCGAGGGGCCGTCGATGTGAAAGGACGGATGCTGCCCAATCAATCGGAGCGGAAGGCGGAACTCGGCGCGCACCACCAGGAATTGTCCGGTGCAGGTCACTCCGGTGACGGGATGGGTCCAGGCGACCGGGCCGGCGAAGGCGATGCGAAGCTGGAGAGCCCGCGTGGGCAGGCCAGGAACCGGCAGATCCGGCTGGATCGACACGATGCGAGCCGTGCCGGGAATCCGGCCAAGGGCCCCGCTGGTGAGCGGAAAGCGGCAGGAGACGGTTCCATCGGCCCCGACCCAGGCGGCCTCGACGCCCCGCAGCGCGGCGCCTTCGAGCAGCATCTCCAGGGTGGCGGTGTTCCCGGCCGTTGGACGCGACCGGATGCGGGCCGTCAGAGGTCCGCCGCTGGTCCTGCCGACCAGGCGGGCCGAGAACTCCGCCTCGGAGACGGGCTGCCCCGGCAGATCGATGTCGGATGCCCCGGTCAGAAAGTCCCAGTCGGTGC
This sequence comes from Verrucomicrobiota bacterium, assembly GCA_041688515.1. Taxonomy (GTDB): domain Bacteria; phylum Verrucomicrobiota; class Verrucomicrobiia; order Limisphaerales; family UBA9464; genus UBA6176. The sequence continues at coordinate 1,004 of JBDNHZ010000377.1, forward strand.
TGTTGAAGACGACGCCCTGCGGACGACCGACAATCTGCGCCAGATCGAGGGAACGCCGGACGCGGAGTCGCATCGTTGCCGGAACCCCGCCGGGCAATCCGTTGGCGGCGGGCGGAGCGGCGAGCCGAAACCCGGTGTCGCCGGCACCATCACGGGTCCCCCGGATCCGCTGTCCCTCGGTGGCGGCGTAGGCGAAGCCATCCCGGATGAGACCTGAATTGCGGAGCCGGAATGAACCCGCCTCGGAGGAACGAAGGCTCATGCGACTCACGCCCGAGACCGCACTGGTGGGATCGGCGGGCAGGATGACAACGCGGGTGACGTTTGAAAGCACGGTGCCGTCCGGCAACTGGACGTGCTTGGGCCAGGCGGTGAAGCCTTGTTCCTCGCCCCCATCGGTCTCACCGCCTTCTTCATCGCCACCGCCGGTGATGGCATCGCCAACGGCATCGGCGGCGTTCCCGGCCACCGCCACGGCCATGCTCGCCGTTTTGACGGCGACGGCTCCCAGCGCATCCGCCGCGTTCCCGGCGGTGATGGCGACGTTGGCAATCACATGTCCAATGGCGGAGCCAAGTCCTGCCGTCGCAGCCCCGCGTCCGGGGGTGAAACCGGCCGGAGGCATCCCGCGAATGCGGATGGGAGCCAGGTTTGGAAAGGTGGCCCCACCCAGGGGCAGCCCTCCGCGACCCAGGAAGATCACCCGGTTCGATCGCGCTCCCAGTGCGGACGTATCCGGGGTCAGGGTCAGGACGGTGTCCGCGTAGGTGATGCGGGTGACGCCGAGGGGGCGATTGGTGGCTCCGCCGACGGTTCCAAAGCCGCGCAGGACCAGGCTGGCGGGGAAGTCGGGAGAATCGGCCGCGATCCGGGCAAAGCGCGCCAACCGGGTATCGGCAGCGGGGCCAGACGCGCCTTCAGAACCTTCGACCCCCGCCTCGATGCCATCGCTGTCCCCGGCTTCGAGCACCACGCCGTCTTCGCTGTCCCCATCGACCGAGACGTCGAGGGCACCGTCGGCCGCCTCAACGACAACGGCGTCCCCTTCGGGTGCGGCGGGGATTCCATCGGCGGCCAGCTCGGCACCGGGTGGCGGGCCGGGAGGCTTGCTGGCGGCATTGGAAGGGTCGGTGCCGGCGAGCAGTTCAAGCCGGTTGGAGAACAGATCTCCGGCGTGATCATTGGCACCGTTCTCGTCGGGCGTTCCCCCGAGGAAAGCCAGCTCCCAGGAATCTTCCAGGCCATCGCCATCCAGGTCCGAGTGGAATCCCGCCGGCACATCGGTCAGGGCAAGCGCAATGACCTCAATGGCGCGTTCGGCGCAGGCTGGGACCGCGACATCCTCGAAGCCGATCAATCGGACCAACGCGCCCTCCGGCACATCAAAGGCGGCCCCGGGAAGGTAAGCCCGGCCGTAACGATCCCGGAGTGCGACCCGCTTGCCGGTCGCGTCGAACAGGATCCCGCAGTCACCGAGGAAGGAGTTGAGACCGACGGCGAGCGCCAGATCCACGCGGGGCCGCGGCAGGACGGAATCGAGAATCGTGCGCGCCCCTGCGGCGGCGTTGGAGACGAAGGCGGCGGGAAAGAGGGTCAGGCTGGCGTACGGTTCCGGCAGGCTGTTCGATTCCACCAGGACGCGGAGTGCCTCGGCCAGAGGCGGGTAGGTGGAGAGCCGGATGACATTGGTCCCATTGGTCACGGTGGTGATGTTCGAGTAGGTGCAGACGCCGTAGAGACTGGCGTTCAGCAATCGCAGTTGGACCACCTGGGAATTGGTCAGGAGCTTGGTTCCCTGATCGAGCCCTTTGAGGAGCGCATTCAGGTTCCAGGTATTCGAGCGCAGGGGTGAACCCAGCCAGTTCAGTGCGTCCACCGGAGGATTCGTCCGTCCGGCATCGTGCGGACGATGGGAGAACAAGGTCACCCGATTCGTGCGCGGCCAGGCATTGGTCGGGATGAGCAGATCGAGTTTCCGTTCCATCAGGACGCTGACCAGGACGTCCACCGGCTGGAGCACGGCGTTGACCTGCGGCGGAAGATTGGTGCGCGCGAAGGTCCGGGCATCTGCCTCCCACACCTCGGCCTGACGCGCCAACGTCAGCGGCACGTCGGTCACGGGCGGAGTGAAGGGAACAGTCTCGAAGGCCGGCGGCGGTACCGTCACCACGCCGAGCAACTCGCGCCCGCTCGGTTCGGTGGGAGGCGTGCGATCGGGCGTCACGTAGAAGTGTTCCGGCGTCGAGAGCGACACGATGGAACCGGCGGTGAAATTCAGCCGCAGATCGGCGGCGGGAGGAACCGGCGGCGACTTGAGGGAGGTCATCGCCTGGGCCAGGAGTGAACCCTGCGGCGTGCGGACCTGGACGAGCGTCCCGGTCTGGGCTCCGCCTCCCGGGGGAGGGAGGAGGAACGGTTGCGGGGTCACGCTGAGGTCCACCGGGAAGATCAACGTCGAGGCGATGTGATTGGAGCCCGGAGCGCTGTTGGTCCGGGCCGGATTGAACCCGGACAGGATCTCGTCGAAATCGGTGAACCCATCGCCATCGGAGTCGGGTCCAGCCAGGGGATTCAAGCCACGGACCTCCTCGACGAAATCAGGAACCCCATCGGCATCGGAATCGAGGGCGTACCAGGGTTGGGTGAACTGATAACGGGCGGAAACGATGGACGATCGGGCGGTGCCGGTCGCCGGGGATCCGTAGGCTTCGATGGCCGTCTCGCGGTAAACAAAGAGGGGCGCCGTGTAGATCGTCCAGGGACTCCCGTTGGTCCGGAAGAACAGGCGATCGACGGGATTGCCGGCGGTGAGGGTGACGAAGATTCCGGCGTTGAAGACGCCCGAAGCCGGGCGTAGCCGGAGGTCCGAGACGAGGGTGCCGATGGCGGGCGACAGGGTCGCGATGGCGATGGACTCCTGGTACTGCGAAACCAGGGCGTGGGTGGTGTTGGGTTCGGTGGCGACGGTGCCCGCCACGGGTTGGGACAGTCCGGTCCCTGAACTCGCGAAGGACTCGCCCGTGACATGAAGCACCCGGTTGGTCACGCCCGGAAGGGTGTTGGTCCCGAAGGCAGGAGCGGAGGCCCAGTCGGCGACCGAGTTCAACGCCAGCAACACCGGCGCGGGACTGACAAAGGGTTCCCGTTGAAACTGGGCGACGTTGGCCTGGGCGGCGGTCCGGGCCAGCGGGGACAACCGACCGGAAGCGTTCACCGGGTATCCTTTGCCGTCCCAGGCCATGCTCAGGAACGTCGCCGAGATCCCGCCGGCACCCGAAAGCAGATGGACACTGGTCGGGCCGGACCCGACGAACCGCGTGAAGGGATCGAGGGCGGTGGCGGCAAAGCTCGCGACCCGGACGATATTGGCACGGCCATCGTAGGCGTAGATCTCGGCGAGAGTGCCTTGGTTGGCGATCACGCCCAACTGGGTGGCGGTGCTCCCGGACAACACCTGGACGGCATCGACCTTGTTGGTGCCGAAGGACAGCAAGGCGAGTGGCACCGCATTCAACTCGTAGTCCCCCGGGGCAGGCTCGCTCAACGGATGTACGGCAACCGTCGAGGTTCCCGGGACGTGGACGAGGAAGGTTGGATAGAAGCGGTTCGAGAAGGTTCCCGCGGCGTACTCAATCGCCAACGGCAAGCCGGTGATGGAGGCGTCCAGACGGGTCAATCCGCCGGCGAAATTGTAGAGGAGGATCGAACTCGCTGCCGGAGCCCGGGCCACGGCGATGGCGAACTCGGAGGGAGAATTGGTTTCCGGCAGAAGCCGATTGCCCCGCGAGAGCGCGGCCGGGAGGACCGAGTCCGAGAAGGGTTGAAACGTCGGGGAGAGATTGCGCGTGAGCGAAAGGCGGTAGGGATTGGGTTCGCCATCCCCGATGCTGGCGCTGAACAGATCCATCCAGACGCTGGCACCCGCACCGCCCACCTCAACGGCAACCACGAAGTTCGGCTTCAATCCCGTCGGATAGAGCGGGAACGGCTGGGGGTTGGTCGCCAGAGGATCGGCGTTGAGCAACGTCAGTCGGTTGCCCATTGGACTGGCGAACACCAGGTCATCGCGGTTGGTGGCGGTGAGCGACACGACGACCGCCGCCGCTTCTTTGGCGAGCAACGGTCCGGTGCTGAATCCGGTGACCTGGGTCAGCCCGGACGGCCGGGCGAGGTTCCACGTGGGCTTGCCGCCCGAGACGACGCCCAGTCGGTACTGGCCGCTGGATTTGTCGACGATCACCAACTCGAGGGTGCCGTTGCCATCGAGGTCCGCCGCAGTGGTGAATTCCATCTCCGTCTCCGTTACCGGCTCCGGCCGTAGGGCAGCCCGGGCCACCGTGGACGCACCCACCAGCAGGAACAGCGTTCCAAGTAGAGTTCTCATGGCGTCGGGTTTCAAGGAGTGGCAGTGACGGTGTTGGTGGGAAGGACCTCGATCATCTCGCCGTACTGATCGAACCGGACGAGGAAGTACTGGTAACTCGCACCGGAGATCACCGGCTGGGTGTCCAGGAGGAAGACGCCGTAGGCTGTGCCGTACGGGAAGATGCCGATGAACGGATCGGTGATCTTGGTGCCGGGGATTGCCACCGGCGCAGCCGTCAGGATTGGATCGGTGAAGACGCTGTGGTCGATCCCATCGATCAGGGGAGTCACCTGGATCAGGTCGCCCGACGGCTGGGGGAAGGTCGTGCTGGGAACCTGCCGTCGATAGAGCACGGCAGAGATCGCGGGCTGACCGATGAGGAACACCGGCAGTTCCAGGAACGGTGGACGCGATTGGGTGCCCGTGATGATCACTTGTCCGAGGATTGGCCGAGACGATTCCGCCTCCTTGTACAGGACATCATCGGGATCAACGCTTCCGTTCAACCAAGCGTTCCGACCGGTGGCCACGTTGAAGGGGAACTCCGGGGTGATCGATGCCGACCCGATCGCCACGCCAATGCCGTTGAAGTCGGCCGTGCCGCTGCCATCCGGGTTGCCGTTCCTGATCCGCACGGCGGCGAATCCCGGCGTGACGGTGGTGAAGTCCGAGCGGGTCGGAGGAAGCGGACGCCGCGGCCAGTCCACCAGCTTGTTGGTTGAGACTGCACCCGATCCCGCCGGCAACATCTTGGCGGCGCTGGCGACGCCCACGGTCCCGTCGAGCGCCACCGCCTCGATCAGGACGTACAGATCGGCCGAGACCGACGCGCGGTGAAGCAGATTGGAGAACACCGGCCCAACCCCCATGCGACTGCCGAGGACCGTGGTGTCGATCACCGTGCAGGGCAGATTGGTGATGCCCGACGCCGTCACGAAATCACGGTACACGGCCGGGGCCAGGAGAAGCGTCCGGTCGAGAACGACCGGGGCGGCGATCGACGGACGTGCCTCGCGCCTCGTGCCACTTCCCGATCCGGTGGTGACGAGCCCGGCGATGGGGATCAAGACGGGAGCGCCCTGGCGATCCGGATTGCCGATCCAGATCCGGTACCGGGCCGTGCCATAGGGCGCCGCGCTCCAGGTGAGGGTCATGGTGGTGCTGGGATCGTTGGTGCCGCCGTCTCCGGCGATCAGCGACAGGACGGATGCCGGAGGGGGCGGGGTGGAGAGGGAGATGATCACGGAACCGATCAGCGGACCGGCGTTGCCATCGGCATCCAGGTACTGGGTGTAGTAACGGGCACCGGCGAGATTGGCCGGCATGGAGTCGTCCTCGTACCCGACGGTCACCGTTCCCGCGGGAGCGGCAGCCCGGCCTGCCCCTGCGCCTGCGGTGGGCACCACCTGTCCCTCCGCCAGCATCGCCAGCGGTCCGTCATCGAGGCGTCGGTAGAGACGCCATTGTTCCGTATCGGCAGTCGGGGTGAAGGTCACCGGCACCGGATGAACGGTGCCGCCGGCGGCGCGCATTTCGGGGATGATGTCGCGCGGGGTGTGGGACAGATGTCCGGGACCGGCGTTGGTCTGCTTCCACGCGACGGAGAGATCCATCTGCACGCCCCCGGCGAAGTTGCCGGGAGGCGGGGCGGGAACCGGCACAAAGAACGGCTTTGACTCGATCCCGTTGGCCAGGCCGAACGTCACCACGTTGGTCACCGTCGAGCGGTTGGTGGAAACGAAGTTCCAGTCCATCGAATTGAACGTGGTCGAGGTGGCATGCGACGCGTAGGACGGGGCCGTGACCGGCGGGAAGAAATGCCGGCCCAGAGTAGCGAAACCGCCGGGAAGGGATTTGTCGGCCACCTTGATCTCGACCCAGGCGATCTCCCGATTGGTCCGCGTGGCACGCAGCACATAGCGGGCGGCATTGGCGGGCAGGTTGGTCCCGCCGCCTTCAATCCGGATCGCCTGGGATCGGAGGTTCAACTCGGGTTCACGGACGGTGAGCAGCGGCGCGGAACCCTTGGGTCCGACGCGATCGCGGGGGATGCCGCGGGCGGGAGCCGAGTTGGCAGACATCAAGGGTCCGCAGGCGGTGTCCTGCACGGCGCGCACGGTGTACCAGAACACCTTGCCGGCATCGGCCAGCACCGTGGGAGCCGTGGGCGAGCGATCAACGAAGGAGAAGCGATTCGTCCCAACGCGGTGATTCACGAACCCGATGGGAAGCGCCTTGCCGTGGTCCTCGTGCATGGCGTTGCGATCTTCCCAGCGGAAGATGGCGTAGCGGGCGACCTTCTGGGGACCGGCCTCGTCGGCAGGAGCCCAGTTCACCCGGAGGCGTTGCACGCCGGTCGCGCCTTCGATCAGGTAATCATTGGCCACCTTCACCCCGCGCGGTGCAGAGGGCGGAATCCGATCACACATCGTGACGCACAAGGCGGACGAATACAGGCCGTCCCGGCCGAGGACATCGCGGGCGGCCACGAAGTAGCAGTATCGGTCCCCGTCCTGAAACCCGGGTCCACCGAAGTGACGATCCCGGTTGTCGGTGATGAAAACCGTATTGGGATCGAGGATCAGATTGCCCACGTCTGCCGCGTTGAACTCCTTCGGGGGAACCACCGGCTGACGATTCACACGTTCAACCCCATTCGTCACCCGGGCCAATCCGGCCAGGACCCCGGCCCGCGGCGCATTGGTGAGGAACCCGAGGTTCTGGGCGACCGCACTGGGAATCCGATAGACGTTGAATCCCATCTGGGCCGGGTTCAGCCGACGCAGGGGGTCCGGCGTGGACCAGCGCAGGCGGGCGAGGAGATCGGCCTTCGGACTGTTGGTCGGCACATCCACCAGAACGCCGGGAGCCGGAAGGACCAGCGGGCTCCCCGGACGGATGGTCACACGGCCGAGGACAGCGCGATCGGCGCCGGCCACCGGATCGAACTCGCGCAACTCATAGGTGAAGGCAGTGATGCCGGTGGGAAGCGGTTCGGTCCAGGCCATGCCGAAGGCCAGGGCCGCGCCCGGATGTCGCCGGGAGAGAAGCAGGACCCGGGAGTGGAGCGAGGGATCCGCGTTGAGACCTTGAACCACCGCGGCCAGACGTTCTGGCAACGACACCGCCGGGGCCGGGATCAGCGACTGGAAGAGGCTGGTCACATGCTCGGCGAGTTCGTTCAGGTCTTCACCGACATTCACCGATCGATCCAGCAGCGGGGCGATCACCGCTGGATTGTCCTGGAGTCGCGTCACCGCCTGACGCGAATACACCCCCGGCGAGGCGGGTTCACCATCCTTGCGATACACGGCCACCACGCGGTTGGCGAAGGCCGTACCATCGGAGGATTGGTAGAGCAGATAGGACCAGTCCTGACCGGAGGGCTGCCGCCAGGTGGTTCCGACCGAGGCCAGCCAGGAGGCCTGTGGCAGCGGAGCCGCCCTCAGGAGGGGGGCAATCCAGGCGAGCAGACCGATCAGGCTGAACCGGGTCATCGCCCGGATGACCCTGGGAAGCGGAAGAAGGTTCATGGAGAGGGACAGGTTGGAAGAGTTCATGGGTGGGTCCTCACTCGGAAGAGAACGCGCCGTCCTGATAGATGAGGCAGACTTCCTCCGTGACCGGAACGAAGAGCACGCTGACCTCGATGCCGGCGCAGCCCCTGAACCAAAGCGCACCGAAGAGGTCGCCACTCAGCGCGTCGCCGAGGTCGCCCCGGGCGCCGAGCTCGAAGTGGGCACCGCCGTGGATGAAGCAGAGGAAGTCGCCGTCGGCCCAGCCGTAGACGCGACCCAACACCGCCGGGTCACTCCAGCTGAAGCCAAACCCGATTCCACCGCCATAGCTGGCCCGGAGCACGCAACTCGCCCCAATCCCGATCTCGCAGGACGTCTCGCAGTAGATACCGGCCCAGCCGTTCGGTCCGATGTGGATCAGGTTCTGGACGTCCGGTGCCCAGTCGTCGAATGGCTTGTAGTCGCAGGTCTTCCCGATGAACCAACCCCCGGTGACAGTGACCAGCTCCAGGACGCGGATATCGCAACTGGCGGAGAGGTAGTCCTCGAACTTTCCGAACGAGGCATCGCCGCCAATGTTGCGCAGCGTGATCAGCCCAGGGACGAGGGGAATATAAACCGGGACCTCGAACCCGCCGCCGAGCTGAAGCACCTTGAAAGGCGGGTCCGCCGCCGGATCGTTGGAGAAGGCGAACAGGAGATCGGCCTGGATCTGGAAGTCATCGCTGATGAATTCCGCAGCCTGAACGAGGATCTCCAGGCTCACTTCCGTCGCAGGAACCGCACCGGCACTGCACGTGCCATCGTCGCCTTCATTGTTGAGCGACCGGATGTGGATCGCCGTGGCCAGCTTGAGGAGCGAACCTTCATCCGCGTCCTCCCGGTCGCCGTTGAAACCAAACTGCATCTCCGTGTCCAGACGCAGCTCCGTCAGGTTGTCGCCAATGATGTGGGCGTCCCCGGTGATCTTGCCGGCACCCAGGGCGGAAGCGACGTCGCCGAGCAGGGCCACGGTCTCGGAAGCAGCGTCGGCAGCCGCATTGACCGTGGCCTCGGTGAGGACCTGTTCCAGCACGCGGTTGATGGCGGCGATGCCGGAATCGACCGCATCGACCATCAGTGAGTTGAGGTCGTAGAGGAGTTCCTTCAGGAAGCCCTGAACGACCGTGGGAATCCCGGTCTCATAGAAGCGTTCCTTGATGAACTCCTTGAGCTGGTTCTTGAACACGTCCTCGGCCACGTCCAGGAACGGATCATCGATGCCGCACACGAAGGATTCGAGGTAGTCCACCGTGTCCTCGGTCGCCGCCGCCGTCAGCACCACGACCTCGGAGGCGACGCTGTTGAGAAGGATCGCCATCTGATTGGCGTACTCGGCGGCAGGCTTGAGCTTCTCACGGATCTCACCCACCGCCACCTTGAGATCGGCAAGGGTGGCCGTGATCTCGTCGAGCGGGATGTCCTCGCCTTCGAGGAGCTCCTCGATCAACGCCTGGGTCGTGGCATCGGCAGCCTTGCCCAACACAAAGGCCAGGATGTCGGTGGCAATCTCCTTGCTCACCCGACGCGGCTTGTAAGCCGCGTCCACCAGTTGCTCGGTGAACATCCCCACCACTTCCCCCGCCGCATCGCCGGCACCGCCGCCAAGCGTCTGATCCGCCGGCACCTTCGCAATGGCCGCGTCAATCGCCTGCGCGACGTCGCCAAGGTAGAGATAGGTCTGCCCGAGAATCGAGGCCGCATCCGAGTAAACCCCGGCGGCCTGGGCGATCTTGTTGGAGACGGAGTTCGCCTCACCCAGCGCACCGCCGATGTACCGGTCGAGGATCGGCCGCGCCGCCGTCGCGAACTGGCAGGGATCAACCCGGGCATACTCTTCTTCCAGCTCGGCGTAGAGATCGTCCAGGACCGGATCCAGGATCGCGTCGAGGAGCGGATCCCAGAACTGGTGTGGATCCGAGTCCAGGATGTCGCCGAGGCGGCGGAGACCCTTATCGAGATAGGAAAGCTGGGCACCGACGGCCGAATGCAGCGCATCGTTCATCCCCGATCCCTCCAGGATCATCTCGGTGAGGTTGGCAATCGGGAGGGCGTTGTATTCCGCGCCAAAGGCAATGTCGGCTTCGTTGGCTCGCAGGTGATCGAGACGGCTGAAGGTTTTCAGGATCAGCAGATTGTTCTCCTTGGCTTCCAGACCGGTGAACTCCTTGGCAGCCGTCGACCAGACCAGGGGATAGTCAAACTTCACGATCGAAGCCCAGAGCTTCTGGGCCCGGGGATTGTAGTCTTCGGTGGTCGCATCGCGGTAGGTGGCCACCTTGATCCCGGGCTTGCCTTCGTTGTCGGAGTCAAAGTCGGGGTCATTGAAATAATCAAGTCCGGCATTGTCCCAGAATTTCGTTTCCTCCTCAAAGCCGGTAGCCGGCCAACCGCCCATCATATGGACCTCACCCAGCAGGCTATTGGGGCTGACGTGCAGGTGAACCTTGAGATCCTCGAAGAAGGCGACATTCAACGTACCCGCCAGATTGAACCAGCCGGGCTCGACATCGTCGTTGTAGGCTTCCTTCCACAGATTGAAATAACCGCCGGTCACCGGCTCGAAGGCATAGTTCTGGTCCCTCGATCCCGTCAGTTGAAGGGTCGTCGGTCCCGTCAATCGCGAGTCCACTCCCGCCACTCCGGCACCGCCACCGAGAATGTTGCCGTCCGTGCCGATGGCGAGGCGACCCGTGAAGGCGTCGTAGTCGCCGAGGAAGAACTGGTTGATCGGCTTGTAGGTGACATCGAAGACCAGGGTATATTCATCCGAATTGCAGTCCGCCCGGAATGGGATCCAGGTCTCACCGATCGTCGGAGGTTCAAAGGCAATGCCGTTCACGATCACCGGCGTGTTCCAATAGTCGAACACCACCAACCCGCCCCCGGGTGAACGTGGAGCCCCCTCGAAGTGACCGTTGCAGCGCAGTGTGATTCCCTCCAGGGCATAGGTGAAGTTCGCCGGGAACGGCAGGGTGATCCCGCCGTTCAGCCCCGACTCCTGATTCTGTCCACCCAGATAGGACAGGCTCAGATTCGAAACCGCGAATTGATACCCATAGACGTTGTTCAGAGTGACTGCGCCGGCGGCCTCATGGATTCCGGACACCCCGGACCGACGCAACGTCAGCTTCTCGCGCAGGCTCGGGGTGAACTTCGTCTCCTGCCCCGCAAGCCAGCTCAAAGCCCGCGGATCCAGTGCGCCCCCCAGGGTGTTGGTCGGGGTATAGGTCATCCCGGCATAATCGCCTGTTCCAGCGAAGTATCCCGCCGTGCCCAACACCACCACGGCATCGTCCTGGTTGGTGATCGATCCCAGCGCCCGCGCCACGGCCGTTCCCGTGCCCGCATCCACGCCGGTCAGCAGCAGGATCCCCGGCAGATCCTGACCCTGGATCGCCGCCTCCACCGCCGGAGTCACGGCAATGGAGCCAGGCGTCAGAAAGGTTCCGGGCATGTGGAACCGCCCTTCATTGACCCGCTTCACCAGATGCGTGAACTGCCCGTCCGCCTTGCCCCAGCCCAGGTCGCGGATGCTCGCCGGCTGCCCGGCCGGAATCGGCGTCGTCCCTGCTCCTGCGAGGCCGCCGTCGATGGTCAGCTTCAAGCCGCTGGCCAACTCCATCTCGCGCGGCACCGTCTCGCCGATCGATCCCACCGCGATCACCAACCCGCAGTCCCGGCACCCGACCGCATAATCGACCACCACGTTCGACACCGTGTTGAACTTGCTCACGGAGGGAACGACCAGGTCGTTCGAGATGGTGATCCCGCCGCCGCCCGCCCAACCCAACACCGTCTTGGCCGGAAAATGGGCTTCGAAGGCTCCGACCTCCTGCATCGAAACCGTGAACGTTGCCTGGGCTCGGCCCAAAAGATCCGCCACCACGCCCACGTCCGGGGAGGTCACCTGGCTCACAAATTCCCAGTACCGATCATTCGATGGCTTGTACAGGCTCGTGCCCAGGGCGGTCGCCACGTTGGTATAGGATTCCTTCCGCACGTGATATACCGCCGTCGGCACCAGCGACAATCTTCCGGCCGCCGAGTCCCAGGTGATTCCCGGGGCTTCAAACCACAGCGGTTTGGATTCCTCCTGGAAGAACCACTTCTGGCCCGCCGCCGCCAAGGCCGTGACCGGACCGGACGGGGCCAGCGTCACCGGGCTGATGGGCACTTGCGGAAAGACGACGGAGCCGAGGGTGAAGGGCTGGTTGCGGTTGCCCTCTCGATGACTGAATCCCGACGGGTATTGCAGGGTGATGGTCGAGAGCAGTCCACCCGATCCCAGGGTCGGTGCGGTCGCGCTATAGGCGATCCGTTGCAGCAGATTGGAGGAGGCCACCCCGCCGGTGACCGGGATCGAAGCCGCCAGCAGATCTGCGGATCCGTCCCGCCGGAGGCGGACACTGACCGGGGTGGCACTGCCAAAACGAAGGGGCGAAAGAATGAAGCCTCCGCCGCCAGTCCCGAAGGCGACACTCGTGCCGATGCCGGGATTGTTGACGCCCAGATTGACCGGGGTGTTGACGATGTTGGTAAATACACCCACGACCGACCCGGCATTGAGCGCCCCGCTGAAGTGCAGCAGACCGCGCGAGCCGCTGTTCTCCCGATTCCCGATCACGATGTCCGGTGTGCCCGAGGCCGCGTTGTTGTGGGCCACGGTCACCCGGTATTGGTAACGACCCGAAACCGAGTCCAACTGGATGCCGGTCGCCGGTTCGAAATCGAGAACCTGCGTGTGGAGAAGGGTCACCGGCTCATGCCTCGTCGCTCCACTGTTCCATTCGGCCAGGGTGATGTTGCTGGTCACCAGAGCCGACTTGAGCGGGATATTGGTCCCGCCCAGCGTGTCCCGCAGCTCCAACTGAAACAGCACCGGGATCGCCGCCGCCGCCGGGCTGGCGGACAGATACCGGTCGTAGCGACTGAGGGTAACGGTCGCCCGCGCCTGAAACGCGTTCAGGGATCCTGGCGTCCGTAACGCGAAGTCCCGGGTCGGCGTCACGGAATCCAATCGCGCCAGGACGTTCACCACCGGATCCACCGAGACCACGTTGGTGTGATGGAAGTACAGGCGTGGAATGTCCGAGGTGGAAAACCCGGTGAACACCGAGGTGTCCCGGAACAGGCGACATTCCACGGCGTAGGCCGTCGCCGGATTCAGTCGGACCTTCGGTCGAATGAAGGCGACGTTGGTCAGGTTGGTGGTAACCCCGGCAGGGATCGTGATCAGGACCGTGGGATCGTAGGTGTTCGAGGAGTTGGCGTTGACGGTTCCGAGGGCGCGGATCGGTTGGGGAACTCCGGAGGGATCCAGCAGGCGATAGCTCAGCAGATACGTTCGGGCGAGTTCGGTGACGTTGGTGTTCTGCAGGCTCACCCGGGTCTCCACACGGACCGATTCCCGGTCGTAGGCCGCGGCGGCCTGGAGGGCGTCATCGTCGGAGTCGAGGATCGTTCCGGTGTGATTGTTCACCGCATGCGACAGGAAGCTCTCGACGAACGGCCCGGCCGGTGCCGGACCGGAATGGGAGGTGACGGCCGCCCAATTGGCGGCCACCCGCATCTCGTCGATCAGTGCCACCGAGGGGGAACCGGAGGTGAACGGAAAGCTCAGGCTGGCGATCGACGCGACGACGCTGTTGCCGTTGTTGTTGGTGACCGTGGCCGCCGGAGGAACCGCCCCGCCGAAGGTGGCCGGGGCCGGATTGATCCACAGATACGCCCGATGGGTTCCCGCCGTGAACTCGTACGCCGCCACCACCAGGACCGTGTCGTTGGTGGTGAAAGTGGTTGGAGCCCACGAAGCTTGCGCATTGGCGGAGGTGTTCCGTCCCACTCCCAGATTGTAGCCACTGAGGTTGGAACGGATCAGGAGCCGGGCGAACAGGTCGGTCGCGGAAGGAATGCCCGCACTCAGGGGATCCAGGGCGGCAAGGATCGCCGGGGTCGTGACTGGAACGGCATTGCTGACCTTGAGGAGGAAGCTGTAGTAGACGAGGCCGCTGGTGTTGGTCGTGTTGAAGGCCAGTCGGCTGCCGCCAGAACCCCCCGCCGGTGCCAGTTGCGCCAGACCGCCCGTCGACGTTGGCCATCCGGTCGCGCTGAGGTTTCCTGCTGCGGCCTTGATCTGCGGCGCACCGCCGGCTCCGATGCGTCCCCACACCAGCCCCTCCGGCGTGGGCAACCCGTTCAGCGGGGAGCCGGCTGCGTGGTTGAAGGGCTCAAAGACCGGCAGGGCTGCCGCCAGACGGGCCAGCAACAGCGCGCCCAGCAACAGCCGAAGTATCCCGTGCATAACCGCCGTGACGCACCACACGGCGCGGCGTTACACCGCGGCATCGATACCACACTCGAACAGGAACCGGACCGATGGTCAGCGCGATGAACGGGGTCGATTCCTCCGAGGCGCATCTTGATACTACCCCCGCCCGACTAGGATCCGCCTCCTCACGTCGGCAGCTACGGACGGCGCGATGGGGGTAGCTGCCGAGGTAACGAGGCGGACCCCGACGAGGCAAAGCACGGGAGAATGAGCCTCGTTCCCCAGCACCCTGACCAAGGCCCGACCGAAACGGGGGCGGTGTCAGGATCCGCCCACTCCACCGGGTGGCCGGAGTACCTGCCGGCTACTTCTTCTTCAATCCGATCGAGGAAGCGCGCTTGGCGACGCCGCGACTGGTGAGGACCTTGGAGACCGTTCCCACCCGGAGGTAGCGGTCGCGGACCTTCCCAAGGATCGCGTCGCGATCGTCGTAGAGTCGCTTGAGCTTCCGGGGCTTCACCCGGCTCAGCATGTAGGCGCTCAGCAACGGCAGCGCGATGGTGGTGTCGGTGTAACAGACCACGGAATCCGGAAGCTTGTCGGGATCCACCTTGCCCCAACTGACCGCCTCGGCTGGGGTGGCCCCGGAAAGACCGCCGGTGTCGGGCCGTGCGTCGGTGATCTGGAGGAAGTAGTCGTGGCCCTTCTCCTTGATGCCCATGACCTCCTGGATCTGGGGTTCGGTCTGGAGCATGAAGTTCTTCGGGCTGCCACCGCCCAGGATGAACACCGAACTCGTGTGCCCAGTGCTCTTGGCGTGATACACCAGAGCCGCCGTCTGGTTCACGTCGCGGTTGACGTCGAACATCAGGCCCGATTGCCGCATCGACATCGCCGCCACGTTCATCCCGATCGAACTGTCGCCCGGACTGGAGGTGAAGATGGGAATCCCACATTCGTAGGCCGTCGCCAGGACCGAGCTGTCTTCAATTCCCAGCTTCTTGCCGCGGGCATGGACGTACTTCCCCAGGAGGTAGTGGAATTCGTCCGTGCCCATCGGCCGTTGGAACTCGGCTCCCTGGATCACTTCCCGCACGAAGGCATCGGTATCGAGCAGGACGTTGTAATCGAAGAGGACGTCGTAAATGCGGATGACCCCTTCTTTGTGCAGATCCACGTCGTTCAGGAAGGGCGACCCGGCATACAGCTTCATGTCCAGGCCGTAGTGCAGGTCGTGGTAGAGGTTCGCGCCCGTCGAGACGATCCAATCCACGAACCCCGCCTTCATGATCGGGATCAGGCAGGACTTGCCCAGACCCGCCGGCGTCAATGCCCCCGTCAGCGACATCCCGATGTAGCCGTCTTCCGGCAGCATCTTCCGACAGAGCAACTGCGCCGCCTCACGCAGGCGCCCGCCATTGTAGGCGAGGAAACACTGATCGATCAGATCGGCGGCAGTGATGTCGCTCCCCACCCCCAGCGGATTGAGACGCGGATACGACTGGAACTTGCGGGA
Organism: Verrucomicrobiota bacterium; assembly: GCA_041688515.1. Taxonomy (GTDB): domain Bacteria; phylum Verrucomicrobiota; class Verrucomicrobiia; order Limisphaerales; family UBA9464; genus UBA6176. The sequence continues at coordinate 16,714 of JBDNHZ010000377.1, forward strand.
GACCTTGGTGGCCTTCTTCTGACTCATGGCGCTGGGAAGGTCCCAGCAATCCCCTTGAAGATTCAAGCTCCCAGCCACCCCACGCCCAGACGGTCAGGGACGTGAGGAGGCGGACGTAGCTGCCGACGTGAGGAGGCGGATGTAGCTGCCGACGTGAGGAGGCGGATGTAGCTGCCGACGTGAGGAGGCGGGTGTAGCTGACGACGTGAGGAGGCGGATTCCTGCGTGCTTCGCCTACGATCCGCGTCGTTCCATCGTCAGCTACCCCGTCGCACCGTTCGTAGCTGCCGACGTGAGGAGGCGGATCTCAGTCGGGCGGGGGCACTGTCAAGATACGCCCGCGAGGACGCCCCGCCCCCTCAACTCCATTTCGTCTGCGGGCCGGTCGAGGCCCGATCGAGATGGGTGTAGCCCCCGTCCACGTGGATGAACTCGCCCGTGATGTGCGAGGCGCGATTGGAGGACAGGAAGACCACCGTGTCCGCCACTTCTTCCGGGCGGGTAAGCCGGTGTCCGTAGGGAACCAGGCGTTCAATCCCGGTGCGGGCCGCCGCAGGGTCCTTCTGGGCGGCGAACCAGCGTTGGTACTGATCGGTGTCGCACTCGGCCGGCACGACGCAGTTCACCCGCACCCCCATGGGGGCGAAGGCGACGGCCCATTCGCGGGTCAGGGCATTGATCGCGCCCTTGGCGGCGGCATAGGCGGAGGTGCCTCCCTGCCCGGTCTCGGCGACTTTGGAACTGATGTTGACCACCGCGCCCTTGGCATTGGCCAGGGCTTCACGGGCGAAATGGGTCAGCGCATAGACGTGCATCAGGTTCTTGCGCACGGATTCGAGGAATGCCGTCGGGCTCGCCTCCAGGGTCAACCCGTCATTGGCTCCGGCATTGTTCACCAGCACATCCACCGACTTGAACTGGCGCAGCACGGTTTGAACGACGCTGGCGCAGGCGGTCTCGGAACCGAGATCGGCCTCGATGAACAGGGCCTTCGCAAGCGATCGCTCCAGCATCCGTCCGGCCTGGACATCGCGATCCACGATCACCACCCAGGAGCCCTCACGTCCAAAGGCCCGTGCCGTGGCCGCACCAATCCCCCGTGCCGCGCCCGAGATGACCACGACTTTCCCCCCAAGATCCGTCTGCATGCAGGGACCGTAGCCAGGTGAAGCGACGGGTTCCCAGTCCGCAGTTGATCTACACGCCCCTCCCGGGGCCGCGGGCGTCCTCGCCCGCTCCGGACGAGTTCTACGAGTCCTCGTCCTGAGTTCCTCCCCTGCCTACTTCCCTCCCTGCCCCGGAAGTCCCACGGGATACAGCCCCGGGCAGCAGCCAAAGGTCTGATGGAAGGTCTGGCTGAAGTGGCTGAGGGAATTGTATCCGACTTCCAGCGCCACCTCGGTGACGTTGTAGCGTCCGGTCTTCAACAGGCCCGCCGCCTTTTCCATCCGCAATTGCCGCACGTACTGCGGGATGGTCTGGCCGGTTTCCTTGGAGAAGGTGCGGCTGAGATAGAACGGGCTGCAGCCGACCTCGCGGGCGATCTGTTCCAGCGGAGGTGTCTGGGCCAGATGCCGCCTTAGGATGCCCAGCACTGCCTCCACCCGATCCCGGGCAACGCGTTGCTGGCGATGACAGAACAGTTCGTCCGTGGAAGAGGGCTGGAAGAAGAACTCCCCCATCAACTCGATCGCCTTGGCCTGGAACCAGAGCGTCTGGGCGCTCGCCAGCACCGGGGGTTGCTGGAGACTGGCCATCAGTTCCTTCAATCGGGCGTTCAGCGCCGTCACTGGCGCCACCCCGCTCACGCTGTCACTGCCGGTCAGCGCCGAGGCAATCAACGGGTGCAGGTCCGGGGTGTCCGGGGCCAGATGACGGGCGAGGAAGGCCGGGGACAGTTCGACCGTGATGAACTGGTGGACCTCGCCGGCAAACCGGACCGCACGCAGCGGAGTCTTTCCCTGCCGATAAAAGCCCGCCATCCCCGGCGTGAATCGGGTCGCCGCTCCCGCGGGTCCCACTTCACCGGTGCCCGACAGGTTCAGGCACATCTCAACACTTTCTGGGTGGAAGCTGCGCGACCAATCGAAGTGCTCGAGGGGCGTGAACTCATGCCACTCAAAGCTGACCCCCAGTTTCTGGAAATCACCAAACAGTTGTCGCCAACTGGCCCCGATCGCCCGCCAGGTCGCGGCTTCGCTCAGGACCGGTGCAGCCATCTTGCGAACTCCGGACGCCATGGGGTCAGGCTACGGAGAGTTGACCCCAACCGCAAACCCGGGCCGTGGCCGTCTTGGCGTCGCGCTTAGAACACGATCAGCTTGATCGCCGCCACCACCGCAAATGCCAGGATCAGGGTGTCGAAGGCCTTCTGCGGCACGCGCGTCACCAGAGCCCGCCCGACGAACAGGCCGGCAATGATCACCGGCACCAGCAGGGCATTGAAGGCCAGGGTCTCGGGCTGGATGAATCCCAACTGGGCGCTGAACGGCACCTTCAGCACGTTGATCAGCAGGAAAAACCACGCCGCCGTCCCCACGAACGCCTCCTTTGGCAACGCCACCGCCAAAAGATACAAGGCCATCACCGGACCCGCCGCATTGGCCACCATGGTCGTCACGCCCGCCATCAGGCCCATCGCCCAGGCGAACCCCGGCGCATGCGGAACCTTCGCCAGCAGGGCTGGACGCCAGTTCCGCACCAATTGCAGGAGGGCCAGCGTCGCCACGATCCCGCCGATCACCGGGTTCCATTTCAATCCCGGCCAGGCCCGCATGCAGGCCCACCCGATCGCCACCCCCACCAGCGCGGGCGGCAAGGTTCGGAAGACGTAAATCCACTGGGCATGACGGCGGAAAAGGAGCACCGCCCCCAGATCGCCCACGATCAGCATGGGCAGCACCACGCCGGTGGAACGCAGTCCGGGAAACAACTGCGCGAACAACACCACGTGCAGCAGGCTCACTCCCGGGAGTCCGCTCTTGGACACGCCAATCCCCAGCGCCGCCACCAGGGCGAGCCCCCATTCCGCCGCGGTGAAGTCAGGGAGCACAGGGAAGCGGGGGGTCAGTCGCAGAACTCGCGCGGACGAAAGTCGAGGGGATTGACGAGGTCCAGTCGGGCCCCTTGGGCGCGGACCACGAAGAGCCCTTGCCGCTCGGCGAAGCGATCCGACTGCTCGGCGTACTCCAGCGCCGCAACGGCACCGAAGACCCGGTCAGGGCCGAAGTACGGACAAGCCTCGCCGAAGTAGGGCAATTCCTCCTCCACAAACCCGCGCACATCGGACACGCGGAACGTCATCTTCACTTCGATCACGACGATCTCCGTCCCGTTGAACAAGACCACGTCGTCCTCAAGGTTCCGACCCGCACGGCAGCTCTTGATCCGTCGCGCACTCACCCCGACATCCCGTCCGCGGTCGCGGAAAAGCTCGACCGCGCCGGGCTCCACCATGGCTTCGACCAAGCGATCGCATTGGTTGTGAAACAGGCCCTCCAAACATCCCAGCTTCCGTTCGGTGTCTTCCGATTGGATATGCGTCCGTTCGATCTGCCTCTCGATCGCCTGCTGGGAAGCGAACAACTCATCAACGGCCACCTGGAATTGGTCGTGAGTCATGGGCCGGAGAGTAGCCACGGAGAAATCCGCGTCAGAAAGTCGGGGGACCCGACCCGCCTCAGACGCTGCGGATCCGTTCGAGCAACCGTTTCGTCGCCTTGATCCCCTCGGCCTCGGAGAGCTTGTCGCCTTCGTATTCGATCCCGAGATACCCGCGGTATCCGGCTGCCAGAACGATGTCCATCATCCGGTCGTAATCGGTCTCGACGCAGTTGCCCTGGGCATCGAAGTCGTAGGACTTCGCGCTCACCGCCTTGGCGAACGGCATGAGTTCCTCGACGCCGAGGTACCGGTCGTAGGAAGTCTTGTCGTCGATCCGGAAGTTCCCGAAGTCCGGAAGAGTCCCGCAGTTCGGACGGTTGACGGTCTTCATCACCCCCGACAACCACTGACCGTTGGAAGACAGATGACCGTGGTTCTCCACAATGCAGTTGAGCCCGAGCGTCCCGCAGTAGGCGGAAAGTTCGGACAAACCCTCGGCCGCCCGTTTCATCTGCTCGTCCCAACTGCCCACCCCATGAGTCTCGGCGTTCACCCGGATGCTGTGACAGCCGAAGAACTTCGCCGCCTGCGCCCATTTGTGGTGGTTGACCACAGCCTGACGGCGCTTGGCGGCATCGGGATCTCCCAGCGCGCCTTCGCCATCGATCATGATCAAGAGGCACTTCACGCCTTCGCCCTGCGCCCTGTGCTGGAACTCGGCCAGGTAAGCGGAGTCGCCGGCCTTGTCCTTGAAGAACTGGTTCACCAGTTCAATCCCTTCGATCCCGTAGTCGCGACGGGCCGTCACCGGGAAATCCAGGTGATCGAGTTTCTTGGCGAACAGCGTTTTGTGCAGGGACCACTCGGCGAGCGAGATCCCGAACTTCTGGCCGCGCGGCGGGGTGTTGACCCCACCGGCACCGGAAGCGCATCCGGTGATCAACGAGGGCACTGCCACCGCAGCCGAAGCCGCGACGGCCGAATGGAGGAATTGACGACGATTCATGACGAATGGATGCGTTGGAATCCGGGCTCAGGTTGCCGTGCGGTTCAGTGGGACGGAGCGGCTCCACCGCCGACCGACGCCTCCACCTGCTTGGGCGGATGGAAGAAGATCGCCAAGGCAACCGCCGCCAGCGCCGAGATCGCCAGGGGCACGAGGAACAGACCCTTGAAGTCGGTCAGCTTGTTCACGGTGTAGACCTTCTGGATGAGGTAGGGACAGATCGAGTTCGCCACCAAGGCACCCACGCCGAGGATCTGAAGATTGAACAGGCCCTGAGCACTGGAACGGATGTCCTTCGGGAAATAGGCGTCCACGAAGATGTACACCGTCGCGAAGAAGAACGCGTAACAGACGCCGTGCAGCACCTGGATGAGGATGATCAGCGCCGCACTGTCCGGAACGAAGGAATACACCGCAAACCGCGCCGTATGTCCCAGGATTCCAACGATCATCGTCGTGCGCCATCCCAGCTTCTTGAGGGTCGCACCCAGCACGAACATGGTCAGGATCTCCGCCACCTGTCCGATGCTCATGATCGGGGTGATCCAGTTCGCGGCGATTCCCACGCCACCGGCTTCCTTGGGCGTTCCGAGGAAGACGCCGGTCCAGTTGAAATAACAGTTGTGGACGAAGGAATCGAGGAAGGTCACCAGCCAGAGCACCAGGACGAACGGATGCTTCAGCAATCGCATCGCCTGCACCCAGGCCGTGCTGCTGCCGGCCGCCGGGCTCGCCTTCTTGGGAGGTGTATGGGGAAGCGTGAAGCTGAACACTGCCAGCACCAGCGACGCCAGACCTGCCACGATGAACGTCCACTTGGTCGCCGCCTTGGCCGCCTCACCGGTCAGCGGATTCGCCAGGGCCTTCCCCAGCGTGTCCACCAGCCCGACCGGATTCGCCGCCCGGACCGCCTCCCAGTTCACGAAGATGAACACGAACGGCCAGGCCGCCAGGATCCATCCGATCGTCCCGCCCATCCGGATGATCCCAAATTCGCGGGCCGGATCCTTCATGTTGGCGAAGGCAATGGAGTTGGTGATGGAAATGGTCGGCACATAAAGCAGGCAGTGCACGAGCATCAGCACGAAGAACGGGGTGAATTCCCGGGTGAATCCGCAGCCCAGGATGGCGAGGCCGCCCACCAGATGGGAAAAGGCCAAAAACTTCTCCGCGGCGAACTTCCGGTCAGCAAACTCGTTGCTGAAGAACATGCCGATGATGGAAGCCACCGGAAACGCGTTCAGGATCAGCGACTGCTGAATGTCGGTGAAACCAAGACTCGGCAGGTACCCGAAGATCAACGGAAGCCATGCGCCCCAGATGAAGAATTCGAGGACCATCATCAGGAACAGTTTGAAACGAGGAGAAGAGTTCATGCGCCTTGAAGGGTGATCATCCGCTGATTTTTCCGACGCTACCCCGACCCCGACCCGGCAGACAAGCACCCCGACCCGGGGAAAGAAAGAATGCGGGCCAGCCAGCGGATCGAGTCCTCCAGCAAGTCCCCGATCCGGGCGTCCCCGCAGGCGACCGACCGCGTCGATCCACCCCCGGACCACCCGCAGGAAGCCGAATCACACTTTGCAAAGTGTGATCGCGCGAGCGCAGTCGCATCCGTCGCGCGTCGCACACCCTTGAGCGCTCCACTTGCGCCATCCTCGCCCCCGTCTTGGGCGGTCCAAGGCGTTGCTTCAGGTGCCGCTTTTGCCTGTTCGATCCTCATGCAATTGGCGTGGATCACACGCCTTGCGGAGCCCACGGAACCGATCCTCGGATCGTTGCTCGGCACCGCTCGAACACCCGTCGACCCACCACGGCACCCACGGCCTAGCCCACCGAAGGCTGGATCACACTTTGCAAAGTGTGATCGCGCGAGCGCAGCCACCGCCGCCCGACTTTCGCCCCCCATTTCACACCGTCCTCCGCGCCGTCCTCCGCGCCGCCCTTCGCGCCACGCGCACCCCCTCGCCACCGCTCGCGACGCCCCAGGGGCCGTTTCGCCCGCCCGCTCCTTCCAACCGACGAATTTGGGCCTCGGGGTCGTTGCACGGCACCGCTCGAACACCCGTCGACCCGCCACGGCACCCACGGCTTAGCCCACCGGACGCTGGATCACACTTTGCAAAGTGTGATCGCGCGAGCGCAGCCTTCGCCCCCCGACTTTCGCCCCCCATTTACGCCGTCCTCCGCCCCGTCCTTCGCGCCTCACGCACCTCCTCGCCACCGCTCGCGACGCCCCAGGGGCCGTTTCGCCCGCCCGCTCCTTCCAACTGACGAATGTGGGCCTCGGGTCGTTGCACGGCACCGCTCGAACACCCGTCGACCCACCACGGCACCCACGGCCTAGCCCACCGA
>JBDNHZ010000047.1:0-11529 GCA_041688515.1 Verrucomicrobiota bacterium
ACCTCAGACGAGGCAAAGCACAAGAACATCCGCCTCCTCACGTCGGCAGCTACCCAGGCTCGTGTTCGGCAGGAGAGGAATCCCTGATCGCATGGCACGCCCTCGTCCAGGAGGTTCTTGGCTCCGTTGATTTCCGGCATAACGACCGAAACCGTCGAACGATCCGCCTGATCCGCACCAAGAAGGCACTGATGACGACCTACAAGGTCCTGTTCGCGTACGCTTCCACAGTCTCCCACGCCGCCGGTGGCGACGCCGCGAAGTGGGGTCTCGACATCTCTCACTTGCGCAACCCATGACCATCACCCAAGCCAAATTTGACGTGCTCAACGGCCTTATCCTCACGATTGATGGCCTCGAATTCGACTTGGGGACAAGCTGCCGATGCTCAACGCTGGTTACGCCCTCCTCATGCCCGCGAATCAGGCCGGAAGATTCTGGATATCGAGACACACCGGCGGGTTGCCGGCGGGACCCGGGTGGAACGATTTACCGGGACCGGGATTCACCGACGATCCAGTGGTGGTAGCCATGGCGTTGCGCATTTGGCGCTGGAACATCGACCAGTCCGATGGTCCAGATCCCGCAGGGGACGGCAGCGTCCTGGTCAAGCCTGACCGTCCGATCAAGCGCCTGACTATCCTGCAATTCGCCCTGGCCGTTGGGTACAGCTCGCGGACCTCAGTCTACGACCGCCTGGGGACCGACGAGATTCCCGAGCGCTTCATCGAGCGAGTTGGCCCGAGGAAGGTGCGGATCCAAGCCGCCGCAGTGGAGCACTTCCGGACCTACCACCGAGCCAGGCGCGACGGCGGGATAGAACCCCGATGAAAAACTTCACCCCCATCTTTGCGGCCACCATCCTGATCGCGATCACTGGGCTCAGTGCGCCGTCGGCCACCCTAGCGTTGGCCCAGTTGACCACCAACGCCAACGGCCAGATCGAGTGGATCGCCAAGACGAATACGCCACCAGTTGCAACCGTTCCGATGGTGGTTCGCCCGTACCTGACTCCTGACGCGGATTCCCGGGTGTACACGACCCTCTTGGACTCCCACATGGAGGCCGCCAAGCGTAACTGGATCGAGCAACGCCTCGTCGAGTTGGTCGTGTTCGCTCTCTTCTCGGACTTCGAACGTGCGACCAACGAAGCGGTGACTCGCGATCTCCGAGTCCAGCTCCAAGCGAGGGATACCCGGATTCGCCTCCAGGCTGAGGTCGAGAGCCCCCGTGCACGCCGTCGAGACTCGGTTCCGGCTGCCAAGTGATCCGTCGTGGCAGGCTCGCTGCTGTCCCGTTGCCACCCCTCTGCCGCCGCTCTGCCGACCCTTTTCAGGAATTCTTTCCGTCCGAGGTGATTTCAGGCTGTTCCAAGGCGTTAGTGACGTCTCCTCGACAACCTTCAGCCTCCTTGAGCCTGTTTCAGACATTTCTGCCTGTCCCCGTATCGCCGCCCAACTGGTTGGGGGCAGTATCGAGATGCGCCCGGCTCGAAGAGGACTGTGGGCGCATCTTGAAACTGCCCCGGGATCACCCCCGCCTCACAACGCGCGGGTGCGGAAGTAGGCGCGATCGCCGGTGGGCGCGCCGGCGTTCACATCCCCTTTTCCTGCCGCGTCCAAGGTGACTTCGCCCACGAGGGTCCATTCCGAGGCGGGAAGGACGGGGCTTTGCTCGACGGCGACGCGGCCCCCGGCCAGACCGCCGGCGACCTGGACCCGCACACTGCCGGTGGCGAGCGTGGCGGCGAGCGTGGGCCGGGGTGGGGCGACCGAGAGGGTGTCGGTGAGATCGGGCAGACGGTCCCCGTCGGCGTCGTTCAGGTCCTCGATGATGAGATCGAAGTAGTCGAACTCGTCCGCGAACGGCGTGGTGGGATCTCCGTCGGCGAGCACGATCAATCCGGCGTAGAACCGTTGGGTGACGTAATTGATGGGCAGGGGTGCATCTTCGATGTCGTTGCTCCCCAGCAGATCGAAATCGAGGCCGCCGGGTCCCTTCCAGGTGACGGCGGCGCGGTCGAGATCGAATTCGGACGTGCGCGTCATGGGCATCGATCCGGTGAAGCTCCCTTCGGCGCCCTGTCGGGGAAGGACGACCGAGGCCGTCACGGCGTCGCCAACGCGGGTGTAGGTCAGTGTTCCCTTGTATTGGAAGATCTCGAAGGGGTGGTTGAAAGTCAGATCCTGGAACCCGAAGTCCGGGAGGTTGACCTTCACCTGGACCGTGCCGAAGGCGCTCCCTGCGGGGCGGGTCCAGGTGGCGGTCACGGTGCCTCGACTGAAATCCATGCCGTCGTCGATCTCGATGGTGCCCGTGGTCGTGGTCGCCGGGATGGCGCGGTCCACCTCCAGAAAGTCGGTGACGCCATTGATGTTCGAATCGCCAGCCATCGGTGTTTCCACTTCGAACACTCCGGCGAGGGGGCCGAGCGCCTCGGATCCCGGGTAATCGAGGATGGCGAACGACTCCCACTGATTGGAGCCGAGGGCGTAGAGTTCGCCATTGATCGAGTCGTCGTCGGCGGTGCTGAAGGCGAGGCGATACTCGGAGCCGAGCAGGTTGAGACTGGCGGCGGGCACCTTCATGGAAAGCCCGGTGAGGGTGAGCAACGCCTCATTGGCCTGAGCCGCACGCGTTGTCGCGAGGCACAGGAGAAGCAGAGCGGCGGCGGTGCGGCCCCGGCGTGAGGATTTGCGGTGCATGACGGCAGGAGATACGCCTCGTGCCTCTCCTTCAAGTCTGGATCGGGCCAGACGAACGCGCGAAGTGGCGGCTCGGGCCTCACCGGGAGGGATGGCAGCGATTAGCCCGTGGTCAGCGAAGCGCCAACCCCGGGGTGGCAATGAAATGGGAGATCAACCCCGGGAGGGGTTGCAGATCTGCAACCCCTCCGGGGTTGGGATCCATTTTGGGGCGTGTGACCCGGGGTATCGCTTCGCTCACCCCGGGCTAATCGCTGATACGCCTCCGGCGTAGGGCTTCGGAAACCCGGCCGCTTCGGGACGAGTTCTACCAGTCCCCATGACGGACTCACGGAGCTCGTTCCAAGAGCTCGTCCAGATCTTGAATCGAGGCGGGCGAGGACGCCCGCGGCTCCGGGTGGGACCTGGGAATTCGGGTCGCCAATCCAGCGGCGCGGCGCGACGATGTAAGAATGAACGCACGGATGACGCGGCGCGGATTCGGCAATCGTCTGGCTTTGGCAGGGCTCGCCGGGTCCGTTGGCGGTCATTGGCTTTCCGCTCTCGGCCAGGCGCCGGCCGTGGTTCGCGGGGAACGCCCCGGCGTTCCCAACGGGATTGCCAGCGGCGATGTCTCGACCGACGGGGCGGTCATCTGGAGCCGGTCGGATCGGTCCGCCCGGATGCGGGTGGAGTGGGATACCACGGACGCATTTCGTACCGTGCGATCGGTGCAGGGTCCGGTGACGGGTCCCGAATCCGATTTCACCGCCAAGGTTCAGCTCTCGGGATTGCCCTCGGGACGTCGCGTGTTTTATCGGGTGAGCTTCGAGGACAAACAGGGCGGGGCGGGGGATCCGGTGGTGGGTTCGTTGCAGACGGCGTCGACGGAAGCCGGCCCGGTGAAGTTCGCCTGGTCGGGGGATACCTGTGGTCAGGGGTGGGGCATCGATGAGTCGCGCGGCGGGATGTTGACCTACGAAGCCATCCGCAAGGCGGAGCCGCAATTCTTCGTCCACAGCGGCGACACCATCTACGCGGACAACTCGCTCAATGCCCGGGTGTCACTGGCCGATGGATCGACTTGGAACAACCTGGTGACCGAGGAGAAATCAAAGGTGGCCGAGACGCTGGCCGAGTTTCGGGGGAACTACCGGTACTCCACTCTGGATCGGAATGTGCGGAAGCTCCTGGCGGAGGTGCCGATCCTGGTCCAGTGGGACGACCACGAGGTGCTGAACAATTGGTGGCCGGGTCAAACCCTGCCGACGGGAACCGCCTACACCGAGCGCAACGTCGATCTGCTGGCCCGTCGTTCAAAACAGGCATTCTTCGAGTATCACCCGATCACCGAGCACCCGGATCGTCGGATCTATCGCAAGGTCTCGCGCGGACCGTTGTGCGATCTGTTCTTTCTGGACCTCCGGAGTTATCGCGGGCCGAACAGTCCCAATCGTCAGCCCGTGCGTGGACCGGAGACCGATCTCCTGGGGACGACCCAACTGGCGTGGCTGGCGGAATCGTTGGTGGCGAGCAAGGCGGTGTGGAAATTCGTCTGCTGCGACATGCCGCTGGGGTTGATGGTGCGGGACACGTTGGGCTTCGACAACGGGGCCAATGGCGACGGTCCGCCGCTGGGGCGTGAACTGGAAGTGGCGGAGTTGCTCAAGCGATTGAAGGACGCCGGGGTTCGCAATGTCGTCTGGCTGACCGCCGACGTGCACTACTGCGCCTCGCACTTCTACAACCCGGCCCGCGCCCGCTTCACCGAGTTCGATCCCTTCTGGGAATTCGTCAGCGGCCCGTTGAACGCCGGAACCTTTGGCCCGTCCAGTCTGGACCCGACCTTCGGCCCGCAAGTGAAGTTCTCCTCCCGTCAGCCCGGTGCACCCACCAGCGGTCCGTGGACGGAGGACCAGTTCTTCGGGACCGTTGAGATTGATCCCGGAACCCGTGCCTGCATCGTCACGCACTGGAATCGGAACAACGAGAAGCTGTGGGCAGGAGAAATGGCGCCGGCTTGAAGGAGGTGAGGACGCCCGCGCCGCGGTGGGCTCGTTTTTCTGGGTTCGGGGATTCCCGCAGGCGTCCCGGCCGTGGCAGCTTTCCCGCGATGGATGGCATCGTCCGACTGCTCCGCACGCCTGCGCGTTTCGCCCTGGCGTTGTGGCTTGGTTTTCTGGTCGTCCGGGCCGCGGGCCTGTCGTCGGCGGACGAATCCTTTTTCGAGGGGCGCATCCGTCCCGTGTTGCTGGAGCATTGCGGCGAATGTCATCTTGGCGGGAAAGCCAAGGGTGGCTTCCGTATGGATTCGCGCCCGGCAATCCTGGCCGGGGGCGAGTCGGGCAACGCGGTGGTCCTCGGAGATCCGGAATCGAGCCCCCTCATCCGTGCCGTGCGCTATGCCGATCCCGATTTCCGCATGCCGCCACGGCATCGCCTGGAGCCGGCGGTCGTGAAGGATCTGGAGGAATGGGTCCGTCGGGGATTGCCCGATCCCCGGTCTGCAACGCTGCCCGTTCCTGCGAACGCGGCGGTGGTGCCCTCGACGAACGCGGCGGCCATTCACTGGGCGTTCCAGCCGCTTCCGGAGACTCCAGCCCCGGCGGTGGAACCGGGAACCGCGGGCACGATCGACCGCTTCCTGCTTCAGCGATTGCGCGCCACCGGGCTTCGCTTCAATCCGCCGGCGGATCGGCGGACCTGGCTGCGTCGGGTGACGTTGGATCTGACCGGACTTCCGCCCACGCCGGAGGAGATTGAGGCGTTTGAATCGGACCCGCGGCCGGACGCGCGGGAACGTCGGGTGGAAGGGTTGCTTTCCAGTCCGGCTTACGGCGAACGCTGGGCGCGTTGGTGGCTGGATGTGGCGCGCTACGCGGACACCAACGGGCAGGACGAGAACAAGGTGATGGCCAATGCTTGGCGTTACCGGGATTGGGTGGTGCGCTCATTCAACCGGGACCTGTCCTTCGATCGGTTCGTTCAGCAGCAGATCGCGGGTGACCTGCTGGTGCCGGCGGGATCGGAAGACCCGGCCCGGCTGGACGGCTGGATTGCCACCGGGTTTCTGGTGATCGGCCCGAAGCTGCTGGCCGAGCAGGACAAACCCAAGCTCGTCCTGGACATCATCGATGAGCAGGTGGACACCGTCGGTCGCGCACTGCTGGGACTGACCTTCGGCTGCGCCCGTTGTCACGATCACAAGTTCGATCCGGTGCCGCAGCGCGACTATTACGCCTTGGCGGGGATCTTCCGGAGCACCCGCTCGATGGAGAACCTGGCCTTTGTCTCCAAGTTCAACGAACGCCCGTTGGTTCCCCCGGATGAAGTCGAGCGGGTCGCTGCCCACGACCGGGCGCTGAAGGAGGCGAAACAGCGATTGGAAAAGGCCGGTGCCAAACCCGCGGCAGGAGCGGAAGCGACGAAGCCTGCGGATCCGGCCGAGTTGGAGCGATTGAAAGCCGAGGTAGCTCGACTTCAGGCGGAGGCACCGCCCGCGGTTCCCCTTGCTCTTGCAGTGGCTGAGGATCAGGCCACCAACCTGCCGGTCATGGCACGGGGAAGTCATCTCAACCCGGGACGTGAATTGGTCCCCCGGGGATCCCCTTCCTTGCTGCGCGCCGTTTCCGTGGCGTCGCCGGCCGCGGGAGCCAGCGGCCGGCTGGAACTCGCCCAGTGGCTGACGCATCCAGCGAATCCGTTGACGCCGCGGGTCCTGGTGAATCGCGTGTGGCAGGCCCACTTCGGCGAAGGGTTGGTCCGGACGCCGGACAACTTCGGGCTGCGGGGCGAGCCGCCGACCCATCCCGAACTCCTCGATTGGCTGGCGCGCTCCTTCATGGCTTCGGGCTGGAGCCTGAAGTGGCTCCACCGACAGATCGTGCTGTCCGACGCCTACGGTCAGTCGTCGGAGTTCGGCCCGGCCCGGGTGGAAGAGGCGGACCCCGAGAACCGCTGGCTGCACCGCTACCCGATCCAACGTCTGGAGGCGGAAATGGTGCGGGACGCGCTTCTGGCGGTGTCCGGGCGGCTCGATCGGACGGTGGGTGGCAGCGTGGTAAACTGGAAGAATGACGAGTATGTCCCGGGTGATGAAGAGCCATTCCGGGTGTTGCGACGCGCCCTGTATTTGCCGGTGGTGCGCGATCGCGGCCACGACCTGTTCACGGCCTTCGATGGGGCCAACGCCAGTGTGTCGGTTGCCCGCCGTTCCAGCACGGTGGTCAGTCCGCAGGCGCTGTACCTTCTCAATTCAAAGATCGTCCGTGAATCTGCCGACGCCTTGGGGCAACGCGTCGTGGCACTCCCGGAATCCGTGCGGGTGGAACGACTGCACCGCTGGATCCTGGGCCGGTCCGCGCGCGCGTCGGAGTCCGGGCGTGCGGCACAGTTGTTGTCGGATCCACGGCTGGCCGCGCTGAAAGAACCGGAACGTTGGGCGGTGCTGGCCCACGCGCTTCTCTGTTCCAACGAATTCATCCATCGCCTGTGAAGCCATTTCGCTCCCCTTCGTTCGGATCGGGCACCCGTCCCGGGTCGCCTTCGATGTCCCGCCGTCATGCGCTGCAACGGATGGGACTGGGTTTCGGCGGGTTGGCGCTCGCGGGGATGCTGGGTCGGGTCCACGGGGCGGAGTCGCCGTTGGCGGTGCGTGCGCCGCACTTCGCGCCCCGCGCCCGTCGCGTGATCTTCCTCTTCATGCACGGCGGCCCGTCGCATGTGGATACCTTCGATTACAAGCCGGCGCTGGAACGGGACTCGGGCAAACCGCTGCCCTTTGCCAAGCCCCGGGTGCAATTCGCCCAGACCGGCAACCTGCGTCGGTCGCCCTGGGAATTCCGTCGGTACGGTCAGTCCGGAGCGATGGTCAGCGACCTGTTCCCGTTGACGGGTGCCTGTGCGGATGACCTGTGTTTCCTGAAGGCGATTCATGGGACGAACGAGGCGCACGGCGGAGCGTTGCTCAAGCTCCACACCGGTTCAGACGTGTCGGTGCGACCCTCGATGGGTTCCTGGATCTCCTACGGACTGGGAAGTGAGAACGCCAATCTGCCTTCGTTCCTCACGTTGAACCCGACCATGGGCCACGGTGGCGTGGCCAACTGGGCGAGCGCCTTTCTTCCGGCGGTTCATCAGGGCACCCGGATCGGGGGCGGGGGAACGCCAGTGGACAAGGCCACCATTGCCAACCTCGGCGGAGCCTGGGACCCGGCGGTGCAGAGGGCGCAACTGGATCTTCTGGGCGAGACCCAGCGGGAACATCTGGGTCTGGTGGGGCCGGACCCGGCGCTGGAGGCCCGGATCGAGTCCTTCGAACTGGCCTTCCGCATGCAGACCGAGGCACCGGAGATCCTGGCTTTGACCGGGGAGACCGAGGTCACCCGACGCCTCTATGGGCTGGACGATCCAAAGACGGCGTCGTTCGGTCGCCAATGCCTGTTGGCGCGGCGGTTCAGCGAGCGCGGCGTGCGTTTCATCCAGGCCACCCACGGATACTGGGATCAGCACGACGACCTCACCAAGGACCATGGACGCCTGGCGATGGAGGTGGACCGCCCCATCGCAGGATTGCTGCGCGACCTGAAGTCCCGGGGGTTGTTGGACGAGACGCTGGTGCTATGGGGAGGAGAATTCGGGCGCACCCCAACGCTCCAGGGCAAGGACGGTCGCGATCATCATCCGCACGCCTTCACCGTCTGGATGGCCGGGGGCGGGGTGAAACCGGGATTCAGCTACGGACAGACCGACGAGTACGGCTTCTACGGCGTGTCCGACAAGATGCACGTGAACGACCTCCACGCGACCCTGCTGGCGTTGCTTGGTCTGGATCACGAGAAGCTGACCTATCGCCATGCCGGACGCGATTTCCGGCTCACCGATGTCGCCGGACGGGTCGTCCGCGAGATCATGCAGGCCTAACGCCGCCACCAACTCTTGCCGCCGGCGGCCGCCTGTCCGCCCTCTTGCGCGGCCTGCGGGGCGAACTGGCGAATGAGCAACTGGGAACGGGCGGCGGTCAGCGCCATGATGAACTCGTCGTAGGACGCGAACCGTTCCCGCGGATCCTTGGCCATCGCCTTGCCGAGCGCGTCGCTGGTGGGTTGGGTGATCTCCGCGAGGAGACTCTGCGCCGGGCGCAACGGGGTCTGGAGATGGGCGGCCACCACCTCATCCACGGTGGGGGCTTCGAAGGGAACGTGACCGGTCAGGGCGTGGTACAGCGTTCCTGCCAGCGAATACATGTCACACAGGAAGGTGTCGCCCTCCTGACGCAATCGTTCCGGAGCGATGTAGTAAGGCGTGCCGAAGATCGGAGCGTAGGCATCGGTGTCGGCGTCGGCTTTCCGGGACAGCCCGAAATCGACCAACTTCGGTTCACCATCGGAATCGAAGAGGATGTTGCCGGGCTTGATATCGAGGTGAAGGAATCCGTGCTTGAGCGCCGCGGCCAGGGCGGAAGCCACCTTCACCCCGGTATCGAGGACGTCGAGTTCGGGGACGCGCTGGTGCTGTTCGATCCGACCATCGAGCGAGCCGGCATCGGCCAGTTCCATGGCCAGGTACTTGGCACCCTCGTGTTCGTCGAAGGTGTAAATGTGGATGATGTTGGTGTGATTGAGCTGGGCGCAGGCGCGGGCTTCGCGGGCAAAGGAGTTGACCGCCTCCTCGTCGCTGGCGACTTCCTGCCTCATCAACTTCACCGCCACTTCGCGCCCGAGGGTGGTATCCCAGGCGCGGTACACGGTGCCCATGCCTCCCGAGGCAATCTCCGAGCGCAGTTCAAACTGACGGAGCATCATGGGCATCATGATGGATCCGCTGCATTTGGAGCAGGTCGCCCCCTGAAGGGGTGCCAGATCGCCCGGGATGAAGGTCTTCGACCCGCAGTGCGGGCAGGCGACCATCTTGAGAGGTTTACGTTCCAACGACATGCCGTGTGCGGTGAATCTATCTCTGAGCTCCCTGCAAACAAGCACCCGGTTCATTCCACCGCAAATCCCGATTGGGCTTTGGCACCCACTGATTCAGGATCGGGGCGTGGCACGTACTGAAAAGGGCATCGTTTATCTTGTCGGAGCCGGTCCCGGGGATCCGGGTCTCCTCACCCTCCGCGCCGCGAACCTGATTTCGCGGGCGGACGTGGTGATCTATGACGCCTTGGTCAGTCCCGGGGTTCTGGCGATGATCCCCAATGCCGCCGAACGGATCTACGCAGGCAAACGTTCCCGTGATCACGCCATCCCCCAGCAGGATCTGAACCGTCTTCTGGTTGAGAAGGCGCTCGCCGGCAAGACGGTCGTCCGTCTCAAGGGCGGCGATCCCTATGTCTTCGGCCGGGGAGGCGAGGAGGCCATGGAACTGGTCGAGGCCGGTGTTCCCTTTGAAGTGGTGCCCGGGATCTCCTCGGTCGTCGCCGCTCCCGCCTACGCGGGCATTCCCATCACCCACCGGGATCATTGTTCCGCCTTTCAGGTCATCACCGGCCATGAAGATCCCGACAAGACGGAGTCGGCGGTGGACTGGACGGCAGTCGCCCGTGTGCCCGGCACCAAAGTGATCCTCATGGGGGTCGAACGGATCCGGGCCATCGCCGCAGGTCTGGTCGAGGGCGGCATGAAGACATCCACTCCGGTGGCGTTGATCCGCTGGGGAACCACCGCCCGTCAGGAAGTGCTGGTGGCGACGCTGGAGACGGTCGCCGATCAAGTCGAGAAACGGGGCTTCGCCGCGCCCGCGGTGACCATCGTCGGGGATGTGGTGAAACTCCGGGAACAGCTCGATTGGTGGGGGCGTCGTCCGCTGTCGGGTCGCCGCATCGCCGTGACGCGGACCCGCGAACAGGCCAGCGGCCTGTCGTCCCGGTTGGTGGAACTGGGCGCCGAAGTGCTCGAAGTCCCAACCATCCGCATCGTGCCGCCGGAGCCGATCCAACCGTTGCTGGAAGCCGTGGTGGGCATCGCGGAGTACGACTGGCTGGTGTTCACCAGTCCCAACGGCGTTACCGCCTTCTTCGATACCTTCGACAAGGCGTTTCCGGACATCCGTTCCATTGGAAATGTGCGGATCGCCGCCGTCGGGCCCACGACTGCCGAGAAGGTCAAGGAACGGAAACTGGCCGTCGATGTGATGCCGGAGAAGTATCTGGCGAGCGAAGTCACGCAGGCGATCAACGCGCATGAGACGGTCGAGAATCTCCGGTTTCTCCTCCTGCGCGCCGAGGTGGCCACCCCGGAGCTGCCCACCCAGCTCGAAGAGATGGGTGGGATCGTTGATGATGTCGCCTGTTACCGGACCGTGCCCGAGGAGTGGGAAGGGGGTGCCGCCGAGGCCTTGCGCGAAGAGGGCGTTGACTGGCTCACGTTCACCAGCAGTTCCACCGTCGAGAACTTCCACACCCGCTTCGATCTGCCGGCGTTGCTCAGGAAGTTTCCTGCCATGAAAACGGCCAGCATCGGACCGGAGACCACCAAGGCGCTGAAGGCCCTGGGACTGGAGCCCACGGTCCAGGCCCGGGTGCACAACCTGGACGGTTTGGTGGAGGCGATCCTCAAGACCCGCAAGTAGGGGACTCGGAGAACAGAGTCTCCTGACGTCGTCTCCTACGGGTACGACGAGGGGACGAGGCTCATTCCAATCGGGCGGGGAACGCGCGTGGGCCGGGGGACGCTCGAATGGAAGTCAGAGTCTCCTGACGTCGTCTCCTACGGGTAGGCGACGACGTGAGGAGGCTCATTCCCATCGGGCGGGGAACACGCGTGGGCCGGGGGACGTCCGAATGGAAGTCAGAGTCTCCTGACGTCGTCTCCTACGTCGTAGGCGACGACGTAAGGAGGCTCATTCC
>JBDNHZ010000378.1:0-13696 GCA_041688515.1 Verrucomicrobiota bacterium
CTGTCACTCTTCGCATTGATCGGCCGAGCCCTGGTCGCGTCCGCCTGTGCGTCGTGGACAACGGGCGCGGCTTGCCCGAAGGAGATACCATCCGCGAGGGAGTGGGGACTTCCAACACCCGGCATCGACTCCGACAACAATACGGGGGCACCGCCACTTTCACCCTGATGCCCTGCCCCGGCGGCGGAACCATCGCCACCATCGAGATCCCCGCATGATCCCCGGTGGCCAATCCGCTCCCCGACGCTAACCTCTCCCATCCATGTTGATCCGCCCCCGTTCTGATGCCCTGTTTGCCGAGGCCCTCCGCCACATCCCAGGGGGGGTCAATTCGCCGGTGCGCGCCTTCCGCGCCGTCGGCGGGCACCCGTTCTTCGTGGAGTCCGCGCGCGGCTCACGGATCACCGATGTCGATGGGCATGAACTGATCGATTACGTCCTCACCTGGGGACCGGCCATCCTCGGCCATGCCCATCCGCGGGTCATCGAAGCCGTCCAGAGCGCCGCCGCCCGCGGCACGAGCTTCGGCATCCCCAATCCCGCCGAAGTCGAGTTGGCGGCGCTGGTGAAGCAATGGGTCCCCGGCATCGACAAACTCCGCTTCTGCAATTCCGGCACCGAGGCCTGCATGTCCGCCATTCGGTTGGCCCGCGGATTCACCGGGCGCGATCGGATCCTGAAATTCGACGGCTGTTACCACGGCCACGCCGACGCATTGCTGGTGAAGGCGGGATCCGGTGCGCTGACCCTGGGACAACCGGACAGCGCCGGCGTCCCGGCCGATGTGGCGAAACACACCCTGGTACTGCCGTTCAACGACCTCGACGCCCTGGAAGCGCTCTTCGCCCGGCAGGGATCGGAACTCGCCGCCGTCATCCTCGAACTGGTGCCCGCCAACGCCGGGCTTTATCTCCCCAGACCGGGCTATCTCGAACGTCTCCGGCAACTCACCCGCCAGCACGGAACCGTGCTGATCGCGGACGAGGTGATGACCGGCTTCCGCCTGGGCCGGGCCGGAGCCCAGGGACGCTTCGGTCTTCAACCGGATCTCAGCACCTTCGGCAAGGTCATCGGCGGCGGTCTGCCCGTCGGAGCGCTGGGCGGGCGTGCCGAGATCATGGATTTCCTGGCGCCGCTCGGCCCGGTCTATCAGGCGGGAACCTTGAGCGGGAATCCCCTCGCCATGGCCGCCGGCCTGGCCACCCTGCGCGAACTCGAAGCCAGCGACGCCTTCACCCGACTCGAGCAGGCCGGAGCCCGCCTCGAAGCCGGGATGAACCAGGTGGCGCAGCGCCACGGACGACCCGTTCAATTCCAGCGGATCGGTTCCATGTTCTGCACCTATTTCACCGATCGTCCGGTCTGGAACCTGGCCGATGCCATGACCTCCGATCGGGCGGTCTTCGCCCGGTTCTTCCACGGCATGCTCGCCGCGGGCGTCTATCTCGCGCCAAGCCAATTCGAAGCTGGCTTCCTCTCCACCGCCCATTCGGACGACGACATCGATCGCACGCTCGAAGCCGCCGACCGCACCTTCTCCCAGCTCTCCTGACCGAGACCGATCATCCGGGATCCAGAGCTTCCAGAAGGATGCGCGTCGGCGTATTGAGCGGGAGCGCTTCCGCTTCTTCCCGGGTGACCCACTGGTACGCCTGAGCTTCGTCATTGAGGCGCACTTCGACCTCTCCCGTGACCCTGCAGGTGTAGTTGAGGAGAAGGAAATGGGCGTCCTTGTAGAACTCGGGTGGATGGATGGCATCCTGCACGAGCACGAAGCGCACGTCCGTCACCGCCAACCCGGTTTCTTCCAGCATCTCCCGGCGCAGTGCCGTCTCGCTCGGTTCGCCCCACTCGATCTTGCCGCCCGGGATTCCCCATCGATCCGACCACTTCGCCGTGCGCACCAGCAGCATCCGGCCATCGTCGCGGAAGACCAACCCGCCCACCGTGGGAATCGGGCGCTGCACTCCGACGGGAGGCGCGTGAAGCCGCAGCGCATTCCGTTCCAGCAAACCCCGGAGTTCCCCGAGATGCTCGACGATCAGGTCCGGTTGGGCCCGACGCAGTTGATCGAGCCGATTGTACCCGGTGAGCACTGCCACGCTGGCCACGCCCCCGTGACGCGCCGTCTCCACGTCATGCTCCATGTCCCCGATGAACACCGTCTCGGACGCCGTCAGCCCGTGTTCCGCCATCATCAGCCGGATCTGATCCCGCTTGTCGTGTACGCCCAGATACGGGTGCTGGAGGAACTCACCAAATCCCGTGGCGCGTTGTTGCACCTCGAACATCCGGGGATGAACCGCGCTCAACAGGAAGGTCCGCAAACCGTGCGTCCGACAGAACTCGAGGAAATCGCGGGCGTGCGGAAGTGCCACGACCGTGTGCTGCAACTGTCCGAAGCTCTCGTGAAACCAGCGCTCCAACTGCTCCTGGGGCACATGAGAAACGTACCGCTCGTAGAATCCACGGAATGGCAGGTGGAACTCGGTTCGGAACTGTTCCAGCGACATCTCGGGAACGCCGGCCAGGCGGAAGATCTGGTTCGAGGCATTCCATACCGCGGGAAGATCATCCACCAGCGTTCCGGACCAGTCGAAGATCACATTTCGAATCACCCGGCCAGACTACTCCGGAGTGTCCCGTTGTCGACCCACGGGCAAGACGCTCGATCACTCCACACGTTCCAGCGGATGCCCTGCCCGAAAGGCCGCCGCTCCGACCCGGCGTCCACCCTCCACCTGCACCTCCAGCAGTCGCAGTGCTCCCTCGCCGCACGCCACCACCAGACCTTCCTGCGCTCCGCCCAAGACCGTCCCAGGCACCCCGGACATCCCGTCAAGCGGTTCCATCGAGTGAACCTTCAACAGACGCCGGGTGCCTTCGGCCGGCCCGGGAAGAAAGCAAAAGGCACCCGGCCACGGATCAAACGCCCGTTGTCGCCGCCACAACTCCCGCGCCGGACGCTTCCAGTCGATGCGCCCGTCTTCGCGACTGATCTTGCGTGCGTAGGTGACGCCCTCCGTCGGTTGCACCACCGGGGCGACCTTGCCTTCCAGATACGCCGGCAAGGTGTCCACCAGCAATCGTCCGCCCAGTTCCGCAAGGCGATCGTGCAATGTCCGGCCCGTGTCCGAATCGGTGATCGGCGTCCGGACCGTTGCCAACACGGGCCCGGTGTCGAGCGACGCCTCCATGCGCATCAGGCAGACCCCGCTCTCAGCGTCCCCTTCCGCGATCGCCCATTGGATGGGTGCCGCGCCACGCCAACGCGGCAGCAAGGAGGTATGGATATTGAGGCAGCCGAGACGGGGAACACCGAGGAGGGCCTGGGGCAGGATCTGCCCGTAGGCAGCCACGACCACGACATCGGGAGCCCACTGCCGCAACTGTTCCACAAACCCGGGGTCCCGTGCCTTCAACGGTTGGAGGACCGGCAGGCCCCGGCGCAGGGCCTCGGCCTTGACCGGGGGCGGGGTGAGTTCGAGGTGTCGTCCCACCGGTCGGTCCGGTTGCGCCACCACCCCCACCACCTGACCCACCCCGCTGTCCAGCAGGCGCGACAGAATCACCTGCGCCAAGTCCGGCGTCCCCATGAAGACAATGCGCGGCGAGGTGGACATGGTGAATCAGGCGGTGAAAGCAACCGAGCCGCTCATAGCCCCATGCGGATCAACCCGGACCCGTCGGCCCCACCCCCGCCGGGAGGGTGAACACGGTTTGCCCATCGCTGACCGCCGGCTTGGGAATCCGCACGACGATTTTCAGGATGTCGAGCAGCACCTGCATCGGTTCCTGCGTCGAATCGATCTGATGGATCATCTGCTCGGGATAACATTCCAGAACCGCGCGGGTGTCGCGCTTGTAGGTCTCCAGGCGCGCCCGGATCACCTCGACATTGGCGTCGTCCAACCGGTTTTCCTTGAGCGCCCGCCGTTGCAGGCGCGACACCAGCTTGTCCATCTGCGGACAAAACAGGTTGAAGATGGCCTTCACGTCGATCAGGTCCGCCATCAATTCCACCTGACGCGGATTGCGTGGAATGCCATCGAGCAGCAGCGTATCGGCCTCCGGATTAAACCGGCCCATGCCGAGCAAGCCCTGGATCGAGGTGCACCAGAGCTGGATGGTCGGATCGTCCGGCACCAACTGTCCCTTGGAGGCGTACTCGACAAAGACCCGTCCCAAGGGGGAATCCACCCGGAGATTGCGGAAGGCATCTCCGCAGGAGAAATGAACAAAGTTCGGGATCTGCCCCAGGATCTTCCCTTGGGTGCCCTTGCCTGCACCAGGTGCACCGAAGAGCAGAATCGCGCGATACTTGGGATTCATGGCCAACTTGGGAGGGAGCGGTTCAGGCGTGACGAAGCGTGATTTCCACAATGGATCCGTACTCCATGTGGGCCTCGCCTCCACCGACCGTCTCGACAATCACCTCGGATGTGTTCATCCGGTTGATCTTGCTCGAAACCACCGTGCCCGTGCCCGACGTCATCTCCATGACCAGACCCGCGGCGGCTTCCACCGATGCGGACGGCAGAAATCCCTCGAACTGGGTCTCGAAAAATCGCCGGTTGAAAGTGAACTCGCCCTTGCGAAAGGTCCGAGGCAATTCCTCCGCTTTGCCCGCCGGCCCCCCGGTCCGCAGCCCCATCTGTTGGACCATCGATGGCCCGGAATCCGCCACCGTCAGAGTCTGGGCATCCATTGCATCAGCAGTGGCGTTGACCTCCTCCGGCGGGGCCCACTTGGGCATGGCCAGGAAGATCAGCGGCCCGAGAATCGGCAGCACCGCCGACAACCCGCAGACCAACACCGGCGAACGCCAGCGGAACCGCGCCACTTCAAATCCGAAGAAGAGATTCGCCAGATACATCAACCCGATGAAAAACAGGCCTCCCGGCGTCATGACCGCCGCAAATGCACCCTTCGCCACCTGCGGATGCGGCACCCGTTGAACCTCCACGATCTTGATCGCCGGGCGCTCGCGGCGGACCTCTTCCGCCGTCGGCAACGAGACGTAAGGCTCCACAAACTTGGCCGCCTTCGGCACCGTGGACATCGCGATCAGGGATTCATCCGACAGCTTGCCCCAGTCGGTCCGGGAAGAATATCCGCCCCCTTCCAACTTCAGCACAAAAGCATCCTTGTCCGCCGAGATGATCTCGCCGGACAGAACGGTGCCGTCGATCAATCGGTACTCGGCCCCAATGAGCCCCAGTGCCGTGACCCATCCCAACAGGCAAAATGCCGCCAACTGCCGCAGCCAACGCATGATCCGAAGACCCTGCCAAACCGTCACCGGCCGTGCGAGGCGATTCTTGGGTGATCCTCCGGGTGGAGCGCACCGTTGCCAGACACCCCCGGGATCCCCACCCTCCCTCGGTCATGGAGGCCACGCCACCGGCCAGCACCAACCCCCTCACTCCTGCCGAGCGCCAAAAGGCCGCAAAGGCCGGGGTCGAAGCCCGGGCACGCACGCTGGCGAGTTGGCGCGGCGTGGATTTGCGGCCCGTCGAGACCGCCCAACGGAGGGCCGACAAGTCCCTGGCCGACATCCTCCCCAACGTCCTCTCCAAACTCCGGATCGACCGACGCCAGCAGGAATCCCAGATCGTGGAAGTGTGGAAGCGAACGATCGACCCGGTGATCACCGCCCATGCCCATCCCACCGCATTGGCCAAGGGCACGGTCTTCGTGTCCGTGGACAGCAGCGTATGGCTCTCGGAGATCGTTCGGTACCGGCAGCGGGAGATCCTCGAACGCCTCCAACTCGCCGTCGGCAAGGACGTGGTTCAACGGATCTCGTTCCGGATCGGCTGAGCTTGAAACCGGAGTTCTATCCGCAGAGGGCGCAGAGGGCGCAGAGGGCGCAGATCACAGCAGTGTTTCCCACGGAAGGCTCCTCCCCGACAGGGTGAGGCAGCGCCTCCACCCTGGACGCTTCCAAGGACCTGCCCATCTGCGGAATCTGCGCCCTTTGCGGACAAGCCCCTGCGGTTTTCAGGTTCCAAGATTCCCCGGCGTTGCTCCGCCTCAGAGCAACTGCAGGTGACGGCTTTCCGCCACCAACTCCGCCACCAGGCTGCCGCCCCGATCCCGACGACGCTCAATGATGTGTTTGTCCAGGATCGGATCGTACTTCACCGGGTAGTCGCCGTTGTAACAGGCGAGGCAGAAGGCGGACTTGTCCAACCCGGTCGCCTGCACCATTCCGGCCTCACTGAGATAAGCGAGCGAGTCGGCGTGCAAATACTGGCGGATCTCGTCGAGCGTGTAGTTCGCCGCCATCAGCTTTGAGCGCTCGGGAAAATCGATCCCGTACACGCACGGATTGCGGTGCGGCGGACAGGAGATCAGCACGTGAACTTCCTTGGCCCCGGCTTCCTTCAGGCTGGTCACGCGCGCCTGGCTGGTGGTGCCCCGGACAATCGAGTCGTCGATGATCACCACCCGCTTCCCGCGCACCAGATCGCCGATCAGGTTGAGCTTCACCTTCACGGCGAAGTCCCGGATGAACTGGGAGGGTTGGAGGAACGAACGTCCCACGTAGTGATTGCGGACAAACGCCATCTCGAAGGGAATGCCACTCTCCATCGAGTATCCCAACGCCGCGCAATTTCCCGAGTCCGGCACCGGCACCACGATGTCCGCCTCGACCGGGTGCTCGCGGGCCAACTGCCGGCCCATCTCCACGCGCACCTTGTAGACATTGCGATTGGCGATGGTGGAATCCGGCCGCGCAAAATAGACGTATTCGAAAATGCAGAACGCCCGCCGTTGCTGCTCGGGGAAAGCCTGCATGCTTCGCACCCCGTTCGCGTCGATGATCACAATCTCTCCGGGCTCCACATCGCGCACGAACTCCGCCTGGATCAGATCGAAGGCGCAGGTCTCACTGGCCATGACCCACGCCCCGTTGGGCAGGCGGCCCAGACTCAGCGGCCGAAACCCGTGCGGATCCCGGACCCCAATCAACTCGCGCTCGGTCAGGATCACCAGGGAGTAGGCTCCCTCGATTCGGCGCACCGTGTCCACCAGGGCGCTCTCGTGGCTGCCCCGGGCCGGTTGCGCCAGCAGGTGGAGGATGATCTCGCTGTCGACCGTGGTCTGGAAGATCGAACCCTTGGCCTCCAGCTCCTCCCGCAATTGGGCAGCGTTGGTCAGGTTGCCGTTGTGACCGATCGCAATGCGTCCCTTGGCGCAGTCCACCATCAATGGCTGGGCGTTGGTGATGTTGGAGGAACCCGTCGTCGAGTAGCGGGTATGCCCAATCGCCACCGAACCAATCAGCCGGTGAAGCGTGTCCCCCTGGAAGATCTGGGGGACCAGACCCATGCCGCGATGCACCAGGAAGCTCTTGCCATCCGTGGTCGCGATGCCAGCGCTCTCCTGCCCGCGATGCTGCAGGGCGTAGAGGCCGTAATAGGTGAGCTCGGCGGCGTTCGGGTGACCGAAGACGCCGAAGACACCACAATAATGCCGCGGATGGGAGTTCTCTTGCACGAAGGAGGGGGATTCAGGCTCCCACCCGCAGAAAACGGAAGCGGAATCTCGGGGAATGCGGCCGGACCGTCCCATCTTCCGGTTCGCCCTTTCCCAGAATCCGGGGCAGCCTTGGGGGAGGTGAGTGAACTCTCTCATGTAGATGCCCACGGCGAAGCGCGAATGGTCGATGTCACCCTCAAGCCCCCCCTCCTGCGCGAGGCCACGGCGGCGGGCGAAATCCGCCTGGCCACCGCCACACTGGATCTGATCGAGAACAACCGCGTCGCCAAAGGCAACGTCCTCGCCACCGCCCGCATCGCCGGAATCATGGCCGCCAAACGCACCGGCGACCTGATCCCGCTCTGTCATCCGCTGCCGATCACCCACTGCGAGATCGATTTCGTGATTCCAGACTCCCGCGATCGCATCCTCATCACCGCCACCACCCGGATCACCGCCGGCACGGGCGTCGAAATGGAGGCCCTCACCGCCGTCGCCGTCGCCGCCCTCACCCTCTACGACATGTGCAAGGCCGCCGATAAAGGCATGGTCATCGGGGATCTGCATCTGGTCCGGAAATCAAAGCTGGAACTCCCCACATGATCACCCACTTGCACGGGCGCCTGCTCGACGCCCTTCCCGCCTTGGCGATCATTGATGTCCAAGGGGTCGGATACGAAGTGCTCATCCCCCTGTCGTCCTTCGACCGACTCCCTCCCGTCGGCCAGGAAGTGAAACTCCTCACCCACCTCGCCGTGCGCGAGGATGCCCACACGCTCTACGGATTCCTGACCCCGTCTGAACGCGACCTCTTCCGCCTTCTCATCCACTCGGTCAGTGGCATCGGACCCAAGATCGCCCTCAGCATCCTTTCGGGCCTTTCCGTGAATGCCTTCCGCGCCGCCGTCGCCGCCCAGGACGTGAAGGCGCTGTCCTCCGTCTCGGGCGTGGGTCGCAAGACCGCCGAGCGGATCGTCGTCGAACTGAAGGACAAGCTCGCCACCTTCGGCACCGACGCAGCCAGCACCGGAATTCCGCGCGCCGCCCTTCCCGAATCGGAGGCACGCCTCGCGGATGCCGCCGCTGCACTGATCGCGCTGGGGTTCAAGCCACAGGAAGCGCAGGAAGCGGTCCGAGCCGCGGCGGCGCTCCTCGGACCCGACGTCACCGTCGAAAAACTGGTGCGCGCCTGCCTGCGCAAACCCGCGTGAAGCCTCCGCCCCCGGACAACGCGTCGCCCGAGGAACCCACCCGTCCGGCGGCCCGTAGCGCCCCGGTGATCCCCACCAAGCCGCACTGGCACGGACGCCTCGCCGCCCACCTGGCCTACCGTGCCACCTGCCTGCTGGCCGCCACCCTGCGTTGGACCTGGGAGGATCACAGCGGGGTTCTGGCACCCGATCACCATCAGCCGGTCATCTACGCCGCCTGGCACAATCGCATCCTGCTTTCGCCCCACATCTTTCGGCACATCACCCGGGGCAAATCGGGACGCAAGCTCGCGACCCTCGTCAGTGCCTCCCGGGATGGCAGCCTGATCGCCTACGCGCTCGAACTTTTCAAGGCGATCCCGGCACGCGGATCCTCCAGCCGACGGGGCGCTCAGGCACTGCGCGATCTGGTGCGCCTGGCCCGCAACGGATGCGACATCGCCATCACCCCGGACGGTCCCCGTGGGCCGCGTTACCGGGCCCAGGAAGGCGTCATCGTGGCCGCCCAATTCACCGGATTGACCATCGTCCCCGTCGCCTACCATCTGCCCTGGAAGAAATCCCTGGGCAGCTGGGATGCCTTCCAGATTCCCCTGCCCTTCGGCCGGTGCGATGTCACCCTCGGCAAGCCCTTGGTCATCCCCCGTGAACTTTCGCCGGAGCAGCTCGCGGGCTTCCGAGCCGAACTGGAATCCCGTCTCCACGCCATTACGCGGGACTGATCGGCACCGCCCCGGCGGACCGTTCGCCCTCCGGATACTCGCAAACCCTCGCCCACTCGCTCTGGGAGAGATCCAGGATCATGCGCAGCAGGTCATCGAACTTGCGGAAACCGGTCACCAGCACCTGCCAGGAGTCGGGCACCCTCGAATAAACCGACTCTTCCGCGACCTCCTCAAAACGATCGAAAGAAGTCAGCTCGGCGTAGAAGCCTCCGCATGGGGCGAGAAATCGGGCACGGGACTCATCGTGCGCGAAGGGGAACCCCTTTCCGAGTTCCCAGTTCCTTCCCGGTCGCTTGACGCCCCTCGGTCCCACCCTAATGTGACCCCCTATTGCACATGGACAACGAGTCCTCCTCTTCCGGCCGGTCTCCTCTTCCGTCCGACGAACTCACTGCCCTCAAGCAGTTCCATCCGGCTGGTAAAGGAGCCTGGGCGCAGGTGCCTGATTGCGACTGGAATGACTGGCGCTGGCAGCTGAAGAACCGCGTCACCAACGTCGAACAGTTGACGCGCCTTCTGCCGACTCTCAGCGCCCAGGAACGAGCCGGGGCCATCCTCGCCGGCCAATCCAAACTCGCCCTGGCCATCACCCCCCACTTCTTCAACCTGATCGATCCGCAGGACGAGAACTGCCCGATCCGCCGCCAGGTGGTGCCCCGTCTGGAGGAAACCGAGACGGCACCGTGGGAGATGAGCGATCCCTGCGGCGAAGA
Organism: Verrucomicrobiota bacterium; assembly: GCA_041688515.1. GTDB lineage: Bacteria > Verrucomicrobiota > Verrucomicrobiia > Limisphaerales > UBA9464 > UBA6176. The sequence continues at coordinate 10,138 of JBDNHZ010000378.1, forward strand.
CAGTCATTCTCCCGTCCCGGGTCTGGTCCACCGTTACCCGGACCGCGTGCTGTTCCTCGTCACCGATCGCTGTGCTTCCTACTGCCGCTACTGCACGCGCTCGCGTCTGGTGAGCAACGCCAGCGGATACGACTTCCACCCGGAGTTCGACCGTCAGATCGCCTACATCGCCTCGCACCCCGAGATCCGGGATGTGCTGCTCAGCGGCGGGGATCCCCTGCTCTTCAACGACGAGAAGCTCGAGTTCCTTCTCACCCGCCTGCGGGCCATTCCCCACATCGAGTTCCTTCGCATCGGGACGCGCATCCCGATCTTCCTGCCCCAGCGCATCACGCCCCAGTTGTGCGCCATGCTGCGGCAGTTCCATCCGCTGTTCGTTTCGATCCACACCAACCACCCGCGCGAGCTCACCACCGAGGTGCACGAAGCGCTCGGGCGACTGGCGGATGCCGGGATCCAACTGGGCAATCAGTCGGTGCTGCTCAAGCACGTGAACGACACGCCCGAGATCATGAAGGCATTGGTCCAGAAACTCCTGCTTTGCCGGGTGAAACCCTATTACCTCTACCAGTGCGATCTGATCGCCGGCAGCGCCCATCTGCGCTCCACCGTCGCCCGCGGCCTGGAGATCATGGAGTCCCTGCGCGGTCACACCACCGGCTACGCCGTGCCGCAATACGTGATCGATGCCCCCGGCGGCGGCGGAAAGGTCCCCGTCAATCCGGAGTATGTCCTCGCCCGGCAGCCCGGTCGGGTGCTCATCCGGAATTTCGAAGGCCGCGTGTTCGAGTATCCCGATGGTGATCGTCCGCGAGTCACGCTGCCGCGGGGCGAGGAGCGGGCCTCGTTCGACCGGGACTGACGCAGTCCACAGATTTGCGGCGAGCACACGAGAACGGCAGCGGGGGAATCCACCGATTCACAGGGGAAGCCCCATTCCTCGGAAAACAAAAAGCCGGTCCCAACCAAGGGACCGGCTCTTTCGTCGTGTGGCGGGCGGGTCAACTGCGCCGGCGCCGCTTGACGTTCAACTGGGTCAACGAGTGCATCAGGGAAGCCTGAACGGTCGCCGCCTCTTCATCGGTCAGCTTCTCGGCCAGTCGCGCCTCGGCCCGTTTGCGGGCTTCCTCGGCCCGAACCTCATCGATGTCATCGGCCTTGATGGCCATGTCCGTCAGCACGGCCACCCGGCTGCCCGTGACTTCCACGAACCCCTCGCCAATGGCGAGAAAGAAGTCCTGCCCCCCTTTTCGCGCCGTGATCTCACCGGCGGCAATCTGGGTCATGAGGGGAATGTGCATCGGGAAGATGCCCATCTCCCCCTCGACGCCGGGAAGCGTGACCATGTCGACGTCTTCGGAATAGATCTTCGCCTCCGGAGTGACGATTTCGAGTTTCAGGGTGGCCATGGTGTCTCAGGTCATTCGCGAATCTCGTCGATTCCACCCTTCATGTAGAAGTTGGCCTCGGGCACGTCATCGAACTTGCCTTCGAGAATCTCCTTGAAGCTGCGGACGGTCTCGGCGACGGGAACCTGCTTGCCAGGGCGGCCGGTGAACTGTTCGGCCACCGTGAACGGCTGGCTCAGGAACTTCTGGATCTTACGGGCACGGAAGACGGTGGTCTTGTCTTCGGGCGAAAGCTCGTCCATGCCGAGAATCGCGATGATGTCCTGAAGGTCCTTGTAGCGCTGGAGCACCTTCTGGACGCCACGGGCGACGGCGTAGTGCTCTTCACCCACGAACTCGGGCGCCAAAGCGCGGGAGTTGGAAGCGAGAGGATCCACGGCCGGGAAGATGCCGAGCTCGGCGATCGATCGTTCCAGCACGATGGTCGCATCCAGATGCGCGAAGGTGGTGGCCGGAGCCGGATCGGTCAGATCGTCTGCCGGAACGTAAACGGCCTGGAAGGAGGTGATCGATCCCTTCTTGGTCGAGGTGATGCGTTCCTGCAGGTTGCCCATTTCCGCGGCCAGCGTCGGCTGGTAACCGACGGCAGACGGCGTGCGGCCGAGCAGCGCGGACACTTCGGATCCGGCCTGAGAGAAACGGAAGATGTTGTCGACGAAGAGCAGCACGTCCTGATTCTTCTCGTCTCGGAAATACTCGGTCACAGCGAGCGCGGAGAGCGCGACGCGCAAACGGGCACCAGGAGGCTCGTTCATCTGACCATAGACCAAGCCGATCCGGGAGCCGGGCTCGAGGATGGGCATTCCGTTCTCACCGATCTCGGGATGACCCTTGGCGTCCTTTTTGGTCTTGATGACGTTGGCCTCGATCATCTCGTTGTAAAGATCGTTGCCCTCACGGGTCCGTTCACCGACGCCCGCGAACATCGAAATGCCGCCGTGCAGCTTCGCGATGTTGTTGATCAGTTCCATGATGACGACCGTCTTGCCGACGCCCGCACCGCCGAACGCACCGACCTTGCCGCCCTTGAAGAACGGGCAGATCAGGTCGATGACCTTGATGCCGGTCGTCAGGATTTGCGGGTTCGTGGATTGATCCACGAGCGGCGGGGCGTTGCGATGGATCGGGTAGTACTTGTCGGCCTTGACCGGGCCCTGCTCGTCCACGGCGTCACCGGTGACGTTGAACACCCGGCCCATGACGGCTTCGCCAACAGGCATCGAGATCGGAGCGCCGGCATCGACGACTTCCTGGCCGCGCTTCAGTCCCTCGGTCGTGCTCATGGCGACCGTACGAACCCAGTTGCCGCCGAGGTGCTGCTGGACTTCCAGCGTCAGCTTGGTGGCGCTGCCACCCGGCGGAATGAAATTGATCGTCAGGGCGTTGTAGATCGCGGGCAGGGCGCCCGGAAATTCCACGTCCACGACGGGACCGATGATCTGCACGATTTTGCCGATGTTCATGGGCGGTAAATGAAAGAGGCTAAGGAAAAGAGAGGGGTTGTCAGCTTCAGCCCATCGCCATCGCGGCGCTGGTGATTTCGAGCAGCTCCTTGGTGATGTTGGCCTGGCGGAGCTTGTTGTATTCGAGGGTGAGATCTTTGATGAGCTGCTTGGCGTTGTCGGTCGCGTTCTTCATGGCGACCATGCGCGCCGACTGCTCGGAGGCCTTCGATTCCTGGAGGAATTGGAAGACCTGATAGTTCACGTAGTGCGGCAGCAGATTGCCGAGCACGACGGAAGCCCCGGGTTCAAACAGGTATTCGACTCCACCCTTGGCCGTCAGTTCTTCGGCAGCGCCGACGCCGCTCAGGTCGGCATCCAGCTTCTGGATCCTGCCGATGGGCAGCAACTGACGCGTCTCGGGCTTCTGAACCAGCGTGGAAACGAAGTTGGTGTAGAGCACGTCCACGGCGTCCACCTTGCCGCTGGTGAACAACTCCTGGGCGAACCGCGAAATGGCCCGCGCCTCGCTGAACGCCGGGATATCCTTGTAGGTGAACTCGGCCGCCAGATCCCGCTTCATCCGCGAAGCCCACTGGGAACCCTTGCGGCCGGCACAGATGAACACGGTGGTGTCCTTGTCATAACGAAGGGCTTCCCGCAGCAGGTTGGTGTTAAGCGCGCCGCACAACCCCTTGTCGGTGCTGA
>JBDNHZ010000379.1:0-4378 GCA_041688515.1 Verrucomicrobiota bacterium
ATCACCGATTGAGCGCGAACCCCCGCTTGGTGGGGCAATCTCGTGCCCGGAAACCGTCCGAAAAGAGGCTGAAAACCACAGAAAGACTGCCTGAGTCCCCCAAAGTTCCCTCCGTCGGCCTTGCGACCCGTGCTCCAAGCCATTGACACCGCCAAGAACAGGGGGGAGGATCCCCTAATGTCACCGCTTTCATCAAACCAAATCTCCCTCACCGCGGAGCGTCAAAAGCAAATTCCTATCAGTTAATTCCTATCAGTACTTGTGACTGCGGCGGGTAATGCTGCCGAGGTATTCCCGAGGGAACATCCGGGGAGGGAGGGACCCGGCTTGCCGGGAGGGTCCTGGACTGGATGCAGCATTACACCGCGCACGTCACATGGCCCCGAAGGCTAGCAGCTCACGTGACAGCACGCAGTGGGATGCTTGGTGGGGCGGAGCGACGATCTTCGGACGAGGGAATTGCGCTTTAGATGAACCTAGAGCGGAAGCGCTCTAACATGATTCTGCATTGAAAACCAAGGACTGACCCAAATAACGACCCCAAAAGACAGAGACCCGACCCCAAAAGACATGTGATTTAGCGATACTATTTTCCTGGGAACTCGCAATGGTGTTGCATCTTCTTTGCAGTATCTGAATAATTTAACCACGATTCGCACGACTTTACGGGTACCTTTATTAGAGGAGCTAGGCGTTTTGCTTGTAACATCCCGACGGACAAGGCCTTAGTGATGTTGGAACTGCAAAGTGAAGGCCTCATAATCAAGCTTTTTGGATGTATCCCATCAGTTAGCCAGATAGCATATCCCCAGTCACCGCGCTGGTATACTGGAGAGACCAACAGTATAGCTTCAAGCCCGACACTCTTTTTAAAATTGATTCCTAAATATTTTGTTTGAACGACAAATTCTCCGTCGCAACGCTTTATTCCTATTTGCCAAGGAGCCACTTGAGTAAGAAACATTCTTGCGAGTAGATAGGCTAATATACAAGCAAAGGAGCTAATTGAAATTGCTATCACCCAATCGCCGATGCTTGCACCATGTCTAAAAGCCAATCCCGCAAGAGGCAGTGAAAAGAAGACAACAACGATAAACAGTAAACTTATCAAAAGAATCACTATAATTATATCGCCTCTCCGCCCGTCGGTAATTTTTACGTACGGGCGCTCATGCTGAAGCGAAACTTTTTCTATTTTCATCAAGTTCTTCAATTTGCGCAACACCATCCGGTTTGCTGGAGAACCGCACCATTTTGCCAGTTACCAACTGTGCTAGTTGGAATACTCCAATTACCGCCAAATGCATAAGACCTATTGAAATTTTTAGTACCAAAATTTAAATAACCGTAAAACGAGATATCGGAACCGAATGTAACCTCTCCTGAACACAAGTTTAAACAAAGCTCGGCACCCCCCTCGACTGCCGCTCCCACTCTTATTCTAGTGAACCCTCCTCGTCCTCCGAACCCACGATATTCAGCCCGTCCAACTGCTTCCAGGCGAACGCATATTTTCGATCCCAAACAACCACCTCCTTTCCCTTTACAATAATTAACCTCAACTCGAGCCCCACCCCGTGCTGCTAACTCCAAATGCACATTTAGTTTACTTGCCACCTTTTTCACACTATGAAATCCAGGAGGAGCTAGCTCTGCCGCTATAAACAACGATCCATTAATGCAGCAGTCATCCTTCCAAAAATCACCCCTCACATATCCGTTAAGTCCTGGAATGAGAGTAGGGATTGAGAAATCCACAGAAATGTTAGATCTTTCTCCAAGTATATCTACTTCATCCACCCCGTCATTCCCCACGAAGCCATACAGATTCACTCCCCCATCTTCCTCAATCGGATCTCTAGATTGCCACCTCCCCATCCGCACGTCATACCCCCGATACTCATACAACACCACCTCCGCCACCCCATCCCTCCGCTTCGTACTGAACCGCCACTCGTTCCAGCTCACGACCGGGTTTTGCGCATCCACCCGGATCACCCCACCAAACGGATCATATTCATACCCACCGCTGCGCGTCCCATCCGTCGCTGACGTCAACCCGCAGACGTTTCCGTTGCCGTCGTACCCGTAGAAGTGCCGGCCGTGTTGGGTTTGATTTACCCACAACAGACCACCGACTGCCCCTGCGCCAGTCCGGCTGCCGCTCAAGTCGAAGCCCCAGGCGTAGGTCGCAGTCACAGCGTTGGAGCCGTCGAGTTCGGCGAGGCATTGCCAACCGTCGTAAACGTATTTGGTCACGACGACCGGGTTGGCACCTTGCCAACTCTCGCGTTGGATACGCCGGCCGAGGGGATCGTAGGTCCAGCGGACCTTGGCGTAGGGAACGCCGGCCGTGGTGGCAGCGGTGGTCGTCTCCATCCCCACCAGGCGGTTCTCCGCGTCCCAGCGGTAGATCCAGCGGCCATCCCCAGTCTGGTTGCCGTCCGCGTCGATCGTCGGGGTCTCTGTTGCCTTCGGCACGTACCGGCTCACCGTCGTGTTGGTGTTCCCGCCGTTGCTCGCCGCCACGTTCAGGCTGGCCCACACCGGGGCCGACGCGTTGTTCACGGTCGTCTCCCTCCACCAATACTCGCCCTGCCGGATCGCTCCCACCCCGTTCACGCTCACATTGTTGGTCGCGTTCGCTAGGCCGTTCACCGACGCCACCCCAAGCGTCCCGATGCTCGTGTACTGGTTCAGCAGGTTCGCCGTGTAGGTCGTGGTTTGGAGGCCGGCGCCGATGGCGTCGCCCCCTTCCTTCGATTCCTTTCGGTTCCCGATGTCGTCGTAGAGGTAGCCGTACTGCTGGCCGGCCACGAGCGTGCCGCCGGTCCATCGGCGCTGCGCTCCGGTCAATTGACCGAGCGTGTCGTAGGCATAGGTCCAGTAGGTGGCATCCCCGAGATCCTGTCGGATCCGCTGGCCGGCGGCGTTGTAGCTGTATCCGGAGCCCACGACAGGCTGCATTGCAGCGGCGTTCGCCACCGCCCATTGGCTCTGGAGACGTCCCCAGCGGTCGTACACCCGTGTCGTCGTCAGGCGCGTGGTGGCTCCATTCCTCAGGGTGATTGTCGAAAGGAGGTCGCTGTTTGCTTGGTAGGCGTAGGTCGCGCTCAAGGCCCCATCCGACACACTCGTCAGACGCGAGGCCGTGTCGTAGCCGTAGGTCATCCCGAGCACGTTGGTGGCCGTGCGTTGCAAGGTGAGACTGCCCGGTCGCAGGAGGAAATCGGCACCTCGGTTCAGCGTAAAGGTCGTGGCACCGGCTTCCACCATCGTCTCTGTTCCGAAGGCCCCGATCTCATCCGGTTGCCAATTCACCCGACGCAATTCGGTTGTCCCGTTGAATTGAGCGGTCGAGATCCGCCGCCCCGCACGGTCGTACGTGTACCGGACCTCCGGCGTGCCTACCGCCGTCGTCCCGTACTCGATCCGATGCAGGCCACCGTCGAGGGGCAGTCCCAAGGCGGACTCGGCGGGAATCCCATGCCGGTACGTGGTCACGAGGCGACCGCCCGTCGAGGCATTGCGCTCCCAACGCCGCAGCTTGAGGCGGCCGGCGGGGGTGTACTCGTATTCCACGCTCGTCGTTCTCCCCTCGTACTTCTTCGCGGTCAACCATCCTCTTCGATCGTCGTAGGTCCACGTCGTCACGGCGGCGCCGGTACTCGCGCCCTTGTTCTGCCACGTCTTGAGCGTCTTCATCCGGCCTTGGCTGTCGTAGGTGTGTTCCACCGGGTAGCTGCGCGCGCCGTAGGTCGTCGCCACCTCGCCGCGGGGCGTGTAGGTCGTGTTGACGATTCCGCCATCCGGGTGGGTCACCTTCCACGCGCGCCCGGCCACCTCGTACTCGTACACTGTGGTCTGGCCCGGGTCGCCGGTGCCCGAGGGGGGCGTGGTCACCTTCCACACCAGATCACTTCCCGCGACATATTGATGCGTGATGGTGCCATTGCGATCATCGGTGACGGTGACCGGCCGGCCATGGGTATCGTAGGTCTGGGTGACCCGCCCAATCTGCGTGCCGCTGGAGTTGCGTCGCTGGGTTGTGGTCAGGCGACCGTTCACGAAGGTCGAGATGACCATGGCGCCCTCGGCGGTTCGATTGGTCATGTACCGGGTTCCACTGCTGAGGGCGCTGCGTCCGCTCCACTGGAGGATCGAACTGCCACCATTGCCGTACGTCGTCGACCAACTCCGCGTTCCATCCGCAGAAGCCTCGTCCTGTTGCAAGACCGTGCTCGTCCCGGCGCTACCCATCCAGGCCCGGGTCGTCGTTCGCAACCGATCCGGACGATTGACATCACTCGGGATCCATTCGCGAACGATCTCACGCACCCGATCCGGGACGTTCGCCGAGCGCGAGTCGCTGATTCCG
>JBDNHZ010000380.1:0-3997 GCA_041688515.1 Verrucomicrobiota bacterium
GACACTCCGCCGTAGCCCAATTCCATAGCTTCGCTGGCGGCCATCACACGCCGAGTTCGCTCGTCGAGAAGCGGCCAGATCGCCTTCAACTTCAAGGTTAGCTTCACGAGATCGCCCATGGGCAAACACGCTAGTCGTAACAACACCTAGATGCTACCTTTATTTGTTACCTGGCCCTTACCGAAAAGATCTTCCCCGAGATCATCGGCGACGGCACCCGCACCGTGGAGGAACTGATCCGGCTGGATCCGCGAGCCTGCCTGATCGCCGATCTCTACCTGCGACGCTTCGAAAGCCGTCGAAGCGAGGTCCTGCCCGCAGGGATCCGTCTGAAATTGGTGGAGGCCGGCAACCATGCCCAAGGCTGCATCTTCCGGGATGGCGCACGCCTCCAAACGCCCGCCTTGGAGGAGGCAATCGATCGCATTTCACGCGGGATCCCTGGGTTTTTCATCGGCCGCTATGACCTGCGCTACTCGGACGAGGAAGAGCTTCGTGCGGGCAGGGGCTTCCTGATTCTTGAGCTCAACGGCGCGGCGGCCGAAGCCACCAGCATCTACGATGCGCGCACTCCCCTCCGCCAAGCCTACGCCACTCTGTTCCGTCAGTGGGATCTGGTGTTCATTATCGGCGCTGCCAATCGAGCTCGTGGACACGCAACCGATTCGGTGTTCACCGTGCTGCGGGCCTGGCGCAGGGCTCGTGCGAGCATCCGGACGTATCCTCCCTCCGACTAGGCCGGAACCGCCTTCGACTGTCATGTGCACGCTGACCCTCATCCCAAAGGGGACAGGCTATCTCTTATCGAGTCTGTCAGCGTCGAACCAAATAACGGCAACCCTCTTTGGAGATATCGAGGCCCTATGATCGACGACGTCGCTGCAGGCGCCTCGTTCACCAATGTTATCTCCCATTCTCCTGTTCTACTCGATCCAAGGAGCCCTTACCTCCGATTCAATGACGCGAAGGACCGTGATCCGATCTTCTATCCCAGCTTTTGGAGTCGGGCTACCGCGTTGAAATTGGTGGGCTACTGGTTGACGCGCGATGGCGGCGGAGTGGCCTTGGGAGTCGATTGGTGCGGGCAGTTGAGGAATGGGCTTTAGAACGTGGTGCTATCGAGTTGTCAGTCCGTTGTCGCGAGGAGCGCTCGAAGTCACATACATTTTATGACACGCGTTCCTTGCAGTCCGAACGAACACACCCACGGCATGGTCTGGTTTCCCCGGATGCTCGACAAGATACGGCTGTATGCTGCCGGCGATCTGTCTGCCGAATACATTCCGTGGCTGGGCAAGGGCTTTGACGGACGTTGCCTCCGATACCTGCGGGTCGAGTATACTCCACCCGTTGAACGCGTCCTTCAGGGCGGCACGGACGAGGAGATTCTTCGGTGGTGCTTCGAACGGGGTCGCGAACTCTCCGAGGAGGATGTCGCTATCTGGAGCGATTTCCTCCGCAAGCGCGGTTGGCGCGATTCGCCGGCCATTCTTGCCGATCTGGAGGATTCCAAGAAGGACAGCGGCTTGGGTCAACGGACTGATCTGGACACGTACTTCCTCTACAACGACGCCGATGCGGAACGCGGCCGCAACGAATAACACCTGAGCCGTGTCCAGGTGGGAGCAGCATGAACGCCGGCCGGTTTTGAGTCGAGTTTCCGCATGTTGGCCCTGGCTTCCCCCGATGCCTCCGTCCGTGCTTATTGAAGCGTTGTTGTGGGAGTCAGGCATTGAGGACGACCGATTCTCCGGCCATCTTCGCGCCCTTCAGTCGTTGCCGCATTCCGCTCGGATTCAATGAAACAGACCATCTCACTCTTGATCGCCTTGTGGCTGACTTGCGTCGCCGCGTTGCCCGCCGAGGAAGTGACGCGCGTTTTTCTCTTTGCCGGCCAGTCGAACATGGTCGGGGCGGATGCGCACGCGGAGCGTATTGATGATTACCCGGAGTTTCGCGGGGCCGGTTCGCCACAGGCCGACGTGCTGTATTCCTACATTCTGGGTGATGGAAGTGAGGCGTCGAAAGGCTGGGTGCCGCTGAAGCCCCTGAGTTCGGTCGGGCCTGAGGTGACCTTTGCGCGACGGATCCGTCAGCACGTTCGCTTCCCGGTTGCCATCATCAAGTCCGCCATCGGCGGCACGACCGTGGCCTTTGACTGGAATCCGGAAGCGCCGGAGCAAGGTTAGAAGCTGTATCCCAGGACGCTCCAGTTGATTCGCGAATCACTGCAGGAGTTGGACCGGCGGGGCATCCGCTACCGGCTTGAAGCCGTGATGTGGCATCAGGGCGAGAACGACATGTTGGATCGCAAGCTGGTGAGCCAGTACTCCGAGGGGCTCACGCGGTTGGTGGCGCGCCTGCGGGATCGGCTCTGCATCACACTCGCTGGCGCTAGGTTCAGTGCACCTCCTTTATCTCCTCGTAGGAGTTGCCTTCCAACCGTTCACCGTGAACTCGCCCTTGACTCCGCACATGAACTTCAGCGGGGCTTCCAACCCGATCGGCCGATCCGCTTTTGCGTTCGTCAACTTATCCGCGTCGGCCACGTTCACCAGTCTGTTGTTCTCGACGGTCGCCCCATAACTCTCCTTGCTCCGGAGCAGCGGGCGAGTCTGGCCCTCGCACTCGATCACGTTGTCCTTGATCGCAACCGTATTGAAGTCGCATTTCGGGTTGAACCCGAAAAGCCCGTCTTTACGGGGCGTGGCGGTCGTACGGGCGAGGATGTGGTTGTTCCGCACTTCCACGTTGTTATACACCTCGTTGATCCACAGCACCCCACGACCTGGGTTGCTGACGAGGTTGTTGTGGAACTTCAGCGGCCCCTTGGCATCCGCGTTGCCGAACCCGGCGATGAGGTTTCCGTGGTCCGCCTTTGGGTCGAAGTCGAACAGGTTGTGATCAATCTCGACGCCGTTACGGGCGAACTCGATGCTATAGCTGTCTTTGAACCAGTTGTGATGGATGTGGAACGTCTTCCCGCTCTTCGGCATCACGCCGCCAGCGTACTTCGGGATGGAAACGGTGCCGTAGCATACGTTGTGGTCGATCTCGTTGTCCTCGTCGTTCTCGAACGGGAACTCCATGCTGAAGTTCGTGTCGATGGTGTTGTGGTGGACATGGCACCGCGACCCCTGCCGCACCTTGATGCCGTAGAACTCATCGGCAGGCCCCTTCTTCGTGCGGACGAAGTGGTTGTCGGATATTTCGCTGTCACTCATCCAGATGGCGAAGATGCCGCCACCGGCGATACCACCCTTCACGCCCGGCTGCCCTTTGTCCCATCGTCCGCCGGCGTCGATGAACTCGCAGTCGTGAATCTTCGCCTTCTTCATTCCAAATGTGCGGACTCCGGACCATAGCGTCTCTTTGATCCGAAGGTGGTGCAGGTGTAGGCCGGTGTGGAACCAGGCGAAGATCGCGCCATGCAACTGCGGGCCGTGCAGGGTGAGATCCGAGATGGTGACACCGGCGGTGTCCCGTTTGATGCGGATCAGGTAGGCGTCGGTGTCCAACCCATCGAGTTTCATCTCCGGATCGGGGAGTGACGTCGTGGACGGCCTGCGATCCTTGGTGCCGGTGAGGATCGTCTTGTCCATGCCAGCGCCCTTGAGCGTCATCCTGGCTTTCAATTCCAGCGGAGCGCCAAGTTCAAAGGAGCCGGCTGCGATCTCGATCACATCCCCGTCGGCTCCGTCGCGAACAGCGGCGACCAAAGCATCGGCCGTCATTACAGGTTGTCCCGCCAACGCGATCGTGGTCGCTGCGATGAACCCGAAGAACACTGCGACTGTGCGTAAGGATGGCATGATGGCTTATATGAAAGTAGGTACGAAGGATCTCCCGCGCCTAACGCTGCGGATGCGAGGGTCAAAGAATCCTGATTGCAGGTCAAAGCTGATCGGATTCTTCCTTCTGGTTCAATCCGCTTGTTGTACCAAGCCGCAGCGGGGGGGTGCGTCCGAGGGAAGTCAGAGTCTCCTGACGTCGTCTC
>JBDNHZ010000381.1:0-8185 GCA_041688515.1 Verrucomicrobiota bacterium
GGACCGAGTTCTTCGAGGAGATCTGGCCGCGTCTGGGTGCGCTGGGCCGGAGCGTGGAAGTCTTCCTCGAGATGACGGTGGAAACGATGAAGCGCTATGGCGCCGAGGGCGTGCGCTATCTCGAACCCCAGACGATCCCGATGGGCTTCCTTTTGGCCGATGGGTCCTCGGTGGATCCGGAGGATTTTCATCGCCGGCTCGCGGAGCGTCTGAAGCAAGCGGATGCCCAGGCCACCGGGGTGGTCAGCCGCTGGCAGGTGGTGGTGCTGCGGTTCACTCCGGTGGCGGAGAAGCACGTCGAGATGGCCTATGACTTTGTCTCACGGCACCGGGATCTCTGGGTGGGAATCAACATGGCCGGGCGCGAAGATGACGACAAAGGGCACCCGCGACGCTTTCTCGATGTCTATCGGCGGATGCGTCTGAAGCACTCGGGCGTGGGGTTGGCCATTCACGCCGGGGAAGTCGATGAGGCGAATCCCCACATGCGCGACACGCTGCTGCTGGGGGCGACCCGTCTCGGGCATGGCAATAATGTGCTGACGGACGACGACCTTGTGCTTCACCTGCGCTCGAAGATCGCCTTCGTCGAGATCAACCTGGTCAGCAACCTCCTGCTGGAGTACGTGCCGGATTACTCGAAGCATCATTTCGCCGAAATGCTCCGCACCGGGATTCCGTGCGGGCTGTCGACGGACGATTCGGGCATGTGGGACTCCAACATGACTGACGAATACATGACGGCGGTGAAGGAGTTCAACCTGACTTGGCCCGAGTTGGTGGCTTGCGGCCGAAGCTCGCTGGAATGGTCATTCGCTGAGCCGGCGTTGAAGAAACAGATGATCGAAACGTACGAGCGCGACCTGCGGAGATTTGAAGAACAATTCTCCAGCGATGAATGGAAGGTGCGACTTGGCTCGGTGAAGCCGGTGTCGTATGGCTTCGCGCGGCGTCGCTGGAATCTCTCCTGGTGAGCCTGTCCATCCCATGCGCTTCTTCCAACTCGACGCCCACAAGACCACGGTCCACCGCGAGATCATCGGTGGGATCACCACCTTCGCCGCGATGGCCTATATCCTGGCGGTCAACCCCTCGATCCTGGCCGCCAGCGGCATGGACAAGGGGGCGTTGATCACCGCGACGGCGCTGGCCTCGGCGCTGATGACGGTGTTGATGGCGTTGCTCACCAACTACCCGATCGCCCTGGCCCCGGGGATGGGGATCAACGCCTACTTCGCGTTCACCGTCTGCGGAGCGATGAAGATCCCCTGGCAGGGCGCGCTGGGACTGGTGTTCTACTCCGGCCTGGTGTTCTTCGTGCTTTCCATCACCGGCATGCGCCAGCGCCTGCTTCAGGCGTTGCCCAAGGAACTCAAGATCGCCATCACCTGCGGCATCGGCCTGTTCATTGCCTTCATCGGGCTCAAGGGCGGCGGCGTCATTGTCTCCAACCCCGCGACCTTCGTGACGCTGGGCGACCTGCATCAGGCCGGGCCATGGCTGGTGATCGGCGGACTGGTGTTCTCTGCGGTCCTGGTGCAGCGCAAGGTTCCCGGCGCGATCCTGATTGGGATCGCCACCGTTACCATCCTCGGATTCTTGGTCGAATCGACGGGAGCAGACGGCAAGTCGGCTCCGATCACGGCGCTACCCTCCGCGATCATGGCCGCGCCGGCCTCGCTCAAGCCCACCTTCCTCCAATTGGACCTGCGCTATTTCTGGCAGCACTGGCAGCAGTGCGTGCCGATCGTCCTGGCGCTGCTGTTCGTCGATCTGTTCGACAACATGGGAACGCTGATCGGTGTCTGTCAGCGTGCCGGACTCCTGGATTCCAATGGAAATCTTCCCCGCATTGAGCGCGCCCTGACCGCGGATGCCGCTGCGGCGATGGTTGGCTCCGCCCTCGGCACCTCGACGGTGACGAGTTATATCGAGTCGGCCGCCGGGGTGGAGGCGGGAGGACGCACCGGACTCACGGCCCTGACCACGGCGGGATGCTTCCTGCTGGCCCTCTTCTTCAACCCGCTGATCGCCATCATCCCCGCCGTCGCCACCGCACCGGCGCTGGTGATCGTCGGGGTCTTCATGATGCAGTCAGTCGCCGATCTCGATCTCAAGGACTTTGCCAAGGCCGTTCCCGCCGTGGTGGTCATGCTCACCATGCCACTGGCGTTCAGCATCGCGGAAGGCATTGCCCTCGGAATGATCGTCTACGTCGGCTTCCATCTGGGCACCGGCCGTGCCCGGTCGGTCACTCCACTGGGATATGTCCTCGCCCTGCTCTGCCTCCTGCACCTGATCTTCCGATGAACCTCCGACTTCCACTCCTGCTCCTGTTGGTCCTGGGCATCACCGGATGCAGCACGCCGCTCCGTTCAACGACCTCCTATATCGCCGTGATGGGTGCCTATGCCCCGGAGCTCGCGGCCAACCGCTCGATTCTGGTGGGAAGCAACGCCCCGCTGCACACCACGGTCGTGAACGGGGTCCGGTTTGAACATTATCGGGTGGACGGCCGCAACCTGCTGCTGTTCCCCAGTGGCGTCAGCATGGTCAACGCGGCCATGACCACCCAACTCGCCCTTGATCGATTCCCCATCTCCCACGTGCTGTTTGCCGGGATCGCCGGCGGGATCAATCCCTCGAACCACATCGGCGATGTCGTCATCCCGGCCCGCTGGCATCATCACAGCGAAGCCGTCTATGCCAACCCGAAGCCCGACGGCTCCGGCTATGTACTTCCCCAGTACTTCAAGCCGCCCTTCGAGAACTTCGGATTCATGTTCCCCGACATGGTGAGCGTGGTGCGCGACGGCATGACCAAGCCGGCCGATCAACCGTTCTTCCCGGCGGATCCCCAACTGCTCGCGGTTGCGGAACGAGCGATCGCCTCGCTCCCACCGCTGACGTGGTCGACCAACACTGCCCGGGTCACGGTCGGTGGAAATGGGATTGCCGGACCGGTGTTCATGGACAACCGAGAGTATCGGCGCTGGGCATACCGCGTGTGGCAGGCCGAGTGCCTCGACATGGAATCGACGGCCATTGCCCAGGTCTGCTGGGCAAATCAGAAACCCTTTCTGATCGTCCGCGGCCTGAGCGATCTGGCCGGTGGCCAGGAAGGCCTCAATGCCGCCGACTTTACCGAGGTCCCCATCTCCCGCCACGCGGCGGCGGTGCTGAAGGAGATTCTGCGCCATCTGCCGAGATAGGCATCCTGCGGGCCGCCGCTTCTCCTGACTCGCCGCAGCCCATTGGCCGAAAAGAACGCGGAATCCAAAAAAGGGGAACGACAGCTACCCGCGTCCCACGATCACGGGAATCATCCCTCCCCACCTCCCCTTCTTTCTTCTCCTTTCGTTTCTTTCGGCCAATTCCCCTGCCGATTTCGGCCGCCGACACAGGACTGGCGGGCCATCCCTCCGATCGGACCCAAAAGCCCATAGCCGACTCCATCATTGTCCTCGTCCGTCGTCCGGATAGGCTCACGGGATCAAACCGTGAATTCACCACTCCACAGCCGCTTCGGCCGGGGGCCATTGCCCATCGGGAACCGGATCTTCCATTGCCTGGCCGCGGTTGCCGCGAGTGCCATGCAGTTGATCCATGGTCAGGGGGTCAACCTGGGTGTGCCCGCCGGCAAGGGCGTGGACGCGGGCGAGATCCTGCTGGGTGAACTGAATTGCATCTCCTGCCATGGAACCGACCGGGCCATTGCCGATCGACTGGCATCGCGTCCGGCGCCGCTTCTTGGGGCCAACGGTCTCCAACTGGAGCCGCAGTGGCTCCGGACCTGGCTGACCGCGCCCTCGGCGTCCAAGCCGGGAACGACCATGCCGCACCTGCTCCACGGCCTGCCCGCCGCAGAACGCACCCGGGCCGTGGACGAACTCACCCATTTTCTGGTGTCGATCCAGCCCATGGGAGAACCGGTGTACACCACCGCCGATCCCGCCCGGCTCGATCTGGGTCGCGAACTGTATCATTCGCTTGGGTGCGTCGCCTGCCACGCGCCGACGGAACGGCCGGCAGACCTGCCGCAGGACACCTTCGAGCGGGCGCAGCGCGAGGGACTTCAGTTGGGCAATCTGGCGTCCAAGTATCCGGGCGGAGAACTCATCCGCTTCCTCAAGGACCCGGTGAAGCACCGGCCCGGAGGACGCATGCCGTCGATGGGGGTGTCCGATGCCGAGGCGCGGGCGCTGGCCACGTACCTGTTACGGGAACAGGCTCCTTCCCTGGGCGATCCGAAGGCGGTTGGCGCAACGGTGCCGGGTTTGAAGTGGGAGTACTTCGACGGGTTCAACGGCACCGCGTCCAGCATGGACGACGGCCGCAAGCCGGGTGAGACCGGTGAGGCGGATCAACTGGAGATCACCATGGGCAAGCGCGAAGGCCCCTTCGGCGTGCGCTTCACCGGAGCCATCGAGATCGCCACCGAAGGCACCTACACCTTCTGGCTCAACTCGGACGACGGCTCGATCCTCGACATCGACGGGAAACGGGTGGTCAACAACGACGGCGAACACGCGCCGACGGAGAAGGACGGCAAGATCCAGTTGAGCAAGGGACCGCACACCCTCGATCTCCGTTTCTATCAGCGCGGCGGCGGCTGGGAGTTCAAGGCGCGCTGGGCAGGCCCGGGATTCGAGCGTCAGGCCATTCCCGGTTCGGTGCTCAAGCATTTCGGGCAACCGATGCTGCCGGTGGGTCGCGCCGACTTCGCCTTTGATCCGGCCAAGGTTACGGCCGGGCGTGCCCGGTTCGCCCAGTTGAATTGCACCGCCTGTCATGCGTTGTCGGATTCCTCAGGACCGCTGCTGGCGACGGCCGCCAAGCCGTTGCGGGAAGTCGCCCGACGCCCGGAGGCGGGATGCCTTGCCGGGCGGGTTCCGGCCGGTGCTCCGAGATTCGACCTGAGCGTCAATCAGCGCGCGGCTCTACGCCGCACGCTTTCGAACCTGGATTCGCTCGCCCAGGTCCCCAGCGCGACCCAGCAGGTGTCGCTGACGACTTCCCGCCTGGGTTGTCTCGCCTGTCACCAGCGCGACGGCGTCGGCGGTCCCGCCGCCACGGGTCGTGACGGATGGTTCAAGGTTCTTGGGGAAGCGGATCTCGGCGAGGAAGGCAAGCTGCCGCCCCACCTCGAAAAGGTCGGTGGCAAGCTCCGTCGCGAATGGATGACGAAACTCCTCTCGGAGGGTTCCAAGGTCCGGCCCTACATGGCCACCCGGATGCCCGTGTTCGGCAAGGTCAACACCGCGCTCCTGCCGGCCGCCTTTGAGGCCGCCGATGTGCCGGCCACTGCCCAGGCCGAACCCGTCCACAGCGAGCGCGACGCCAAGTTCGGCCGACGCCTGGTGGGTCGCGACGGTCTCAGTTGCATCGCCTGTCATACCTTCTCCACCCATGGTTCCACCGGCATTCCCGCCCTCGGACTCGATCGCATGCACGAACGCCTGCGCTGGGATTGGTTCCGCCGTTACCTGCCCGATCCGGCGGCGCTCCGGCCGGGAACGCGCATGCCGAGCTTCTGGCCCGAGGGTCGCGCGGCCAACACCGAGATCCTCGACGGCAATCCCGAGGCCCAGATCCGTTCCATCTGGGCGTGGATGGCGGCCGGAGCGCAGGCGGACATTCCCGCCGGGCTGGTCCGCTCGCGTCAGGAACTGACCGCCGTCAAGGAAGCGGTCATCTACCGGCACTTCATCGAAGGCGCCGGAACGCGCGCGATCGGCGTTGGATATCCGGAGCACGCCAACCTGGCTTTCGACGCCAATCAACTGCGCCTGGCGATGATCTGGCAGGGCGGGTTCATCGACACGTCGCGGCATAGCACCGACCGTGGCACCGGCTTCGAACCGCCCCTGGGCGATCACATCGTGAAGCTTCCGGAAGGAGCTCCGTTCGCCCTCCTCGGGACACCCGACGCCACCTGGCCGAAAGCCTCGGGCAAAGCCGCCGGGTACCAGTTCCTCGGGTACACCCTCGACGAGCGTCGGCGTCCCTCGTTCCGCTATCGCTTTCAAGGCATCACCATCGACGACACCCCGGTCCCTCGGGCCGTGGACGTGGACATCGTCCTGACCCGGACCTTGAAGTTCAGCGGGAACAACGCGGCGGGGAGCGTCTGGTTCCGGGCGGCTGAAGGCAGCATCCAGGCGGAGGCCAACGGCGGATTCCTCGTCGATGGCAAGGTCCGGATGCGGTTCCCCGGCGCGAAGCCGGTGATTGTCGGACGCGAACTGCGGGTGCCGGTGCCGGTGCCCGGATCTCTGGTACAGGAGATCCTCTGGTGAAACGGCACCCCAACAACGAACCACGAAAGACACACAGACTTATGTCGCACCTCTCCCGGTTCCATCGGATCGCCGCCCTCTCGTTGCTGGCCGGCACCCTGATCGCCCCCGCCTCCCATGCTGCCACCCAGGCGGAGCGCGAGAACGAGTTCTATCGGTTGTCCACCGTTCCCATCCCCGACGGCATCGTGCTGGAGGCGGGAGCCATCCAATACTTCGGCAAGGATCGTCTCGCGGTCACGACGCGCCTCGGGGACATCTGGTTCGTCGATGGCGCGCTGGCGAACGACCCGAAGCCGGCCGACGTGAAATTCACGCGCTACGCCCAGGGACTTCACGAAGTGCTCGGCATTACCACCCGCGGCGATGGTTGGTTCTACGCCACCCAACGCGGGGAGATCACCCGCATGCGCGACACCAACGGCGACGACCGCGCCGACGTGTTCGAGACCTACTCCGACGGTTGGGGACTCACCGGCGATTACCACGAGTACGCTTTCGGATCGAAGTTCGATCGCGAGGGCAACATCTGGGTCGTGCTCTGTCTGACCGGATCGTTCACCAGCGAAACCGAGTTCCGTGGCTGGTGCCTGAAGGTGGGTCCTGACGGCAAGGCGATCCCCCACGTGTCGGGCATCCGCTCGCCCGGAGGCATCGCGACCAATCATCTGGGGGACATGTTCTATACCGACAACCAGGGACCGTGGAACGGCACCTGTTGGTTGAAACATCTCAAGCCGGGTGGATTCGTCGGCAATCCAACCGGCAACAAGTGGTACGGCCTGGCCTCCAATCTGGGTCCGCGCCCGGCCGATCCCACCTCGAACAGCCGCGTCTCAACCGAGTGGAAGAAGATGAAGGAGTTCGTGCCGCCGGCCGTGGGCTTCCCCTACGGAAAGATGGGGCAGAGCGCCAGCGGCATCGCCAACGACGGATCCGACGGCCGGTTCGGCCCGTTCAAGAACCAGTTGTTCGTCGGGGATCAAACCTGGAGCACCGTCATGCGCGTCTGTCTGGAACAGGTCGATGGCGTCTATCAGGGCGCTTGCTTCCCGTTTCGCGAGGGTTTCGCCTCCGGTTCCCTCAGCCTGGAACAGACCCCCGACGGATCCCTGTTTGTCGGCGGTTCCGATCGCGGTTGGGGTGCGCGCGGCGGCAAACCCTTCGCCCTGCAACGCCTCGTCTGGACCGGAAAGACTCCGTTCGAGATCCACGAGATCCACAGCCGCAACGATGGGTTCGAGATCACCTTCACCGAACCCGTGGATCCCGCGTCCGCCACGCTCGAAGCCGTCACGGCAGAAAACTACACCTACCTCTATCGCGCCGATTACGGGTCACCTGAAGTCGACAAGGGAAAGCCCGCCCTCCATGGCGTGAAGCTCTCCGCCGACGGCCGATCCCTGCGACTGTCGATGGACCTGGTCGTGGGCCACATCCACGAACTGAAGTTCCCCGGCCTAAAGAACCGCGCCGGCCAACCCCTGCTCCATCCGGCCGCCTATTTCACCCTGAACGTGGTGCCGAAGTAGTCATTGAGGTTCCCGGACGAACTCCTGGAGGGACGAGCTCCGCGAGTCCGTGACACTCCGCGAGTCAATGACCGTTCCCCGCCCGATTGAAGTGAGCCTCGTCACCTCGTCGCCTACTCGTAGGAGACGACGTCAGGAGACTCTGACTTCCATTCGACCGCACCCCGGCCCACGCATGTTCCCCGCCCGATTGAAGTGAGCCTCGTCACCTCGTCGCCTACTCGTAGGAGACGACGTCAGGAGACTCTGACTTCCATCCGGCCGCACTCCGGCCCACGCATGTTCCAAGCCCGATTGAAGTGAGCCTCGTCGCCTCGTCTCCTACTCGTAGGAGACGACGTCAGGAGACTCTAA